>NZ_JBPEJF010000014.1:0-14739 GCF_051016555.1 Agromyces sp. Marseille-Q5079 | reverse complement strand
CCCGTTTCGGTGGTGGGCCGCAGGGGAGCTTCGCGCGGGGGAGTGGTGGGGGGCGGGGGGGGGCGTCGCCGCGCGCCACAGCGGGTCCCGCCCCGAATCCGGCGGATCAGCCCTGCTGCGCGTCGCGAGCCTGGGCGACGAGCGCCCGGTCGACGCCCGCGAGACGCTCGATGACGAGACGTCGGAGGGCGGGCGCGTCGGGATGCGCGTCGAGCCAGGCGCGGCTCGCCTCGGCCAGCGCCCGGTTCGCGAGCGGCGACGGGTAGAGCCCGTCGACGAGCTTCTCGGCGATCGCGTAGCTGCGCTCGTCCCAGATGCGCTCGAGCATGCCGAAGTAGCGTTCGACGAACGCCTCGAGCAGCGCCGGGTCGGTCGCGCGGAGGAACCCGGCCGCCGTCTCGCGGACGACCGTGTTCGTCGCGGTGTCGACGTCGACGAGCGACGCCCATGCCCGCTCCTTGCCGTCGACGGTCTGGATCGCCGCACGCGCGTGCGACGCCGACTGCAGGCCCGTCGCCGTGTTGTCCTCGGCGAGGCGGGCGTCGATCTCGGCGTCGCCCGCGCGGCCGGCCGCCACGAGCGCGGTGAGCAGCTTCCACCCCAGGTCGGTGTCGATCTCCAGGCCGTCGAGCTGCAGGTCGCCCGCGAACAGGGCGGCGAGGTCGTCGACGTGCGAGCCGTGCTCGGCGATGCCGGCGAAGTTGATCACGAACTGGAACTGCGCGTCGCTGCCGGCCTCCGCCTCCTGCGCGAGGCGCCAGTAGCCGTCGGCCACGGCGTGCAGCGCCCCCGTGCGGCGCTCGGGCGTGGTGTAGGCGCTCGCCGCGAGCACGGCGTTGGCGAGCACGATGCGGAGCGTCGTCGACTCGGTCTCGCTCGCGATGTTGCCGAGCACGAGCGCGAGGTAGTCGCTGGCGCGGGTCTCGCCGTCGCGCGTGGCATCCCACACCGAGCTCCAGACGAGCGCGCGCGCGAGCGGGTCCTCGATCGCGCTGAGATTGGCGAGCGCCACCCCGTGGGAGGCCTCGTCGAGGCGGATCTTCGCGTAGGCGAGGTCGTCGTCGTTCAGGAGCACCAGGTCGGGGCGTCCGAGTCCGACCAGCTCCGCGACATCCGTGCGCTCGCCGTCGACGTCGAGCTCGACGCGGTGCTCGCGCACCAGCTTGCCGCCGACGAGGTTGTAGAAGCCGATCGCGAGACGGTGCGGGCGGATGGTGGGGTAGTCGGCCGGGGCGGACTGCAGCACGGCGAACGAGGTGATCGCGCCGTCGGCATCCGTCGTGATCTCGGGACGCAGCGTGTTGACGCCCGAGGTCTCGAGCCACAGCTTCGACCACTCCGACAGGTCGCGGCCGCTCGCGACCTCGAGCTCGGCGAGCAGGTCGGCGAGGGTCGTGTTGCCCCACGCGTGCTTCTGGAAGTACGCGGAGACGCCCGCGAAGAACGCGTCGATGCCGACCCAGGCGACGAGCTGCTTGAGCACCGAACCGCCCTTGGCGTAGGTGATGCCGTCGAAGTTGACGAGCACGTCCTCGAGATCGGTGATGGTCGCCACGACCGGGTGGGTCGACGGCAGCTGGTCCTGGCGGTACGCCCAGCTCTTCTCCATCGAGTTGAACGTGGTCCACGCCTCGGTCCACTCGGTGGCCTCGGCGGTGGCGATGGTCGACGCCCATTCGGCGAACGACTCGTTCAGCCACAGGTCGTTCCACCACTTCATGGTGACGAGGTCGCCGAACCACATGTGCGCCAGCTCGTGCAGGATGGTGACGACGCGGCGCTCCTTGATCGCGTCGGTGACCTTCGAGCGGAAGACGTAGACCTCGGTGAAGGTCACGGCGCCCGCGTTCTCCATGGCGCCCGCGTTGTACTCGGGCACGAAGAGCTGGTCGTACTTGGCGAAGGGGTACGGCACGCCGAACTTCGCCTCGAAGTACTCGAAGCCCTGCTTCGTCTTCTCGAAGATGTAGTCGGCGTCGAGGTACTGCGAGAGGCTCTTGCGGCTGAACACGCCGAGGGGGATGACCCGGCCGTCGGCGCTCGTCAGCTCGTCGCGCACGACGGCGTAGGGGCCGGCGATGAGGGCCGTGATGTAGCTCGAGATGCGAGGGGTGGGCTCGAACGCCCACGTCGCCGTGGAGACGTCGTCGGCACGGCGGCCGGAGGGGTGCAGTTCGGGCTCGGGCGTCGGCTGGTTCGAGACGACCTCCCAGTGCGAGGGAGCCGTGAGCGTGAAGCGGAACGCGGCCTTGAGGTCGGGCTGCTCGAACACCGCGAACATGCGGCGCGAGTCGGGCACCTCGAACTGCGTGTAGAGGTACACCTCGCCGTCGACGGGGTCGACGAAGCGGTGCAGGCCCTCGCCGGTGTTCATGTAGCGGCCGTCGGCGACGACGACCAGTTCATTCTGCGCGGCGAGGTTCGGCAGCTGGATGCGGACGCCGTCGCTGACCTCGGCGGGGTCGAGCTCGACGCCGTTGAGCGTGACCGAGTGCACGGCCGCGGTGATCGCGTCGATGAACGTCGACGCCCCGGCGGTCGCGTCGAACCGCACCGTCGTGGTCGACTTGAACACCTCGGGGCCGACCGTCACGTCGAGCACGACGTCGTAGTCGTGCACCGTGACGAGCGCCGCGCGCTCCTCGGCTTCGGATCGGGTGAGGTTCTCTCCAGGCACGTGGGCTCCTTCGCGGATATCTGCGCGGCTCGTGGCCGCGGGCAACGCGAACAAGCCTATCCCTCGGGGGCTTCGACGACCGGGTCCGTTCACCGGACCCAGATCGAGCCGGTCGCGGCCGCGAAGGCCGGGAGCGCGAGGGCGACGGCGAGGACGAGCAGCACGCGGCCGGCGGTCACGCCCCCGCGCGAGGCGAGCATCGCCAGCACGTCGGGCACGAGGCGGGGCAGCGCGAATGCGACGAGGGCGCCGATGGCGAGCAGGGCGCCGACCGGCAGGAGCACGACCGCGGGAAGGAGGCCGACGGCGGTCGGCGCCCAGTCGTGCCGCGACACGATCGGCAGGCTCCGGCTGAGACGTCCGGCGATGGCGGCGAGCGCCGCGCCCTGCGCCACCGAGAGCGCACCGAACAGGGCGATGGCCAGCCACCCGGGGCCGACGAGGTCGAAGTCGATGTTCTCGGCCCGGAGCGGGTCGACGAACGGCGAGACCGCGATGAAGACGGTCACGCCGAAGACCGGACCGCCCAGCCGCCCGCGCGGCAGCCACGGTTCGACGATCAGGTACAGCAGCGCGGAGGCGAAGGCGAACGGCAGCGCACCGAAGAGCAGGTACGTCGCCGTGCCCTCCGGCGAGATCTCGCCGACCGTGGCCTGCGCCTCGGTGATCCGACCGGTCGCCTCGGGCGAGGTCATCGCCAGCGCGCGCATGACGAGCCGACCGCCCGCGCCGACGATCAGCACGGTCGAGGCCGTCGCGATCACCGTGAACAGCGTCGCCCACCAGAGGTAGGTGCGAAGGCCCAGCGCATGCCGGCGCATGCCGGAGGCGGCGGCGATCGCACCGCCTGCGGGGACGCCGTCGAGGCGGGGCGCGACGAGCGGCTCACCGCCCCAGGCGACGATCAGCACGATGCCGACGGCGAGGAGTGCACCGCACACGATGACGATGAGCATCCGGCCTCGATCCGGCGCGGCAGGCCCGCGTGCGCGAGCCTACGCTGGCGTCGGAGCCGCCGAAGCCCCCAGAACGCGGGCGGCCTCGGATGCTCGATGGCGCCGCGGGGTCGCCGGGTGATGCGTCACCAGTCGGCGCGCGAGTAGTCCTTCAGGAACACGCCGGTGACGTCCTCGCCGGCCTCGCCGCGCACGATCGGGTCGTAGACCCGAGCCGCGCCGTCGACGAGGTCGAGCGGGGCGTGGAAGCCCTCCTCGGCGAGGCGCACCTTCGTCGGATGCGGCCGCTCGTCCGTGATCCAGCCCGTGTCGACGCTCGTCATGAGGATGCCGTCGGCGAGCATCTCCTTCGCGCTCGTGCGCGTCAGCATGTTCATCGCCGCCTTCGCCATGTTGGTGTGCGGATGCCCCGGGCCCTTGTATCCGCGACTGAACACGCCCTCCATGGCCGAGACGTTCACGACGTAGGTGCGGCGCGCCGACGAGGCCGCGAGCGACGCCCGCAAGCGGCTCACGAGGATGAACGGCGCGGTCGTGTTGCAGAGCTGCACCTCGAGCATCTCGAGCGGGTCGACGTCCTGCACGACCGCGCTCCAGCTGTTCTCGTGGTGGAGGTCGGGCACGAGGCCCCCGGCGTCGATCGCGGTGCGGTCCGCGAGCCTGGCGAGCGAGCTCGACCCCGGCGCGAGCGCGAGCGCCGTCAGGTCGTCGGCGGTCATCGTGCCGGCGAAGAGCCCGGAGGAGAGCACCGGATGGCTGGACACCGAGTCGGCCAGCGCGAGCGGGTGGGCGTCGTTCGTGTGGCCGAAGCTCACCAGCTCGGGCATGGGTCCGTCGGGCAGCGGCGAGGACTCGGCCTCGACGAGGGGGGAGTACGAACCGGGGGAGCGGCGCACGGTCTGCGCGGCGTTGTTGATGAGGATGTCGAGGGGCCCCTGCGCCGCGACGTCGTCGGCGAGCGCGATGACCTGGGCGGGGTCGCGCAGGTCGATGCCGACGATCCGCAGCCGGTGCAGCCAGTCGCCCGCGTCGGGCATGGCGGCGAAGCGCCGCGCGGCATCCCGGGGGAACCGCGTCGTGATCGTCGTGTGCGCGCCGTCCCGCAGGAGGCGCAACGCGATGTACATGCCGATCTTCGCGCGACCGCCCGTGAGCAGGGCGCGCCGGCCCGTGAGGTCGGTGCGCGCATCGCGCTTGGCGTGGCTCATGGCGGCGCACGTCGGGCAGAGCTGGTGGTAGAACGCGTCGACGAGCGTGTACCGCTGCTTGCAGATGTAGCAGGGACGCGCGACCTGCAGCTCGCCGGCCGTGCGGGCGTCGGTGCCGCTCACCAGGTCGGCACCGCGGGTCTCGTCGTCGATGCGGGTCGGCGCCCCGGTCGCGGTCGCCGCGATGACCGCGCGGTCGGCGTCCTGGACGACGCGACGCTTCTCGAGCCGCCGAGCGACCTTGACCGCCTTGAACATCTTCGCCGTCGCGTGCCGCACCGTCTCGAAGTCGGGGTCGTCCTGATCGAGCTCGCTGAGCGCGGCCAGCACCCTCAGCGTGGTCTCGAGATCGCGCGCGTCGATCGTGGGCGCGCTGACGGAGGCAGGGGCGTCGGAGGGCATCCGAAGATTCTACGGCGTGTCGGCCGACGATCTCCTGTACGCGAGGGCGGGCGCTCCTGACTGCGAGGACGGGATGACCGGCCCGCGCGCTGCGGTGTCGCCACGGGCCGGAGTAGCGTGACGCCATGCCAACCAGCACGGATGCCTCGGCGTCGACCGCCGAGCGGTATCGATCGTTCGCCGAGGTCGAGGCGCGCGGGATGTCCGCCACCTACGAGGCCTGGGCCGCGGGGGTCGCCACGGATGCCGCGACGCTGCGCCTCATCGACGAGCTGCCCGCGTCCAAGCGGCAGCCGAACCTCGTCTTCTCCGCGGCACGCCTGCTCGGTGCGCAGCCAGGGCCGTACCCGGCATTCGCCGACTGGCTCGCCGCGCACTGGAGCGACGTCCGCGAGGTGGCGCTCACCCATGCGACGCAGACGAACGAGGCCGCGCGGTGCGCGCTGCACCTGCCCGCGCTCGGAGCCATCGACGGACCGATCGCACTGCTCGAGGTCGGCGCCTCGGCCGGCCTCTGTCTGTACCCCGACCGCTACAGCTACCGGTACACGGGGCACCCGCGACTGGACCCGGCCGACGGCCCGAGCACCGTGGAGCTCGACTGCGCCTTCCGCGGCGGCACGCCCGCCCCGGTGCCCGAACGCCTCCCCGAGATCGTCTGGCGCGCGGGCATCGACCTGAACCCCCTCGATGTGCGCTCGCCCGCCGACGTCGACTGGCTCGACGCCCTCGTCTGGCCCGAGCACGAGGACCGTCGCACCCGGCTCCGAGCCGCCGCCCGGATAGCCGCGCGGAACCCGCCGCACCTCGTCGGCGGCGACCTCAACGAGCAGGTGGCCGCGCTCGCCGCATCCGCCCCTGCCGACGCCACGCTCGTGGTCCTCCACACCGCGGTGCTCATGTACCTCGACGAGGCGGGGCGCGAGCGCTTCGCCCGGCAGATGCGCGACCTGCCCGGACACTGGCTCTCCTGCGAGGGCAGGTCCGTGTTCCCCGGCATCCGCGTGCGCGACGATGTCGAGAACGACAGCGTCGATCTCGTGCTCGCCCTCGACGGCGTGCAGGTCGCCTGGGCGCAGCCTCACGGGCGTGCGCTCACGTGGGTGGCGAATCCCTAGACTTGGCGCATGCGCATCCACATCGCGACCGACCACGCCGGCCTCGAGTTCAGCCGTACGCTCGTCGACCACCTGACCAACGGCGGCCACGAGGTGCTCGACCACGGCCCCGTCGAGTACGACGCCCTCGACGACTACCCGGCCTTCTGCATCAACGCCGCGCTCGCCGTGGCCGCCGACCAGGCCCAGGGCGTGCACGCGCTCGGCATCGTGTTCGGCGGTTCGGGCAACGGCGAGCAGATCGCGGCGAACAAGGTGCGCGGCATCCGCGCGGCCCTGGTGTGGAGCATGGACACCGCGATCCTCGCGCGCCAGCACAACGACGCCAACGTCATCTCGATCGGCGCCCGCCAGCACACGGTCGAGGAGGCGATCCGCTACATCGACGCCTTCATCGCCGAGCCGTTCTCGGGCGACGAGCGTCACGCGCGCCGCATCGCGCAGCTCGCGGAGTACGAGACGACCGGCGACATCGCCGGCAAGGGTGTGAACCGCCCGACCGAGGCGTAGACGCGCGTGCCCGAAGGCCATTCCGTCCATCGCATCACGCGGCAGTTCGAACGCAACTTCGTCGGCCACGTCGTGCGCGCCTCGAGCCCGCAGGGGCGGTTCGCGCAAGGGGCGGCCGACCTCGACGGGCGACGCGTCACCGACGCCCGGGCCGTCGGCAAGCAGATGTTCCTCGGCTTCGAGGGCGATCGGTGGCTGCGCGTGCACCTCGGCATGTACGGGGCGTGGGACTTCGCGGGCGACATCCTGATGGATGCCACGATCGCCTCCGCGAACGGGCGCATGGGCCAGACGAACCAGCGCGGCACGTTCCTCGAGGGACCGAACCCCGACGCCGTCGTGTTCGACTCGGCGGGCGAGAACTCCATCACGTCGATCGGCGCGCCCCGTCGCACCCGGCTCCGCATGTCGGAGTCCGAGAAGCCGGGCGCCGAGCCGACGAGCTTCCCGCCCGAACCGATCGGACAGGTCCGCGTGCGCCTGCTCACCGAGACCGTCTGCGCCGACCTGCGCGGCCCGACCGCCTGCGAGGTGCTCGACCCGGCCCAGGTCGAGGCGATCGTCGCGAAGCTCGGCCCCGATCCGCTGCTCGATCCGGGCCCCGACTCCGAGGAGCGCTTCACCCGGGTGGTCCGTCGCAAGCCGACGCCGATCGGGCTGCTCCTCATGGACCAGAACGTCGTCGCCGGCATCGGCAACGTGTATCGGGCGGAGCTGCTGTTCCGTGCGCGCCTGAACCCGCACACGCCCGGCCGCCTCGTGCCCGAGGAGCTCGCACGGGGCCTCTGGCGCGACTGGGCGAAGCTGCTCGCGATCGGCGTCGAGACGGGCCAGATGATGACCATGGACGACCTCGACCCCGAGGCGTACCGTGCGGCGATGGCGAGCCGTGAAGACCGCCACTGGGTGTACAAGCGCGAGGGGCTGCCGTGCCGGGTCTGCGGCACGAACATCGTGCTCGAGGAGATGGGCGCCCGCAAGCTCTACTGGTGTCCGCGGTGCCAGGCGTGACCGAGCGAGCGGATGCCGCCGAGCCGGTCCTCCTCGCCGGTGCGCGCCTGCCCGGGGCCGACGGCCCCGTCGACCTGGTGCTCGACGCGGGCGTGGTGGCCTCCATCAGCCCGGCGACCTCGGCGGCCACGGCGCGTTCGAGTGCCGGCCCGGCGCTGCGGCGCATCGAGCTCGACGGACGCTTCGTGGTGCCGGGGCTCCATGATCGGCACGTGCACGCCTCGCAGTGGGCCATGGTCTCGCGGCGGCTCGACCTGGCCTCCGCGACCTCGGCTGCGGCGGCCGCTGTGCTGGTCGCGGCGTCCGTCGCCCGTGGAGACGCCGAGGTCGTCGGCTTCGGCTATCGCGACGGGCTGTGGTCCGACGCGCCCACCCGGTCGGGCCTCGACGCCGTGTCGGGCGAGGTGCCGGTCGTGCTCGTCTCCGCCGACCTCCACGCCTGCTGGCTGAACTCCGCCGCGGCGAGGCGGCACGGCGTGGCCGGGCTCGTCGGCGACGCCGGGGTGCTCCGCGAGGACGACTGCTTCGCCCTCGTCCGCGAGCTCGACGATCTCGCCGACGACGTGCTCGACACCTGGGTGGGCGAGGCGGCCGCGCGTGCCGCCGAGCGCGGCGTGGTCGGCATCACCGACTACGAGATGCGCTGGAACCGCGACGACTGGGCGCGCCGCGCCGCGCGCGGCATCCGCTCGCTCAGGGTCTCGTTCGGCGTCTACACGCAGCACCTCGACCGGGCGATCGTCGAGGGCCTCCGCACCGGCGAGGCCGTTCCCGGCACCGACGGGCTCGTGACCGTCGGCGGCTACAAGGTCATCACCGACGGATCCCTCAACACGCGCACCGCCTGGTGCTTCGACCCCTACCCGGGCCTCGAGGGGCACGATCACGCCTTCGGGCTGGCCACGGTCCCGTACGACGAGCTCGTCCCGCTCATGCGCAGGGCGGTCGATGCCGGTCTCGTGCCCGCGGTGCACGCCATCGGCGACCGCGCCAACGCCCGCGTGCTCGACGCGTACGAGGAGGTCGGCGGCCCCGGCCGGCGGCTCCGCGGTTCGATCGAGCACGCGCAGCTGCTTCGCCACGACGACGTCGCGCGATTCGCACGACTCGGGGTCGTCGCGAGCGTGCAGCCCGAACACGCCATGGACGACCGCGACGTCGCCGAGCTGTACTGGCCCGGCCGCACCGGGCGTGCGTTCATGCTCGCCGAGCTCGCGGCGGCGGGCGTCGAACTCGCGCTCGGCTCCGACGCGCCCGTCGCCCCACTCGACCCGTGGGTCGCGATCGCCGCGGCCGTCGGCCGCACCCGCGACGGACGCGAGCCCTGGCATCCGGAGCAGGCGATCGAGGCACGAGTCGCCCTCGCGGCGTCGACCGCGGGCGCGGGACACACCGTGCGCGGCGGGCAGGTCGCCGACCTCGCCGTGATCGAACGGGACCCGTTCGCGGCATCGGCCGACGATCTGCGGACGATGCCGGTCGCGGCTACCGCGCTCGCCGGGCGATTCACGCACGACACGCTCGGCGCCTGAGAACCGGGGGAAAACCCCCGACGTGATCCGGGCGCCCGCCGGCTGTGGTGCGCCGACGCGGTTCGCGAGGCTGGGGTCATGGTTCCAGACGCACGCACCCGCGGTGCCCGAATCCGTCGCCCGAAGGCCACGCTCGCCACCCTCTCGACCCTGGCCGCCGGCGGCCTCGTCGCCCTCGCGTTCGCCGGATGCGGCATCGTCGCACCGGGGCCGGTCGACACGATCGGCGACACCCCGTTCGACACCCCGCTCGCGATCCCGCCGCTCGCCGAGTCCCACGTCGACGCCGACGGAACCCGGGTCTTCTCGCTCGAGGCGCAGTCCGGGACGACCGAGTTCACGCCGGGCGTGGCGAGTGAGACCTGGGGGTTCAACGGCAGCTACCTCGGGCCCACGCTCGTCGCCGACCGCGGCGAGCGCGTGCGCGTCGAGGTGACGGACTCGCTCGACGAACCCACGACGGTGCATTGGCACGGCATGCACCTGCCTGCGGAGATGGACGGCGGCCCGCACCAGATGGTCGCCCCGCACGAGACATGGTCGCCCGAGTGGCCCATCGACCAGCCCGCCGCCACCCTCTGGTACCACCCGCACCCCCACGGGGAGACGGAATCGCACGTCGCGATGGGCCTGGCCGGGATGTTCCTGCTGCACGACGAGCAGGAGCGCTCGCTCGGACTCCCCGCTGAGTACGGCGTCGACGACGTCCCCGTGATCGTGCAGGACGCCGGCTTCTCCGCCGACGGACGCCGCGAGGACGCGCAGCGCGGCTACGCGGGCGGCCTCGGCGACGAGCTCATCGTGAACGGCACCCGCCACCCGTACGTCGACGTGGCCGACGAACTCGTGCGCCTCCGCCTCCTGAACGCGTCGACGGCGCGCTCGTACGCGTTCTCCTGGAGTGACGAGCGGCCCATCGAGCTCATCGGCACCGACGGCGGGCTGCTCGAGGCGCCCGCCGAGCTCGACCACGTCCGGCTCTCGCCCGGCGAGCGCGCCGAGGTGCTCGTGCGGATGACGCCGGGGGAGCGCGTGATGCTCCAGTCGCGGATGACCCCCGGGATCGCCGGGCTCGAGCCCGTGGTCGCGAGCATGAACGGCGGCAGCGACGCCTTCGACGTGCTCGAGGTGCGCGCCGCCGACGAACTCGCGCCCGCGGCATCCGCGCCCGCGACGCTGGCGGAGATCGACGACTTCGACCCGACCGACGTCGTCACGACCCGGCACTTCGACCTCGGCGACAGTTTCGAGATCAACGGCGAGGCGATGGACATGGGGCGCATCGACGAGACCGTGACGGTGGACACGCTCGAGCGGTGGGTCGTCGAGAACTCCAACGCGGTGCCGCACAGCTTCCACGTGCACGACGTGCAGTTCCGCGTCGCGTCCGTCGACGGCCAGGCGCCGCCGCCGGAACTCGCGGGGTGGAAGGACACCATCTTCGCCGAGCCCGAGACCGAGTACGAGCTGCTCATGCGCTTCGACGACTACGCCGACGCCGACACGCCGTACATGTACCACTGCCACCTGCTGTGGCACGAGGATCAGGGGATGATGGGGCAGTTCGCCGTCGTCGAGCCCGGTCAGCGTGCGACGATGACCGAGGGAACCCATCATGAGCACTGACACCGTCACCGCGCAGCCGGCCACCGCGTCGGATGCCGCGCCCGAGCGCCGCGGCTACTGGTCGCTCTGGAAGGCCGTGCCGCGCCAACTCGGCTTCCTCATCCTGACGATGCCGATCGCGATCATCGGCCTCGTGCTCGTCTCCACCGTCTTCTTCACGGGGCTCGGCACGATCGCGCTCGTCTTCGGCGTCTTCCTCGTGGTCGCTGCGCTCTACATGTCGCGCGGATTCGGCGTGCTCGAACTCGTGCGACTGCGGTGGGCCGGCCGGCCGGCGATCGCCCAGCCGGTCTGGAACCGGGGTGGGCGCGAGGAGGGGTTCTGGCGGGCGCTGTTCGCCCCCTTCGTCGATGGCCACTACTGGCTGTACTTCCTGCACACGCTCGTGATCAACCCGATCGTGAGCGTCGTCACGTGGAGTCTCACGATCGCCTGGGTCTCGGCCGCGCTCGGCGGTACGACCGGATGGATCTGGCATCGCTACCTCCCCGAGAACGACCGCGAGTTCTGGCTCCACGACGTCGTGCTCGACTTCCTGTTCCCGGGCAACTCCTTCGCGATCGATCCCCGCGTCGGGGAGTCGGCCTTCGAGTTCGTCGTCGGGCTGATCTTCCTCGCCACGCTGCCGTTCGTCTTCCTCGGCCTCACGGCCCTGCACTCGGTGATCGCCCGCGGAGTGCTCGGCGCGTGGCGCAGCGAGGCCCTCGAACTCGAGGTCAGCCGCCTCGCCGCCTCACGCGGCGCGGCCGTCCAGGCTGAGGACACCTCGCTCCGTCGCCTCGAGCGGGACATCCACGACGGCCCGCAGCAGCGACTCGTCCGACTGCAGATGGACCTCGCGAGCATCGAGCGCGCCATCGAACGCGATCCGGATGCCGCACGCGAACTGCTCGGCGAGGCGCGCGAGCAGGCCAGGGAGACCCTCGACGAGCTGCGCGCGCTCTCGCGCGGCTTCGCCCCGCCGATCCTCCAGGACCGCGGGCTCGCCGCCGCACTGGAATCGCTCGGCGCCCGAAGCGTCGTCCCGGTGACCGTCGAGATCGGCCTCCCGGCGGATGCCGTGCCGCCCGTGCTCCCGGGCTCGATCGAGCGCAACGTGTACTTCGTGGCGGCCGAGCTGCTCACCAATGCGGTCAAGCATGCGGATGCGACCGGCATCCGGCTGCGTGCCTCGTTGCGCGACACCGGCCCCACGGGCTGGTGGATCGACCTGTGGGTCACGGACAACGGTGTCGGCGGGGCGACGCTCGCGCCCGGCCACGGGCTCGCCGGACTCGAGGAGCGCGTGCGCGGACTCGACGGCATCCTCGTCGTCGACAGCCCGGTCGGCGGGCCGACCTCGATCGGGGCGCACATCCCATTCGTCCCCGTCACCGCGCCCACGGGGGGTCCGTCGGTCGAATAGGCGGGTCCGGTCCGGCGGCCGGGTTGCAGGGCGGGCGCCGGGCCCCACCAGATCCGGCCGCGGGGTCGGCACGGCGCCGGCACCGCGGCATCCGCCCCTCGATACGCTTGGGGCATGACCGACCCGAGGGGGACGCCCCTGCGCATCGTGCTGGCCGAGGACTCGGTGCTGCTCCGCGAGGGGCTCGTGCGATTGTTCGGCGAGGCCGGCTTCGACACGATCGCCGCCTACGGCGACGCCGAGTCCCTCCTCGACGCACTCGAGCAGGACGCGCCGGATGTCGCGGTGCTCGACGTGCGGATGCCGCCGACGTTCCGCGACGAGGGCGTGCGCGCCGCGATCGAGATCCGGCGACGCCGGCCGCGGGTCGGCGTGCTGCTGCTCAGCCAGTACGTGGAGGGCACGTACGCGAACGAGCTGCTCTCCTCGGGCGAGGGGGGCATGGGGTACCTCCTGAAGGACCGCGTCGCATCGCTCGATGAACTGCAGGACGCCGTCGAGCGCGTGAGCCAGGGGGGCACGGTCCTCGACCCATTGGTGGTGCGCGAGCTCCTCGGACGGCGCAGCGATCCGCTCGGCTCGCTCACGCCGCGCGAACGCGAGGTCATGGCACTCATGGCCGAGGGGCGCACGAACGCGGGCATCGCGAAGCAGCTGTTCATCGGCGTCGGCGCCGTGGAGAAGAACGTCACGTCCATCTTCCAGAAGCTCGGCCTCGAGGATTCCGGCACCGATCATCGCCGCGTGCTGGCGGTGCTGGCCTGGCTGCAGCGATGACCTCGGGGCCGACGGCAGACGACTGACGGGCGACGCGCGTCACGATCCGTGCTCGGCGCCGCTGCCGCCCGTTCTGCGCAACGGTTCGTGCAGGCGGAGGACCTGACGGTAGCCGTGGTATCCCCACACCATCCACAGCGCGAACGCCACGAGCACCAAGACGGAACCGACGAGGATCGCGAGATCCACGGAACCGACGATCGCGTAGGCCAGCGCACCGACGAAGAGCCCGACGAGCGCCGAGTGCACGACGAGGATCAGCATCATCGAACTGCCGAGCACCTGCGACCGGGAACGGACGGCGTACGCGTAGTACGTGCGGTCGACCCCGGCGGCGTCATCGGCCGTGCCCATCATGATGTACGGCTCGATGCCCGGATCGAGGTCGACGTACGCGGCGCGAAGCCGATTCATCGCGAGCACGTAGACCAGGTCCTCCGTCGCGGTGTTGAACACGCGGAGCTGGGTGATCAGGCCGAGGATGACCAGCAGGAAGAGGACGCCGAGCGCGGCGACGCCGAACCAGCCGCGGAACGCGGTCGCGTTGCCGAGCACGCCGAGGGTTACGAGCCCGGCCGAGACGAGCGTGAGGAAGATCGCGATGCGGGTCAGCACCTCGCTCTGCGTCGTGGAGCGGGACGCGAGCAGGCTCCAGTGCTCGGTCGCGAGCATCTGCGCGCGCAGCGCCTTCTGCGCGTCGGTCAGCGGCCGCGCCGGGCCTGCCTCTCCCGTGGCCTCGGGAAACGGCTCGGGCCCGGATGCATCGGCCGCCATAGCGGCCATTCTGCACCCGGGCCCGTCAGCCCGTCACCCTTGCGGCGCCGTTACTTCACGGCGACGTGCGACGAGAGGAACCAGCGGTCCTTGTCGAGACCGCGCCGGATCTCGATGACGACGTCCTGGCTGGCGGGGTCGAGCTCCGCGAGCCCCTCGATGGCGGCGTTCACACGCTGCGTCGCGACGTCGATCTGCGCCACGACATCGGCGATCGCCTCGTCGTACGGCAGGAAGCCGAGCTTGGGGTTCTTTGCGTCGCTCTTCGCGGCGACGGTCGCGAGGCGGCCGTCGATCGGCAGGCCGAGGGCGACCACGCGCTCCGCGGCGGTGTCCGACCACTCCTGCGCGTGGTCGACGACGGTATCGAGCAGTTCGTGCACCGCGATGAAGTTCGCTCCGCGGACGTGCCAGTGCGCCTGCTTGCCGTTCACGGCGAGTGCGACGAGTTCGTGCACCACGGGCGTGAGGAACTGCGCCACACCCGTTGCCACATCGGCGGTCGAACCGGTCTGCGGTGCGGTCTGGATGTCGGTCATCTGGTCAACCTTCCCTTGGATCATCTGTGCGTCTGTCGAGTACAACGCTACGCGTCATCCCAGTTATTTCAAGGAAGGGAAGGCTCGACTGACCCGGCCCTCCGCACGCTCGCGTCACCATGGACGCCGCGATGCAGGGGAGGGGGAGACGGCCGAAGCCCCGGCCGCGATGCGCGTCCCGGGGCTTCGATGGGGAGGGGATGA
>NZ_JBPEJF010000013.1:0-56178 GCF_051016555.1 Agromyces sp. Marseille-Q5079 | reverse complement strand
CCCCGCCCGCGCCCCCCGCCGGGCCCTGCGGGGGGGCCGGGGGGGCGGGGGGGAGGGATGCCGCCCGCGGGCGGGCCGGGGGCGGACCGGCGGGGGGGGCGGGGACAAACCCCCGCCCCGCCCCGCCTCGTGTCGCGCGTGTCAGGCCGGCACGGGCACCTCGGCGCGGCCGCTCGGAGCCTCGGCCTGCTCAGCGTGCAGCGACTCGATGGCCGCGAGCTCGTCGGCGAGTTCGGCCTCGGTGCGCGGGCTCAGCCAGCTGATGAGGAAGAACGCGGCGAGGCTGACGCCGAACGCGATCAGGGTCACCCAGCCGTCGAGGTCCGAGGTCACCAGGTCGTTCGGCACGTAGAGGATGTCGTTCGGCACGCCGTAGATCGTCGGCTGCAGCACGAGCAGCGTCAGGCGCACGACGAGACCCAGCGCCGCCGACACGAGCGTCGCGACCCGGCCGGGACGTCGCCAGAAGACGCCCGCGATGAAGGGCGCCGCGAGGCACGCCAGCATGAGGTCGAAGGCGAGGGTGAGCAGGACGCCCGTCTGGCTGACGTTGATCGCCACGAACCCGCCGACGACGACGATGGGGATCATCGCCAGTCGGGTCCAGGTCAGCAGGGGATCCCGTGCGCCCTGGATGGTCGTGCGGCGCAGCTTGAAGATGTTGCGGACGATGACCGCCGAGGTCGCCAGGATCGCGCCCGACGCGGTCGAGAAGGATGCCGCCACGATGCCGGAGAGCACGAGGATCGAGATCAGTGGCGGCGCCCAGCCGTCGAGGAGCTGGTACAGCACGGGGCCGTCCGCCGCGGTGAGTCCGAGCACGGCCGAGGCGGTGAGGGCCACGAGCGCGAAGATCGTGCCGATTCCGGCCGTGAGGGCGGCTGCGGTGAAGCACGAACGACGCGCGACCTCGGGTGAGCGTGCGCCGAAGATGCGCTGCATGAAGTCGATGGCGACGAGGTCGCCGATGCCGAGCGCGACGAGGGTCGCCCAGTTGATCGCGGCGCCCTGGGCCGGATCGGTGAGTTGGCCGAGGTCGAGCGGCCCCTTGCCCTCGGGGATGACGATGCCGAACGTGAGGGCCGTCCAGCCGAGCAGGGCCAGGGCGGCGACGACGGTGATCGTCGTCTGGATCGCGGCGGTGTACGCGTCGGAGAAGAGCCCGCCGGCGATCGTGTAGGCGACGACGAGTGCGGCGACGAGGACGATGCCCCACGCGTAGGGGATGTTCGCGAACCGTTCCATGAGGAACCCGCAGGCGACGAGGTTGCCCGCGAGGAGGATCGTGAAGGCGAACGACATGATGATGCTCGCCGTCACCTCGGTGCCCCGCCCGTACCTGACCCGGAAGAAGTCGCCGAGCGTGTAGAGGCGCATCGCGTTCAGCGGCCGGGCGAGGAACAGGCCGGCGAGCAGGAGGCAGATCGCGAGGCCGATCGCGAGCGACGCGCCCGACCAGAAGCCGAAGTCAGCGGTGAGGTCGGTGTTGCCGACGGTGGCGTTCGCATCGACGGCGGCGGCCGTCAGCGACACCGCGACCAGCGGCACTCCGAGTCTGCGTCCGGCCACGAGGAAGTTCTCGCTGTCTCCGTCGACCTTCTTGGCGACGATGATGCCGACGCCGAGGACGGCGAGAACGGTGATGCCCACTCCGAGGATGATCATGGGGCTCCAAAGGGGATGAGAGTTTCTGTCGGTTGATAGAAACCGATCCTCTCGGGCCCGGGTACCCCTCCGGTTTTCGGGGATGTATCGGTCTTGTGAACTCGCTGCCGGTCGAACACGGCGGGATCGAGCGCCGATCGCGCAGGTGGGGCCGCGAACGACGCGCACTGCATGCACGCCGTCGTCGGGCGTCCGCTTCCGTCGCATTCCGACGGATTCCTGACATCATGGCCGGAGCGCCGGCACACGGCGCGGCAGCGAACAGAAGGGGCGTCCGGTGGCCGTCAGTGTGAAGGATGTCGCGGCCGCGGCATCCGTCTCGGTCGGAACCGTCTCGAACGTGCTCAACCGGCCCGACATCGTCGCGCCCGCGACCGTCGAGCGCGTGCAGGCCGCGATCGAGCGGCTCGGGTTCGTGCGCAACGACGCCGCGCGTCAGCTGCGGGCCGGTCGCAGTCGCAGCATCGGCCTCGTCGTGCTCGACGTGCGCAACCCCTTCTTCACGGATGTCGCCCGCGGCGCGGAGGATCGCGCCGCCGAGGAGCACATGACCGTGCTGCTCGGCAACAGCGACGAGAACTCCACGCGCGAGGGCGCGTACCTCGACTTGTTCGAGGAGCAGCGCGTGCACGGGGTGCTCATCTCGCCGCTCGCCGACGACATGCCCCGCCTCGCCAGGCTGCGCGAGCGCGGCACCCCGGTCGTCCTCGTCGACCGGGAGTCGCCCGACCGGGCCTTCTCCTCGGTCGCGGTCGACGACGTCGTCGGCGGGGAGCTCGCGGTGTCGCACCTGCTCGACACCGGGCGTCGGCGCATCGCCTTCGTCGGCGGGCCGGCCGGGTTGCAGCAGGTCGCCGACCGCCTCGAGGGCGCCCGGCGCGCGGTCGACCGGGTGTCGGATGCCACGCTCGAGGTCATCCCGACCGACTCGCTCACGGTGCTGCAGGGCCGTGCCGCCGGCGAGATCGTGCGCGAGCGGGCGGCATCCGATCGCCCGGATGCGATCTTCGCCGCCAACGACCTGCTCGCCATGGGCGTGCTGCAGGCGCTGACGATGCGGGGCGGGGTGCGCGTGCCCGAGGAGATCGCCCTCATCGGCTACGACGACATCGACTTCGCGTCGGCGGCAGTCGTGCCGCTCTCGTCGATCCGCCAGCCGGCGACGCTCATCGGCTACACCGCGGTCGACCTGCTGCTCAAGGAGGCCGCCGCCGTGGCATCCGGAGCCGAAGACCACCTGCACGAGCACGTCGTCTTCCAGCCCGAGCTCGTGGTGCGGGAGTCCACGCGCGGCACCGCCTGACGTCCGCGATCCGGGCCGGCCGTCACACGGGAGGGCCCCTCGGCGAGGCCGGATAGTGTGGTGAGGGCCGCGCGCGACAGGCACCACGTGGCATCCGTTCGACAGGAGGGCGCGCGTTGCAGAACCGCACTGCCATTGAAGACGTCTACACGGCGACGCTGCAGCGCAACCCGGGCGAGGTGGAGTTCCACCAAGCCGTGCGCGAGGTCTTCGACTCCCTCGGTCGCGTGCTCGACAAACACCCGCAGTACGTGCAGGCGTCGATCCTCGAGCGCATCTGCGAGCCTGAGCGGCAGATCATCTTCCGCGTGCCGTGGGTCGACGACGCCGGGCGTGTGCGCATCAACCGCGGGTTCCGCGTGCAGTTCAACTCGGCGCTCGGCCCGTACAAGGGCGGCCTCCGCTTCCACCCGACCGTGCTGCTCGGCACCGTGAAGTTCCTCGGCTTCGAGCAGGTCTTCAAGAACGCGCTCACCGGCATGCCTATCGGCGGCGGCAAGGGCGGCAGCGACTTCGACCCCAAGGGCCGGTCCGACGGCGAGATCATGCGCTTCTGCCAGTCGTTCATGACCGAGGCCTACCGCCACGTCGGCGAGTACACGGATGTCCCGGCTGGCGACATCGGCGTCGGCGCACGCGAGATCGGCTTCCTCTTCGGCCAGTACAAGCGCATCACCAACCGGTACGAGTCCGGGGTGCTCACGGGGAAGGGCGTCACGTGGGGCGGCTCGCTCGTGCGCACGGAGGCCACGGGGTACGGCGCCGTCTACTTCACCGAGCACATGCTGGCGACCCGCGGGCGGTCGTTCGACGGGGCGCGCGTGCTCGTGTCGGGCTCGGGCAACGTCGCCGTCTACGCGATCGAGAAGGTGCACGCCCTCGGCGGGCGGGTGGTCGGCGCGTCCGACTCGTCCGGGGCGATCCACGACCCCGCCGGCATCGACCTCGACCTGCTGCGCGACATCAAGGAACGTCGCCGCGAGCGCATCTCGGTCTACGCCGACGAGCGCGGCGGTCGGGCGAGGTTCCTGCCCGGGGCATCCGTCTGGGACATCGAGAGTGACGAGCGCATCGACGTGGCGCTGCCGTGCGCGACCCAGAACGAGCTCTCCGAGGCGCACGCCGTGAAGCTCGTCGCGGCCGGTGTCGTCGCCGTCGCCGAGGGTGCGAACATGCCCACGACGCCCGGGGCCATCCGGGTGCTGCGCGAGGCGGGCGTGCTCTTCGCCCCCGGCAAGGCCGCGAACGCCGGCGGAGTCGCGACCTCCGCGCTCGAGATGCAGCAGAATGCGTCGCGCGACTCCTGGAGCTTCGAGCACACCGAGGATCGCCTCTCCGAGATCATGGCGGGCATCCACGAGCGCACTGCGGCGACCGCCGACGAGTACGGGGCGCCCGGCGACTACGTGGTCGGCGCGAACATCGCCGGCTTCACGCGCGTGGCCGACGCGATGCTGGCGCTCGGCGTCATCTGACGCTGCGCCGCGGCCCGGGCCGATGACCGAGTGGGTCGATCCGTCGCAGATGCACCCTTCGAGGGCAGGGAATCGTGCATCCGCGACGGATGGGCGCCCGGGACGCCGCCCAGTCGGGAGTGCGGTCGGGCCTCAGCGAGGGCGGGCCGCAGGTTCGTCGTACTCCCGGTCCGGGGCATCCGCTCGACGCGAGGCATCGGCTTGGTGCGCGTCAGCCGCTCTGCCCGGCGCATCCGCCCGCCCCGCGGCATCCGCCCGGGGGCCCGAGAGCTTCGGCAGTCGGATGGGCGAGGTCATCGCGACCTCGTCGGAGAAGTCCTCGGGGTCGTTGCGGTCGGAGATCGAGCCGATGGAGCCCGTCGCGGGCGCCTGCACGCGGTCGCCCTCGGCGATGGCCTCCGCGGAGGCGGCCCACGCGAGTCCGAACCGCCAGCGCCGCTGCGGCATGTGCGTCACGCGCAGGCCGCGGGCGACCATGAGCCACACGACGCCGACCGCGAGCGCGATGAAGGCGGCGACGGCGGCGACGCCGAGCGCCCAGCGCGGACCCGCGGCATCCGCGACCCAGCCGACGGTCGGCGCCCCGATGAGCGTGCCGCCCATGAGGATCGCGACGTAGAGGGACATGACGCGACCGCGCACCGCGGGATCGGTGGTCGTCTGCACGTACCCGTTGGCGGTGGTCAGCAGCGTCACGGTGCTGAACCCGATGAGGATGGTCGAGGCCGCGAACGTGGCGTAGGTGGGCATGAGCGACGCGATGAGCGAGGCGACGCCGAGTGCGCCGGCGCTGATGAACACGACGCGGAGCCTCGCCCGTGCGCGCCGTGCGGCGAGGAGCGCGGCCGTGAGCGAGCCGATCGCGAGGATCGAGGAGAGGATGCCGTACTCGCCCGCGCCCTTGCCGAACAGGACGGCCATGGTCGAGGAGAAGATCGGGAAGTTCATGCAGAACGCGCCCACGAGGAACACGATGACGAAGACGATGACCAGGTCGGAGCGGCCGCCGACGTAGCGGAATCCCTGCACGAGCGGGTTGCCCGCGCGTGGCGCTCTCGGGTGCACGATGAGCTCGCGTCGGCGCATCACGAGCAGCGCGGCGATCATGGCGACGAAGGTGAGGGCGTTGATCATGAAGACCCAGCCGGAGCCGACGAGCACGATGAGCCCGCCCGCGACGGCGGGGCCGATGAGCCGGGCCGCGTTGAACGAGGCCGCGTTCAGGGCCACCGCGTTCGAGGCGTTGGGGCCGCTGACGAGGTCGGAGACGAAGGTCTGCCGCGCGGGCGCGTCGAAGGCGTTGGTGATGCCGAGCGCGAGGGCGAAGCCGTAGACGTGCCAGAGCTGCGCGTGCCCGCCGAGCAGCAGCAGCCCGAGGCCGACGGCGAGGAGCATGAGCACCGTCTGCGTGACGAGGAGCACCTTGCGTCGGTCGAATCGGTCGATCACGGCGCCGGTGATGGGCACGAGCACGAGCTGCGGACCGAACTGCAGCGCCATGGTCGCGCCGACGGCCGCGGCGTTGTTGTGGGTCAGCTCGGTCAGGACGACCCAGTCCTGGGTCGTCGCCTGCATCCAGCCGCCCACGTTCGAGACGAGGGCGCCGATGAACCAGACGCGGTAGTTGAATCCCGAGAGGGATCGGAACATCGCACTCACGCGGTGACGAGCCTCCCCATGATTTCGGCGGCCGCCACGAGCGTCGCGCGCTCGTCGGCGGTCAGGTGTCGCAGGTGCTCGGTGAGCCAGGCATTGCGCACGCCGACGGTCGCGGTGACGATGCCCTCGCCCGTCGGGGTGAGGGTGATGTTCGTCTTGCGGCGGTCGCCCTCGTCGGGCGTGCGTGTGATGTGGCCGTCGGTCTCGAGGCAGTCGACCGTGCGGTTCATCGAGGGGGCGCTGATGCGCTCGGCCTCGGCGAGCTCGGAGAGGGTCATCGACCCGTGCTTCGTCAGGTGCATGAGCACGGTCATCTGGCTGTCGGTCACGCGGTCGTCGGCCTTCTCGGCTCGGATGCGCCGGCTGAGCCGGACGACGGCGAGGCGCACCTGGGTCGCCTGTTCTGAGATCGTGGTCACGAATGCTTAGCCTAGCTCATTAGTGTTGCTAATCAAATGCGCGAGCGGATGCCGCGGCGCGACGGCCGGGCCGGAGCGGATGCCGCGCGCGCGACGCACGATGGAAACCGCCCGGAAACCGCGGAGTGGAATTCTCTGGTCATGGCAACCCTTTTCGACGGATACGCCACGGGCGGCAGGAACCAGGCGCGCCGACGGCGTGCGGGACGCCCATGGGACGAGATGTTCCCCGACGGCACGACCACCGTCCGCGAGCCCTATCGCGAGCTCTACCCGGCCCTCGCCCGGATGTCGCAGGACGAGCTCCGCGGCCGGACGGAGGCGCTCGCGAGCTCGTACCTCGCCCAGGGCGTCACGTTCGACTTCGCGGGGGAGGAGCGGCCGTTCCCGCTCGACGCCGTGCCGCGCGTGATCGCGGCCGACGACTGGGTGCGCGCCGAGGCCGGTGTCGCGCAGCGGGTGCGGGCGCTCGAGCGGTTCCTCGCCGACGTCTACGGCCCGCAGCTCGCCGTGCGCGACGGCGTGATCCCGGCGGCCCTGATCAGCTCGTCGACGCACTACCACCGGCAGGCAGCCGGCATCGTGGGCGCCAACGGCGTGCGCATCCACGTCGCGGGCATCGACCTGATCCGCGACGAGCAGGGCGACTGGCGCGTGCTCGAGGACAACGTGCGCGTGCCGAGCGGCGTCAGCTACGTCATCTCGAACCGACGCGTGATGGCCCAGACGCTGCCCGAGCTCTTCACGTCGATGCGCGTGCGCCCGGTCGGCGAGTACCCGAACAAGCTCCTGCAGGCGCTGCGCGCGAGCGCCCCGGAGGGCATCGAGGATCCCACCGTCGTCGTGCTCACCCCCGGCGTGCACAACTCCGCCTACTACGAGCACACGCTGCTCGCGCGGCTCATGGGCGTCGAGCTGGTCGAGGGGCGCGACCTCTTCACCTCGGGCGGGCGCGTGTGGATGCACACCACCGCCGGCCCGACGAGGGTCGACGTCATCTACCGCCGGGTCGACGACGAGTTCCTCGACCCGCAGCAGTTCCGCCCCGATTCGGTGCTCGGCGCGCCCGGGCTCATGCTCGCCGCGCGGCTCGGACACGTCACCATCGCGAACGCGGTGGGCAACGGCGTCGCCGACGACAAGCTCGTCTACACGTACGTGCCCGACCTCATCCGCTACTACCTGGGCGAGGACCCCATCCTCCCGAACGTCGACACCTGGCGCCTCGAGGAGCCCGACGCGCTCGCCGAGGTGCTCGACCGCCTCGACGAACTCGTCGTGAAGCCGGTCGACGGCTCGGGCGGCAAGGGCCTGGTCATCGGGCCGGATGCCTCGAAGGCCGAGCTCGACGAACTGCGGATGCGGCTGATGGCCGATCCGCGCGGCTGGATCGCGCAGCCCGTGGTGCAGCTCTCGACGATCCCGACCCTCGTCGAGGACGGCCTGCGTCCGCGGCACGCCGACCTGCGGCCGTTCGCGGTCAACGACGGCACCGAGGTGTGGGTGCTGCCAGGCGGGCTCACGCGCGTCGCACTGCCCGAGGGGCGCCTGGTGGTCAACTCCAGCCAGGGCGGCGGGTCGAAGGACACCTGGGTGCTCGAGTCCGCCTCGGCGCGCACCGACACGGGCGGACTGCGACTGCCGACCGTGCCGGCGGCGAGCCGCAACGTCGGCGCGCTCGTGGCCGATCAGGCCTCGCCGAACACGCCGCCGGCCGTCGGCCTGCACGGTGCCGCGGCATCCGTCGTCGCGACCTCCGCCGAACCGCAGCACCGGGCGTCGCCGGTCACCGCGTCGCCGCAGGACGAGGAGGCGCCCGTGCGCCAGCAACAGCAGCAGCAGCAGCAACAGCAACAGCAGCAGCGGATGCCGCGGCATCCGCTCGTCGCAGACGGGGAGAGCGCATCATGCTGAGCCGCATCGCCGAATCGCTGTTCTGGATCGGGCGCTACATCGAGCGCAGCGACGGCACCGCCCGCATCCTCGACGTGCACCTGCAACTGCTTCTCGAGGATCCGTGGATCGACGAGGACACCGCGTGCCGCGCACTGCTCTCGGTCATGGGGAGCGAGGCCCAGTCCGAGGAGCCGCTCGGGCGCGAGGACGTCATCGCCCTGCTCGCGGTCGACCCGAAGCATCCGGCGTCGATCGCGCACTCGGTAGGGGCCGCGCGCGAGAACGCCCGTCGTGCTCGCGAGATCGTCTCGACCGAGCTGTGGGAGGCGCTGAACCACACGAACGCCCGCATGCCGCGACGCGTCGCCCATGACAAGACCCACGAGTTCTTCCGGTGGGTGCGTGATCGATCCGCGCTCGCGATCGGCGTCGTCGACTCCGCCACGAGCCGCGACGAGGCCTGGCACTTCTTCTCCCTCGGGCGCGCGATCGAGCGGGCCGACATGACCGCACGCCTGCTCGCCACGCGCTCGCTCACCGAGGCGAGCGGACCCAGCTGGACCACGATCCTCCGCAGCTGCGGCGGGTACGAGGCCTACCTCCGCAGCTATCGCGGCGTGCCCTCGAGCGAGTCCGCGGCGGAGTTCCTGCTGCTCGACCGGCTCTTCCCGCGCTCGATCATCTCGAGCGTCATCCGCGCCGAGGAGTCGCTGCGCGAGATCGACCCGCGCGCCGGGCGCGTCGGCGTGACCGACCAGGCGCGGCGCCTCCTCGGCCAGATCCGCTCCGAGCTCGAGTACCGGCCGATCGCCGACATCCTCGTCGACCTCACCGGCAACATGGAGCACCTGCAGGCGGTGACCTCGTCGGCGAGCGAGGCCATCCGGGCCAGGTACTTCCCGACGAGCGTCGTCCCCGTCTGGATCGGAGAGGTCTCATGAGTCGCATCCGCATCGTGCACCGCACGGGCTTCACCTACGCGGAGCCCGCGACCGCGTCGTACAACGAGGCGCGCATGCTGCCGCACTCCGACGGCCACCAGTTCGTCATGCAGGCGGGCCTCGACATCCGCCCGACGGCGAGCCAGCACTCCTACCTCGACTACTGGGGCACGCGCGTGTCGACGTTCGAGGTGCTGACGCCCCACCAGGAGCTCTCGGTCACGGCCACGAGCCTCGTCGAGGTGCACCCGCGCCCGCAGCCGCGCGTCGAGCTCGGCTGGAGCGAGCTCGCGGCCGCCGCGACCTCGACCGTGGGCCTCGTCGAGGCGAGCGGACGCTCGCCCGCCACCGAGCCGCCCGCCGAGGTGCGCACGCTCGCCGCCGACATCAAGGCCGAGGGCGGCGGGGTCGGCGAGACCGCGCTGGAGATCTGCCGCGCGGTCGGCGGGTCGATGGAGTACATGCGCGGCGTCACGGGGGTGCACTCGACCGCCGCCGAGGCGTGGGACGAGCGCAAGGGCGTCTGCCAGGACATCGCGCACGTCGCGCTCGGCGCGCTGCGCTCGGCGGGCATCCCGGCGCGCTACGTCTCGGGCTACCTGCACCCCGACCCCGAGGCATCCGTCGGCGATACCGTCGTGGGCGAGTCGCACGCCTGGGTCGAGTGGTTCGCGGGGGAGTGGCGCGGCTACGACCCGACGAACCTCGTCGAGATCGGCGACCGGCACGTGCTCGTCGGACGCGGTCGCGACTACAGCGACGTGCCGCCGCTCCGTGGCGTGTACGCGGGCCCCGGGGCATCCGAGCTGTTCGTGTCGGTGGAGATCACGCGCGTCGCGTGACCCGTGCGGGGCGGCGCGCCGACGATCCGTCGCCCCGGTGCTGTCCAGCGGATGCCGCGCCTGCCATGATGTGCCCATGCCGACGTTCACCGACGCCCACGGGGTCCACATCCACTACCAGTCGTGGCGGGTCCCCGAGCCGACCGCGGTGGTGCAGCTCGCGCACGGCGTCGGCGAGCACATCGGGCGCTACTCCGAGCTCGTCCAGGCCCTGAACGCGGCCGGCTACTCGGTGTGGGCCGACGACCACCGCGGGCACGGACAGACCGGGTTCGAGCAGCACGGCGGCGACCTCGACCGCCTGGGCCGGCTCGGACCGGGGGGCCTGCGCGCCACGATCGACGCCGTGCACCAGTTCACCGGCGTCATCCGCGAGACCGAGGGCGGCGAGGTGCCGCTCGTGCTGCTCGGGCACTCGTGGGGCTCGCTCATGTCCCAGATCATCCTGAACCGGTACCCGTACGAGTACGACGCGGTCGTGCTCACGGGCACCGCGTACCGCACGCTGTTCGACATGAACGGCGGCGACCTGAACGCCCGGCACAAGCACCTCGGTCCGACGCCGGTCGAGTGGCTGAGCCGTCACCCCGAGGTCGCGCCGGACTTCATGGCCGACCCGTACACGACCGAGGTCCCGCTGCGGAAGCTGTTCGGCACCCGCGACGCCATGCGGCTGCTGGGGCGCCCGGCGCGCGGGCTTCCCGCCGAGCTGCCGCTGCTCATCATGGTCGGCTCCGACGACACGCTCGGCGGCGAGAGGAGCGCCGTGAAGCTCGCGAAGGCGTACGCGCGCCGATCGGGCATGGTCGACGTGACCCTGGTCGTGTACGACGGGGCCCGGCACGAGGTGTTCAACGAGACGAACCGCGACGAGGTGCGCGCCGACCTCATCAGGTGGCTCGACGAGCGGTTCGCCACGGACTGACCCGGGCGCCGCGTGAGCAGGCCGACCGCTACATCTGCGCGTGCCACGGCGGCACATCGTAGCCGAGCAGGCGGATGCGCGGATGGTGCGCGGCATCCGATTCCGTCGCCCAGGGGTAGACGATCGTCGTGACGTGGCAGTTTCCGAGCACCGGCAGCAGGTCGCGGTAGCCGTCGGGGTCCATGCCCGCCAGCTCGCAGAACAGCAGGCGGATGAGGGTCGCGTGCGCCACGATCAGCACGCGGCCGTCGGGGAACTCCTCGACGAGTTCGTCGAACACCGGAACGGCTCTGGCGATGCCCGCGCGGCCGGTCTCGCCCCCGGGGAACGGGTTCGACGCCGGCGCCTTCGTGAAGGCGGCCCACTCCTCGGGGTACCGTGCGACGAGCTCGTCGGGCGTGAGGCCCTCGGCGTCGCCGAAGTCGATCTCGACGAGCCGGTCGTCGGTGCGCAGCGGCAGGCCCGAGGTCTCGACCGACGGCGCAGCGGACCGCTGCGCCCGGCTCAGCGGCGACGCGACGATCGCGTCGAGCTCCGCGTCGACCGCCCAGGCGCCGAGGGCGGCGGCCTGGCCGAGTCCATGCCGCGTGAGCGCGACATCCGAGTTGCCCGCGTACCGGTGCTCCGCGTGCCAGACCGTCTCGCCGTGCCGTGCCAGGAAGAACGTCGTCATTCCGCCAGCGTACGTCGACGGCGGGGCATCCGCCGGGTGATCGGGCGACGTCGTCGGTGAGGGATGCCGCGCGACCGGCTACTCGTCCGCGAGTCGTCGCGCGAGGAACGCCTCGATCCCGTCGAGGATCCGGTCCAGTCCGAACTCGGGCGCCCGCTCGCGTTCGCCGCCCTCCGTCGCGCCGACAGCGCCGAACGCGGCCGCGGCGCGCGGGTACGTCGCGGCATGCGCGGCGAGGGTCTCGGCGAGGGCGGCGCCGAGACGGGCCTCGACGTCGTCCTCCACCGTCTGCGCGACGAGTCCGCGCACCTGGGCGCCGATCACGGCGAGCGTGTCGAGCTGCTCGGCGGCGCTGAGCGGGAGCCCCGCGATCGCACCGAGCCCCGCCTCCGACCAGCCGAGCTCGTTCGGGCCGAACGGGCGCGGCCCGACGGCGGCGACGAGGAGCCAGCGGTGGGCCGAGAAGACGTCGCGCATCGCGATCGCCCAGGCCTCGAGCCGCCCGCGCCACAGGCCCTCGAGTGTCGTGGGGGCGGAGCCCATCGCGGAGTCGATCATGAGCTCGACGAGTTCGGCCCTGCCCGGCACGTATCGGTAGAGGGCCATCTTCGTGAGCCCGAGTTCGTCGGCGACGCGTTGCATCGAGGCGGCATCGAGCCCCTCGGCGTCGGCGATCCGCACGCCGGTGGCGACGATCTCGTCGAGGCTGACGCGGGGGCGGGGGCCGCGTCGCGGTCGTGTCGGCGACGCCCAGAGCAGGCTCGTCGTGCTGGGTTCGGACATCCTTGCCTCGGCTTCCATCACGGGTCTTGACTTTCTGTGTCTACCAGATACTAATATGTGTCTGGCAGAAACAGTTTTCGAGGAGGACGCATGAAGGCACTGATCTCGGGCGCGAGCATCGCAGGCCCGGCAACGGCGTTCTGGCTGAGCCGGGCCGGTCACGAGGTGACCGTCGTCGAGCAGGCGGCGTCGCTCCGCCCGGGAGGGCAGGCCGTCGACTTCAAGGGCGCGACCCATCGCGCGGTGCTCGAGCGCATGGGCCTGTGGGAGGCCGTCCACGACCTCCGTGCCGAGCCCGTCGACGCCCACTTCGTCGATGCCGACGGCCGCGTGCTCGCCGTCATGCCGCACGAGTTCTCGGGCGGCGACGTCGAGATCGCGCGCGGCGACCTCGCGACGCTGCTCTTCGAGCGCACGGTCGATGACGTCGAGTACGTCTTCGGCGATCGCATCGAGACCTTGCACGAACGCCCCGATGCGGTCGAGGTGGCGTTCGCAGGCGGGCGCACGGGCGAGTTCGACCTCGTCGTGGGCGCCGACGGCGTGCACTCCGGCGTGCGCCGGCTCGCATTCGGCCCAGAGGAGGAGTACGTGAGGTTCCTCGGCCACTACTACGCCGTCGCCGGCGCGCAGCCGATCGGCGCTCGGCATGCCGACGCACCGTCAGCCGTGCGGCCGTCCGCGCCCTGGTACAACGAACCCGGCCGTCTCGTGGTCGTCGGCGGCTCGAAGGCGCCGGCGCTCGTCGTCTTCGCGTCACCGCGGCTCGACTACGACCGACGTGACGTCGCGCAGCAGAAGCGGATCGTCGCCGATGCGTACGCGAACGTCGGCTGGCGGGTTCCCGAGGTGCTCGAGCGCATCGAGGCGGCCGACGACTTCTCGTTCGACGGCCTCAACCGCGTGCACATGGACCGCTTCACGCGAGGCCGCGTCGCGCTCGTCGGCGACGCCGGCTACGCGAACACGCTCGGCGGCTTCGGCACGGGGCTCGCGATCGTCGGCGCCTTCGTGCTCGCCGGCGAACTCGCCGAGGCAGACGGCGACCATCGAACCGCGTTCGCCCGCTACGACGAGCGGATGCTCCGATACTCCAAGGTGGCCCGCACCGGCAACGCGGGCCCGTTCCTCGCGCCACCCAGCAGGATGCGCATCGCCATGCGCAACTCGACGTTCAGGAACCGGATCCTGTTCGCGGGGATGATGAAGCTCACCGACGCGTTCGCGACCGACCTCGACCTGCCCGCGTATCCGAGGCTCGGGTTCGCCGCCCGTGGTGACGCCCGACGGTCGTAGGCTGTCCGTCATGCCCCAGATGCACGGTGAGTACAAGGTCCCCGGCGGCAAGCTCGTGGTCGTCGACTTCGACGTCGTCGACGGCGTCATCCGCTCGCCCCGCGTCGCGGGCGACTTCTTCCTCGAGCCCGACGAGGCGCTCGGCGACATCGACGGCGCGCTCGACGGCCTGGCCGCTGCATCCGACGCCAAGACCATCGCGGCGGCGATCTCCGCGGCACTCCGGCCCGACGCGGTGCTGCTCGGCTTCTCGCCCGAGGCGGTCGCCGTCGCGGTCCGGCGGGCGCTGACGGATGCCACGAGCTGGTCGAACTACGAGTGGGAGGTCATCCACGACCCCGCCGTGTCGCCGCGCCTGCACCTCGCGCTCGACGAGGTGCTCGCCACCCGCGTCGGCGACGGCCGCCGCAAGCCGACCCTGCGCTTCTGGGAGTGGGAGGAGTCGGCCGTGGTCATCGGCAGCTTCCAGTCCGTGAAGAACGAGGTCGACCCCGAGGGCGCCGAGCGCAACGGCTTCGACGTCGTGCGCCGCATCTCGGGCGGCGGGGCGATGATGATGGAGAAGGGCAACGTCGTCACGTACTCGCTCTACGTGCCCGCCGAGCTCGTGCAGGGCATGAGCTTCGCCGACTCGTACGCGTTCCTCGACGACTGGGTGCTGCAGGGGCTGCGCGCGATCGGCATCGAGGCGACGTACCAGCCGCTGAACGACATCGCGAGCCCGCTCGGCAAGATCGGCGGCGCCGCGCAGAAGCGCCTCGGCTCCGGCGGCGTGCTGCACCACGTGACCATGGCCTACGACCTCGACAACGACAAGATGCTCGAGGTGCTCCGCATCGGCCGCGAGAAGATCAGCGACAAGGGCATCGCGTCGGCGGCCAAGCGCGTCGACCCGCTCCGGTCGCAGACCGGGCTCAGCCGTGCCGCGATCATCGAGGCGCTCATCCAGACGTTCACCTCGCTCTACGGTGCGACGCCCGGCACGGTCGCCCCCGACGAGCTCGCCGAGGCCGAGGCGCTCGTCGAGTCGAAGTTCGCGACCGAGGAGTGGCTGCAGCGCGTGCCGTAGCGCCCGCACGGCGCGGCCCCGAGCCGTGCGCCGCGGCCGCAGCTGCGGCCGTACCTGCGACCTGCGTGTGAGGATGGCTCACCGCCACCGGTAGGATCGTCGGATGGATTGGTGGATGTGGCTCGGCATCGGCGTGCTCGCCGTCGCCGTGCTGACCCTCGCGATCAAGCGCGGATGGGTCGACCTGTCCGACAAGACGAAGCGCGGCGGCTCGGGCTCCGGCGGCGTCATGATGATCGGCGACGAGGTGTTCGCGCCGCGCAAGTACGAGGCGCAGGTCGAACAGGACCGCCAGGCCAGGCTGCCCGTCCCGGCGCCGATCCCCGGCGACGGCGACAAGGGCATCTCGTACGCCGCGGCCGATGCCGACGACGACGACCCCGACCGGTTCAAGGGCCGCATCCGCCTCGACGTCGAGCGCTGATCCGCGCGCGAGCCACTCGGCCACTGCCAGACTGGAGCGCGTGACCCCCGACGAGCCCGACCGCATCATCCACGCGGACAACCTCGCGGTGCTGCCGACCCTGCCCGATGGCGGATTCACGCTCATCTACCTCGATCCGCCGTTCAACACGGGTCGGGCGCAGCAGCGGCAGGCGACGCGCCACGTGCGCGTCGCGGCGACGGATGACGCGACGCAGGCGTCGGCTTCCGTCGGTGCCGGCACCATCACGGGGTTCGCGGGCAAGCGGTACGAGCGCATCCGCGGCGACCTGCTGCGCTACGACGACCGCTTCGACGACTACTGGGCGTTCCTCGAACCCCGACTCGTCGAGGCCTGGCGCCTGCTCGCCGACGACGGCACGCTCTACCTGCACCTCGACTACCGCGAGGCGCACTACGCGAAGGTGCTGCTCGACGCGCTGTTCGGGCGCGAGTGCTTCCTGAACGAGCTCATCTGGGCCTACGACTACGGGGCGAAGGCCAAGCGCAAGTGGCCGACGAAGCACGACACGATCCTCGTCTACGTGAAGAACCCGTCGACGTACTGGTTCGACTCGACCACGGTCGACCGCGAGCCGTATATGGCGCCCGGGCTCGTGACCCCCGAGAAGGCCGAGCTCGGCAAGCTGCCGACGGATGTCTGGTGGCACACGATCGTCTCGCCCACGGGCCGCGAGAAGACGGGGTACCCGACGCAGAAGCCCGAGGGGATCCTCCGTCGCATCGTGCAGGCGTCGACCCGCGAGGGCGACTGGGTGCTCGACTTCTTCGCGGGCTCGGGCACGACCGGTGCGGTCGCGGCGACGCTCGGGCGCCGGTTCGTGCTCGTCGACGAGAACCCCGAGGCGATCGCCGTCATGCGGGCCCGGTTCGCGAACATCGAGGGCGTCGAGTTCCAGGCGGGCGTCGCCCCGACCCGGGCGGTCGAGTAGGCGACGCGGCGATCCGCCCTGTCGGTAACCCCCTCGTCGGGGGTAGCGTCGGCATGGTGACGGCTCCTGACCAGAACGCGCAGCACGCACCGGCACCGCTCATGACGCACCGGCAGATCCTGCTGGTGATCTTCGGACTCATGTCCGCCATGTTCCTGTCGGCCCTCGACCAGACCATCGTGGGCACGTCGATGCGCACGATCGCCGACGACCTCGGCGGCCTCGAACTTCAGGCCTGGGTGACGACCGCGTACCTCATCACGGCCACGATCACGACGCCGATCTACGGCAAGCTCAGCGACCTGTTCGGCCGGCGTCCGCTCTTCATCATCGCGATCGCGATCTTCCTGCTCGGCTCGCTGCTCTCGGGCATGTCGACGTCGATGTACGAGCTCGCGATCTTCCGGGCCGTCCAGGGCATCGGCGCCGGCGGCCTCATGGCGCTGCCGCTCGCGATCATGGGCGACATCCTCGCGCCGCGCGAACGCGCGAAGTACCAGGGCTACTTCCTCGCGGTGTTCGGCATCTCGAGCGTGATCGGGCCGCTCATCGGGGGCCTCCTCTCGGGCACCGAGGAGATCCTCGGCGTGGCGGGCTGGCGGTGGGTCTTCCTCGTGAACCTGCCGGTCGGCGCGCTGGCCCTGTTCATGGTCATCCGCTACCTGCACGTGCCGCGCTACCACTCGGATCGCAAGGTGCGCATCGACTGGTGGGGTGCGACCTTCGTGATCGTCGCGCTCGTGCCACTCCTGATCGTGGCCGAGCAGGGCAGCGAATGGGGCTGGGACTCCGCGTGGGCGATCGGATGCTACGTCGTCGGCGTCATCGGCATCGTCGCGTTCATCCTCATCGAGGTCCGGATGAAGCAGGACGCCCTGCTGCCGATGAAGCTCTTCCGCATCCCGACGTTCTCCGTGGTCGCGGGCCTCGGCCTGCTCGTCGGCTTCGCGATGTTCGGCGCGATGATGACCATCCCGCTCTACCTGCAGCTCGTCGAGGGCGCGACGCCGGCCCAGAGCGGCCTGCTGATGCTGCCGATGATCGTGGGCCTCATGATCTCGTCGATCGCGAGCGGCCAGATCATCGCGCGCACCGGGCGGTACCGGGTGTTCCCGATCCTCGGCACCGCGTGCATGGCGCTCGGCTACCTGTGGCTGACCTTCCTCACGGCCGACCGGGACATCTGGTTCATCATGGTGGGCATGGGCATCGTGGGCCTCGGCCTCGGGCAGCTCATGCAGACGCTCACGATCGCCAGCCAGAATGCCGTGACCGCGCGCGACATGGGCGTCGCGACGAGCGCCTCGACCTTCTTCCGCCAGATCGGCGGCACGCTCGGCACGGCGGTCTTCTTCTCGCTCCTGTTCTCGCGGCTCGCCGAGACCCTCACGGCCGCGTTCAGCGACCCCGCCCTCACCGGGCCGATGACCGAGGCCATGCAGGATCCGGCCGTGCAGGCCGACCCCGCGAACGCCGAGATCCTCGCCCTGCTCGCCACCCAGGATCCCGCGAAGATCGGCGCCGCACTCGACACCGACAGCTCGTTCCTCCTGGGCGCCGATCCGCGACTGGCCGAGCCGTTCCTCGTCGGGTTCAACGACGCGACCGTCTCGGTCTACTGGCTGGGCTTCGTCGTCGCGCTCGCTGCGTTCGTCGTCGCGTGGTTCGTGCCGGGGCTGCCGCTGCGCCAGGTCTCCGCCATGCAGGAGGAGGCGGATGCCAGTGCGGCCGAGGCGCTGGCGGTCGCGCAGATCGGCGTCGCCGAGGAGCTCGACGAGGCGAGGGAGCTCACGGATGCCGCGGCCGGCCGACATGCCATGGCCGGAGCGCCCGGCGACGAGGAGGACATCGAGGAGGTGGCCCACCGGGCCGCGCGACTCGCGGGGTCGCCGATCGAGCCCACGACCACGGGCGCGCTCCACGTCATCGACGCGGACGACCTGCCGAAGGGGCGCTGACGGTCGGGCGCCGACGCGCCCGACGAGGCCGCGATCGCGGCATCCGCTCGATCAGGTGGACTGGCGGATGACGAGGCTCGTCGGCAGCAGGGTGCTCGACGCGACCTCCTCGCCCTCGATGATGCGCACGAGCGTGCGGGCCATCTCGGCGCCCATCTCGAGCGAGGGCTGGTGCACGGTCGTCAGCGGGGGCATCGACGTGGACGCGTAGCGGTCGTCGTCGAAGCCGACGATCGCGACGTCGCCGGGGATGCTGCGTCCGGCGTCGGCGATCGCCGAGTAGGCGCCGATGGCCATCTGGTCGTTCGCGGCGAACACCGCGTCGAGGTCGGGGTGGCGTTCGAGCAGGCGTCGCATGGCGATCGCGCCCGATGCGGGGCTGAAGTCGCCGTACTCGACGGCGTCGTCGGGCAGCCCGGCCCGCTCGAGGGCGATCGCCCACCCGCGCTTGCGGTCGACGCCCGGGGGCATGTCCTGCGGGCCGGCGATGGTCGCGATGCGTCGGCGGCCGCGGTCGATGAGGTGCTGGGTGGCGATCTCGGCACCGTGCGTGTTGTCGACGTCGACCGTGTGGGTGACGCTCTCGGTCGGGTCCAGCGGGCGTCCGCCGAACACCACCGGCAGCGAACGGCTGACGTGCGCGTACGAGTGGTCCCCGGTGTGGTGCGAGGCGACGAGCGCGCCGTCGACGTTGCCGCCGAGCAGGTAGCGCCGGGTCTTCTCGCTGCCCGTCTCGGACTCGATGAGCATCGACAGCGTGTACTCGGTGGGTGCGAGCGCCAGGCCGACGCCCTGCACGAGCGTGGCGAAGAACGGGTCGTTGAACACGCGCGACGTCGACTCGGGCACGACGAGCGCGATCGCCTGCGTGCGCCGGCTCGCCAGGGAGCGCGCCGCTCGATTGGGCACGTAGTTGAGCGCGGCGATGGCCTCGCGGACGACCTCGGCGACGTCGGGGCTCACCTTGGGCGAGCCGTTGACGACGCGCGAGACCGTGGCCCTCGAGACCCCGGCACGGGCGGCGACCATTTCGAGGGTCGGCGCCTGGCCGGAGATGCCGCCTGTGCTCATCGCGTTCCCCCTCGGTGCGGTCGACTCACCCCACGATAGCCGCAGCGGATGCCGCGGCCTTCGTGTCGGCGATGAGCTTCGCGAACGCGAGGGCGCTGTCCTTCGGGGTGCGCACCATCGTGTCGTAGTCGACGTGCACGATGCCGAAGCGCTTCTCGTACCCCCACGCCCACTCGAAGTTGTCGAGCAGCGACCAGACGAAGTAGCCGCGGACGTCGGCGCCGTCCTCGATGGCACGCCCGACGGCGTCGACGTGGGCGAGGATGTACCGCGTGCGCTCGGGATCGTGCACCGCGCCCTCGGGCGTGACGACGTCGCCGTCGTAGGCGGCCCCGTTCTCGGTGACGTAGAGCGGCGGCAGGTTCGGGTACTCCGCGCCCAAGCGCACGAGCAGGGTGTGCAGTCCCTCGGGGTGCACCTCCCAGTCCATCGCCGTGCGGGGTAGCCCGCGCGAGGGCATGGTGACGTACTCGCTGCCCGGGAACGGCGACCGGCCCGGCTTCTGCGTGGGCCGCAGCCCCGCGGGCTCGTCGGCCGGGAGCGAATGCCCCGACACGTTGTCGTCGTGGTAGTGGTTCACGCCGAGGAAGTCGATGGGCTGCGCGATCTGCTCGAGGTCGCCGTCGAGGATCCGCGCCTCGAGGCCGTAGTCGCGCACGTCCTCGAGGAGGTCGGTCGGGTAGGCGCCGAGGAGCATCGGCTCCAGGTACATCCGGTTCCAGAGGGCGTCGATGCGCCGCGCGGCCTCGAGGTCGACCGGATCGGTCGGGTCGTTCGGCACGGCGTTGGTGAGGTTCAGCGTGATGCCGACCTCGATCTCGCGCCCCGCGGCATCCGCGAGCCCGCGAAGCCGCTGCACGGCGAGGCCGTGCGCGAGGTGCTGGTGGTGCACCGCGGCCAGGCCCGCGTCGGGGTCGGTGAGGCCGGGCGCGTGCTCGCCGCCGACGTAGGCGATGAGCGAGGAGCAGAGCGGCTCGTTGAACGTCGTCCAGTGCGAGACCCGGTCGCCGAGGGCGCCGTAGACGGCCTCGGCGTAGTCGGCGAACCGGAAGGCGGTGTCGCGGTTGGTCCAGCCGCCCTGCTCCTGGAGCGCCTGCGGGAGGTCCCAGTGGTACAGGGTGAGCCAGGGCAGCACGCCCGCGCCGAGCAGCTCGTCGACGAGCCGCGAGTAGAAGTCGAGGCCCTCCTGGTTGACGGAGCGCCCGCCGGGCACGACACGCGCCCACGACGTGGAGAACCGGTAGGAGTCGAGGCCGAGCCGCTGCATGAGCGCGACGTCGTCGGGCATGCGGTGGTAGTGGTCGACGCCCCGCTCGGGGGTGTCGCCACCGGCCACGGCCTGGGGGAGGCGCGCGTACGCGTCCCAGATCGAATCCTCTTTGCCGCCCTCGTGGGCCGCGCCCTCGATCTGGGCTGCGGCGGTCGCCGAGCCCCAGATGAAGTCCTTGGGGAAGGTGTTCACGTTCAACCCTTCACTGCTCCTGCCATGATTCCCGAAACGAGTTGCTTGCCGGCCAGTACGAAGAGCACCAGCAGGGGAAGCGTTGCGAGCACTGCGCCCGCGAGGACGACCGAGTAGTCGACGTAGCGCGCCGACTGCAGCTGGCTGAGGGCCACCTGGAGCGTCGGGTTCTGCGGCACGACGAGCAGCGGCCAGAGGTAGTCGGTCCACGCCGTCATGAAGGTGAACAGGCCGAGGATCGCCATTGCCGGGCGGGCGGCGGGAACGCCGACGTGCCAGAAGGTGCTGATCATGCTCGCGCCGTCCATGCGGGCCGCTTCGATGAGCTCGTCGGGGATGACGTCGACGAGGTACTGGCGCATGAAGAACACGCCGAAGGCCGTGACGAGGGTCGGGATGATGACCGCGCCGAGCGTGCCGGTCCAGCCGAACTGCTTCATGAGCATGAAGAGGGGGATGATGCCGAGCTGGGTCGGCACCGCGAGCGTCGCGATGACGAAGACCATGAGGCCCTCGCGGCCGCGGAAGCGGAGCTTCGCGAACGCGTAGCCGGCCAGCGTCGAGAACAGGATCACCGAGATGGTGATGACGCTCGAGACGATGATGCTGTTGCCGAGCGCGAGCCAGAACGGGATCGTGTCGAAGACCTCGGCGACGTTGTTCCAGAACTGCCCACCGGGCAGCAGCGGCGGCCACGTGTCGGCCAGGGCCGACTTGTCGGACGAGCCGATGATGAACGACCACCAGAGGGGGTAGGCGCCGCCGACGAAGATGACGCCGATGAGGGTGTACGCGAGCCAGCCGGGACGGCGCTCGATGCCCATGCCGCGCCCGTACCGGAGCTTGCGGTCGGGGCGGGTCTCGGTCGCGGCGCTCATCGTGCGCCCTCCTTGTCGGTCGTGCCGGGGCGGTCGTTCGGGTCGTCGTCCCGCTCGAGCGGGATCGGGGTCTCGCCCGGGGCGAAGGCGCCGGGAACGGCCACGAGCGTGTCGATCTCGGCCTCGCGCTCGGAGCGGTAGCGGGCGAGGCGCTTCGAGCTCCGCTTCTTGATCGTGCGGGCCTCGGTCGAGGCGATGCGACGCGAGAGCCAGAAGTTCAGCAGGCCGAACGTGACGATGATGAGGAAGAGGATCCAGGCGACGGCCGAGGCGCGGCCGAACTCCTGGCGGTTGAACGCGAGGTCCCAGAGGTAGAGCACGGTGGTCTGGTACTGGCGTTGCGGTCCGCCGGGGATCGAGCTCGTGGCGTTGAAGAGCTTCGGCTCGGTGAAGATCTGGAGACCGCCGATCGTGGCGGTGATGATGACGAAGATCAGCGTGGGGCGGATGCTCGGGATGGTGATGGAGAAGAAGCGGCGGGCGGCGCCGGCGCCGTCGAGGGCGGCGGACTCGTGGACGTCCCGCGGCACGGCCTGCATGGCCGCGAGGAGGATGAGGGCGTTGTAGCCGGTCCAGCGCCAGTTGACCATGGTCGCGATCGCGATGTGCGAGGGCAGCGTCTCGGTCTTCCACATGACCGGGTCGAGCCCGATCACGTCGAGGATGTTGTTCACGAGACCGTACTTCTCGCCGAAGATGTTGCTGAAGATGAGGGTCACGGCCACGGGCGTGACGATGTAGGGCAGGATCACCGACAGTCGCCAGAAGGTCTTCGCGCGAAGGTTCTGGTCGAGCACCGCGGCGATGACGACCGCGGCGATGAGCTGGGGCACCGCCGACAGCAGGAAGATGCTGAAGGTGTTGAAGAGCGAGTTCCAGAAGAGCGGGCTCGAGAGCTCGGTCGCGAAGTTCTCGAGGCCGACCCATTCGCCGGGGCCGGTGAGCAGGTTCCAGTCGTTCAGGGAGACGACGAACGTGTAGACCAGCGGGAAGAGGCCGATGAGCCCGAAGAGCACGAAGAACGGCGCCACGTAGAAGTACGGGGAGTACTTCACGTCGAAGCGCGAGAGCTTCCGGCGGAATGCCGAGCGTTCCTTCGCCGGCATCGTCGGGCGGGCCGACGGCGTCGGCGTCTCGGCCGATGGGGTGAGTGTCGAGGTCATCTTCTCGCCTGTCTGGTGGGGGTGTTCCGGGGACCGGGCCCGGCGGACGGATCCGCCGGGCCCGGTCGTGTGGTCCGAGTGAGACTTACTCGGAGACCAGTTCGTGCAGCAGGTCGATCGCGTGGTTCCACGCGGTCGGGCCGTCGGCCTTGCCGGAGTCGAGCTCCTGCACGGACGGGCCGAAGACCTGCTCCTGGATCACGGAGTCGTCCGGGCCCTTGTACTGGGCGACGACGCCCTCGGCGCGGGCGGCGAGGATCTCACCGACGGGTGCGTCGTTGAAGAAGGCCGTGAGGTCGCTCTCGCCGGTGACTCCGGCGTCGCTCTGCGCCTCGATGTTGCTCGGGAAGGTGCCGGCTGCCTGGAAGGCGGCGACCTGCGACTCGGCGTTCGTCAGGAAGGCGGCCAGGTCGGCTGCTTCCTTCGGGTGCTTCGAGGTGGTCGGGACGGTCAGGAACGCGCCGCCCCAGTTCGCTGCGCCGCCGGGGAAGACGTCGGCGAAGTCCCAACCGGTGGTGGCGTCGCCGCCGCCGGCCTCGACCTGGCCCTTGACCACGCCGAGCATCCAGCCCGGGCAGACGAAGGTCGCGAACGAGCCGTCGGTGAAGGCCTTGCCTCCACCCCAGTCCCACTGCGTCTGCGCCGAGGAGAGGCCGTCGGCCGCACCCTGGGCGAGCAGGGCCCAGCGCTCTTCGAGGTCCTTGTTGCCCTCGACGTTCAGCTCACCGTCGGAGGTGTAGTAGCCCTCGGGGAGCTGGTTGACCATCGAGTTCCAGACGAAGCCGGACTGGTCGTAGAACGCCTTGCCGGTTGCGGCCTTGTACTGGTTGCCGACCTCGAAGAACTTCTCCCAGGTCGCGTCGTCGCCTCCGAAGAGCTCGGCGACGCTCTCGCGGTCGCTGGGGAGGCCGGCGGCCTCGAACAGCGCACCGTTGTAGCAGAGGCCCTCCGGGCCGATGTCGGTGCCGTAGCCGATGATGCGGCCGTTGGCGTCGGTGGCCTGCTTGACCTTCCAGTCGACCCACTGGTCGGCGGTGTCCTCGGCGCCGTACTCGCTGAGGTCGGTGAACGAGTCGCTCACCTGCATGACCTTGCTGAGCCAGCCCTCTTCGACGGCCTGGACGTCGGGCAGACCCGCACCGGCGGCCTGCTTGGTCTGCCAGTCGGTGAGGGCGTTTCCGCCGGTGTCGATGTTCGTCGCCTTGATGGTGACGTTGGGGTGGTCGGCCTCGTACTGTGCGTAGAGGTCGTCGAGGCCCTGGGTGCCGAACGTGGTGACGGTCAGCGTGATGGGCTCGTCGCTGCTGCCTTCATCGCTGCCGCCGGAAGAACAGGCGGATGCGAGGAGGGCGATGGATGCGGCACCCGCGACGGCTGCGGCAACCCTGGTGCGTCGTGAAAGCTTCACGGTCACTCCTTTGTGTGCGTGGGACGGAATGTGGCCGAGAGAGCGCTCTCAAACCAGCGGCGTGAGAGCGCTCTCACGTTTCGTCGGAGACTTTACGTGCCCGAAACACGGCTTGTCAAGAGAGCGCTCTCACGGACACTGTTCGTTACCGAACCGTGATCTGCTCGCCTTGCGCCCGAGACGCTCAGGGAGCGCCCACGTAGACTCGTACGGTGCCTGCAGATGACCGCGAACCCCTCTCCGAGGGTGTGCAGCGACGACGCCTGATCGTCGCGGGCTGGCTGAGCCTCGTGCTCATCGCCGTCGCCGTGGTCGTGATCGGCGCGGTCACCGGTGCGGCCGGTCCATCCGCATCGGCGACCGGCGCGACGGGGGCGACCGGCACGACCGATGGGGCAACCGACGCCACGACGCAGTCGCCGCGCCCCGAGCCCGAGGCGCCCGCGAGCGCGGCGGCGGTCGACACGTTCGACAAGGCCGCCCGGTCGATCGACGACCCCGCGAGCATCTGGGTCGTCGTCAACAAGCTCCGCCCCCTGAACCCGCAGGACTACGAGCCCGCCGACCTCGTCGCGGTGCCCGTCGCCCACACGTGGGAGCCGCTCATGCGGCAGGAGGCCTCCGACGCCGCCGTCGCGATGTTCCAGGCCGCGGCCGACGAGGCGGGCCTGTACCTCGCGTCGAACAGCGCCTACCGGAGCTACTCGACGCAGGTCGACCTCTACGGCGACGGCAGCGATCCGACGACCGCGCCGCCCGGCGCCAGCGAGCACCAGACCGGCCTCGCGATCGACATCGGCGCCGAGAACGGCTGCACCTTCGAGTGCCTCGCGACGAGCCCCGAGGGCGAGTGGCTGCGCGCGAACGCCTACCGGTTCGGCTTCCTGCTGCGCTACCCGGCCGACAAGGTCGACGTCACGGGGTACCCGCACGAGGCATGGCACTACCGCTACATCGGCGTCGACCTCGCGACCCGCATGCACGACACCGGGTACACGACGCTCGAGGAGTTCTTCGGCCTCCCGAACGTGCCGCTCGACGCCGAATGATGAACGACGGCCCGAGGAGCGAGCGGATGCCGCGGGCCGGCCGCCGAGTCCCGCGCGAACGCCGTCGGGGCCTGGCGCTCGGCATCCTCATCGTCAACCAGTTGCTGGCGGGCATCGGCGTCGCCTCGGGCATGGCGCTCGCGGCGATCCTCGTCGCAGACCTGACCGACGTGCTCGCCATGGGCGGCCTCGCGCAGTCCTCGAGCGTGCTCGGCGCCGCGATCGTCGCGATCCCGCTCGCGAAGCTCGCCGTCCGTTCGGGCCGTCACGTCGCACTCGCCGTCGGCTACGCGCTCGCGGCCGTCGGCGCGCTGCTCGTGATCGCGGCGGCGACGAGCGCCATCGCCCCGCTGGTGTTCCTCGGCCTGGCGGCGTTCGGCGCCGGATCCGCCGCGGGCCTGCAGGCGCGGTTCGCCGCCACCGAGGTCGCCGCCCCGGGCTTCGAGGCGCGATCGATGTCGCTCGTGCTCTGGGCGACCACCATCGGGTCGGTCGCGGGCCCGCTCCTCTCGGAGACCGGTGACCGGGTCGGCACCGCGCTCGGCCTGCCGCCCCTGGTCGGCCCGTTCATCTTCTCGGCGTTCGCGTTCGCGATCTCGACGCTGCTGGTCGCGACCCTGCTCCGGATGCCGAAGGCCGGCGTGCTCGCGAGCGAGGCCGTCGCGGCGAGAGGCAGCGACGTCGCGGGCGATGCCGATCCGACCGACGTCGACCCGGTCGACGCCATCGACGCGGTCGACGCCGATGCCACGGGCGCCGCGCCCGCGGCATCCGTCGGTTCGCTGATGGCGTTGCGCATCGCCGTGCGGGAGCCGCTGGCGCTGTTCGCGATCCTCGCCATCGTGTGCTCGCAGACGGTGATGGTCGGCGTCATGGTGATGACGCCCGTGCACATGATCGAGCACGGGCTCTCGCTGAACCTCGTCGGACTCGTGATCAGCATCCACATCCTGGGCATGTACGGCGCGAGCCCGCTGATGGGCTGGCTCGTCGACCGCGTCGGGTCGGTGCGCGTGATCCTCCTCGGCGCCGGGATCCTCGTGGTCGCCGCGGTGATCGGCATCCTCGCGCCCGGCGGCGACATGCTGCTCATCCCGCTCGCGCTCGGGCTGCTCGGGCTCGGCTGGTCGGCGGGCATGATCGGCGGGTCGACCCTCGTGACGACGTCGGTCGAGGCGCGCATCAGGGTGCCCCTGCAGGGGGCGACGGATGCCGCGATGAACCTCGCCGCGGCGCTCTCCGCCGCGCTCTCGGGAGTGGTCCTCGGGGCGTTCGGGTTCGCGGGCGTGAACATGGTCGCGCTCCTCGTGCTGGTGCCGCTCGCGGTCGTCGGATTGCGCTTGATGGTGCAGCGTCGCGCCGAGTCCGTGTGAACGCTCTCATAGCTCTCCCAGCGTTCAAGAGGGATCCTCACAAACTGGCGTGTTGGGCTGGACGTCCCCCTTCACGCCGACCCGAAATGTCACGGTTTGCTCAATCCCTCCGATCTCCCCGTCCTCCGGCGCGCCACCTTCCGGGCGCCCGTCCTCGAAACCGAACCCGATCACGACGCCTCGAAGCGCCGACGGCGCTCGCGCTCCAAGCGCTCCAGCGGTGGCCGGACGACCGCGCCGACGCTCGAGTCGACGGCTGAATCCGAGATCGACGCGGTCGCGCCGCTCGAGTCGGCCGCGGAACCCGAGTTCGTCGTCGAGGTCGAGCCCGTCGCCGAGGTCGAGTCCGCCGCGGAGTTCGAGTTCGAGCTCGCTTCCGAGCCCGAGTCGGTCCCCGAGGCCGAGGCCGGCGACGCCTCCGAGGCGGAGGCCGCGACCGAGGCGACCGCGGAGCAGCGCGGCTCGCATGTCCCGCGTCACCGCGCCGAGCGAGTGCGCAACCGGCGCGCGGCATCCGTGAACCCGAGCGGGAAGGGCGCGGGCAAGGGGGCCGGCGTCGCGGCTCGGCGTACGGCTGCGTTCGGGACGGCGGCGGCGTTCATCGGGCTCAGCGCGTTCGGCGCGCTCATCCCCGCGGATGCGGAGACCGCGGACACCGTCGCGCAGAGCTCCTCCGAGCTGAGCAGCGACAGCATCGCGACCATCACGGAGGCGACGAAGGCGGCCACCAAGGACTCGATCACGCCGGCCGTCGTCGCCGACCCCGGCCCCGCGATCACGAGCGGGCTCTCCACGGCGGCCGCGCCCTTCACCGGCGGTGCCCAGGTCACCGTGCAGGGCCGCGCGCTCGACGAGGTGGCCTCCGTCGCGGTCGGTGCGACGCCCGCGACCATCGTCGCCGCGGACGACACGCAGATCACGTTCCAGGTGCCCGCGGTCGCGCAGGCCTCGACCGGCGCGGCCGTCGACATCACGATGACCGACGCCGAGGGCGACCCGGTCGACGTCGTCACGACCGAGGCGCCCGCGTCCTCGGTGGCCGGCCTGATCTCGGAGGTCGCGGCGATCGACGGGAAGGACGGCCAGGCCGTCGGCGAGAAGGCGGCGGATCCGCTGACCTTCACGTACACGAGCGACCCCGGCATCGACGCGCAGCTGGCCTACGTCGCCACGTACTGGAGCAGCTACAACTCCGCCCAGTACCCGGTGTTCAGCGGCGTCGACTGTGCGAACTTCGCGAGCCAGTCGCTCATCGCCCGCGGCTGGGCGATGGACGGCGGCTGGTTCTACGACGGGTCGACCGGCACCATGTCCTCGAGCTGGTCGAGCTCGACCGCGCTCCGCGACTACCTCCTGAGCCAGCCCGCCCGGGCCACCGCGCTCGACGACTCGCAGCGCGCCCAGGTCAAGGTCGGCGACATCGCGCAGTTCGACTGGGACAACTCGGGCGATCGCGACCACACGGCCGTCGTCACCCGCGTGGAGCAGACCGACGCCGGCACCAAGGTGTGGGTCGGCGGGCACACGAAGGACATCGACTACTGGGATGTCGACGAGGCGCTGGCCTCGGGCGGCGGGTCGGTCACGTACTTCTCAATCCACTGATCCGGATGCCGCGTGCACGCGCGGAACGCCCGGTCGAGCCTCGCTCGGCCGGGCGTTCCTCGTCGGTGCGGCGAGCGATCAGCCGCCGAGGGCGGCGTCGACGACGCGCTTGGCCTCCTCCTGCACCTGGGCGAGGTGCTCGGCGCCCTTGAACGACTCGGCGTAGATCTTGTACACGTCTTCGGTGCCGCTGGGGCGGGCCGCGAACCACGCATCGGCCGTCTCGACCTTGACGCCGCCGATCGCCGCATCGTTGCCCGGTGCGTGCGAGAGCTTCGCGGTGATGGGCTGCCCGGCGAGCTCGGTCGCGGAGATCGCGTCGCCCGTGAGCTTGCCGAGGGCCGCCTTCTGCGCGGGGGTGGCCGCGGCGTCCTTGCGCTCGTAGGCGGGGTCGCCGAACCGCTCGACGAGGTCGGCGTAGAGCTCGGAGGGGGAGCGTCCGGTGACCGCGCGGATCTCGGAGGCGAGCAGGCACAGCAGGATGCCGTCCTTGTCGGTGGTCCAGACCGTGCCGTCGAATCTCAGGAACGAGGCGCCCGCGCTCTCTTCGCCGCCGAAGCCGACCGAGCCGTCGACGAGTCCGGACACGAACCACTTGAACCCGACCGGCACCTCCCAGAGCCGCCGGTCGAGGGCCGCGGCGACCCGGTCGATCATGGAGCTCGAGACGAGGGTCTTGCCGATCGCGGCATCCGCCCGCCATTCGGGACGGTGGGCGAACAGGTACTCGATGGCGACCGCGAGGTAGTGGTTGGGGTTCATGAGGCCGCCGTCGGGCGTGACGATGCCGTGCCGGTCGGCGTCGGCGTCGTTGCCCGTGAGGATGTCGAAGCTGCTGCCGTGCTCGAGCACCGACGCCATGGCGCTCGGCGACGACGGGTCCATGCGGATCTTGCCGTCCCAGTCGAGCGTCATGAACGACCACGCGGGGTCGACGCGCTCGTTGACGACCGTGAGGTCGAGCCCGTACGTGTCGCGGATGGCGGCCCAGTAGTTGACGGATGCCCCGCCCAGCGGGTCGGCGCCGATCTTGATGCCGCTGCGCTTGATGGCCTCGATGTCGATGATGTTCGCGAGGTCGGCGACGTAGGCGGTGCGGAAGTCGTAGGTCTCGACCGCGCTCGGCTCGGCCTGCTTGACCTCGCGGAGGCCGCCGGCGATGAGCTCGTTGGCGCGGTTCGCGATCCAGCCCGTGGCGTCGGAGTCGGCCGGGCCGCCGTGCGGCGGGTTGTACTTGAAGCCGCCGTCCTGCGGCGGGTTGTGCGACGGCGTGATGACGATGCCGTCGGCCTCGCCCTCGGCGCGCCTGGCCGGGTCGTTGTTCCACGACAGGATCGCGTGCGAGAGCGCAGGCGTCGGCACGTAGTCGTCGAACTCGTCGACGAGCACGCGCACCCCGTTGCCGACGAGCACGTCGAGCGCGGTGGTCTGGGCGGGCGCGCTCAGCGCGTGCGTGTCGGAGCCGATGAACAGCGGCCCGGTGATGCCCTGCGCCGTGCGGTACTCGACGATCGCCTGGGTGATCGCGAGGATGTGGTGCTCGTTGAAGCTCGTCGAGAACGAGGAGCCGCGGTGGCCCGACGTGCCGAACGCGACGCGCTGCTCGGGCACCGCGGCATCCGGTGTCTGCTCGTAGTAGGCCCTCACGAGGGCTTCGACGTCGATGAGGTCGGATTCGGTGGCCGGGGTTCCCGCGCGTGCGTGCATGCCCTCCAGTCTGGCAGCGGCGGGCGCCCGCGTCACCGGGTGATCGGTCAGAAGAGCGCGTGGATCCCGGTCGCCACGGCGTAGATCGCGAGGCCCGCGAGGGCGCCGACGACCGTGCCGTTGATGCGGATGAACTGGAGGTCGCGGCCGACCTGCAGCTCGAGCTTCCGGGTGGTCTCCTCCGCGTCCCAGCGCTCCACGGTCTCGGTGATCACGCCCGCCACCTCGTGGCGGTACGTGCGCACGACGTAGGCGGCGGCATCCGTCATCCAGGTGTCGACCTTGGCCGCGAGCCCCTCGTCGACGACGAGGCGGGTGCCGACCTCGGTCACCGCCGAGCGCAGGCTCGCCCGGAGCTCGCTGCCGGGGTCGGCGAGGGCCGCCTCGAGGCTCTCCTTCACGCTCGCCCACGCCTCGCCCGCGAACTCGCGCAGCCTCGGGCTCGCGAGCAGCTCCGACTTCAGCGCCTCGACCCGCGCGATCGTGTGCGGGTCGTGCTGCAGCGACTCGGCGAGGTCGGCGAGGTAGCGGTCGATCGCCTCGCGCAGCGGATGCCGCGGATCGCCGCGCACCGCGCGCACGAACGCGAGCACCTCGCGCGACGCCTTGTCGTCGACGAGCCGGTCGACGAAGCCGGGGACCCATCGGGGCAGGCGGTCGGAGACCATGCTGCCGAACGCCTCGGGGTGGGTCAGGAGCCAGTCCTCGGCCTTCTCGAGCAGCGTGTCGACGGCGGCGCGCTGCTGGTCGGCGGCCACGAGCCGTGCGCCGACGCGGCCGATCGACGGTGCCCAGTCGGGCTCGAAGAGGTGGCGGCGCGCGAGGCGCTCGATGACGTCCTCGACGTCGTCGTCGCCCAGGAGCGAGAGGATGCCGCGGCCGGCGACGGAGGCCTCGGCGGTGACGCGCTCCGCGTTGGCGGGCGTCGCGAGCCAGCCGCCGAGCCGCCGGGAGATGCCGATCGAGCGGAGCTTGCCGAGCACGACGTCGTCGGAGAGGAACTCGTGCTCGACGAACGCGCCGAGGCTCGCGCCGATCTCGTCCTTGCGCGTCGGGATGATCGCCGTGTGCGGGATCGGGATGCCGAGCGGATGCCGGAACAGCGCGGTGACCGCGAACCAGTCGGCGATCGCGCCCACCATCGCGCCCTCGGCGGCGGCGCGCACGTAGCCCAGCCACGGATATTGCTCCTGCAGCGCGAACGAGACCGCGAACACGAGCGCGGCGATGACGAGCAGGCTCGCCGCGAGCCGCTTCATGCGCCGCAGCGCGATGAGGCGCTCGGCGTCGGTCGGGACGGGCGGGCGGACGGGGCGCTCGAGGGTCGTGGTCATCGCATCCTCCGGGTGACGGGTCGTGGTTGCGGACGGTCTCGACGCTAGCCCTTCGACGTGCACGCGGTGGCTAGGCTTGCGGCATGACGGATGCCGCAGCAACGCCCCCCGACGAGACCTACTCGTACCTCGGGCCGGCCGGCACCTTCACCGAGGCGGCGCTGAAGCAGGTGCCCGAGGCGGCGGGCAAGGCCTGGCGCTCGGTCAACAACGTGGGCGAGGCCCTGGCGGATGTCACGACCGGCCGCTCGGTCGCCGCGATGATCGCGATCGAGAACTCCATCGAGGGCGGCGTCTCGGCGACGCAGGACGCGCTCGCGACGGTGCCGGGCCTGCGCATCGTGAGCGAGGTGCTCGTGCCGGTGAACTTCGTGCTCGTCGCACGGCCCGGCACCGCGCTCGAGTCCGTGCAGGTCGTCAACGCCCACCCGGTCGCCTACGCGCAGTCGCGCGGCTGGCTCGAGCGGAACCTGCCCGAGCACGGGCACATCCCCGCCTCGAGCAACGTGCAGGCCGCGGCATCCCTCCTCGACCCCGACAGCACGGCGGATGCCGCGGTCGCCCCGCCCGGCATCACCGATCACTACGACGTGGATGTGCTGGCCCGCGACCTCGGCGACAACCCCAACGCCGTCACCCGCTTCGTGCTGGTGTCGCGCTCACGGGCGCTGCCCGAGCCCACCGGCGCCGACAAGACGAGCCTCATCGTCGAACTGCCGAGCGACGAGCCGGGCGCCCTGCTCGCGATGCTCGAGCAGTTCTCCACGCGAGGCGTCAACCTCTCGCTGCTCGAGTCGCGGCCCATCGGCGACGCGCTCGGCCGCTACCGTTTCGTGGTCGACCTCGACGGCCACATCTCCGATGAGCGCGTCGCCGACGCCCTGCTCGGCCTTCGCCGCACGAGCCCGAACGTGATCTTCCTCGGCTCGTATCCGCGCGCCGACAAGCAGGAGATCGAATACCACGCGAAGTACGATGACGAGATCTTCATCGAGGCGAGGGATTGGCTGCGCGGGCTGCTGAGCGGCGAGCCCGACTGACCGATCGCCCCGAGGTCGGCGTCGCAGGCGCCCCGAGCACGAAGGACACCCGATGAGCAAGGACGCCGCGCGGGGCATCGACCCGAGGTTCGACCCGAGATTCCAACGCGGGTATACGCCGGATGCCGCCGAGCCGATGCGCCCGGATGCCGCGCCGGTCGCCGCCGATCCCGTGCCGGTCGTGCGCGGCACCCCCGCGCAGCCGGCCTCGCGCGCGGCGCCCGACGCGCGACCGGCGACGGCGATCGTGCCGCCTTCCGTGGCTGCGACGGCGCACCGGAACGACGACCACGTGGACCTGCTGACCCAGATCGGGTTCGCCGGCGCCGAGGCGCATGCCGATCAGGGCATACCCCCTGGCCCGCCCTCGACGACGGCACCGTCGCCCGCGCCTCGCCAGCCCGGTGCGGGCCTGCCGGTGTCGACGCCGACCGTCCTGCCGCGGCGTGGATTCTGGATCGCGCTGGGCGCGAGCGTCGCATTCGTCCTCGGCGGCGTGGCGCTCTACTGGAACCTCAACTACGAGCAGATGCGACCGATGAACGTCACCTCGAGCGATGGGCAGGTCCTGCTGCAGGCCGGCATGGCGCTCGCCACCGGCATGATGCAGGCGGGCGTCCTGGGCATCGTCGTCGTGCTCGCCATCTGGGCCGTGCGCTCCGGCTCCCGGGGGCGTGCATGAGGCCGGCCGTGTCCCCGGCCCGGCGTCCGGCGACGATCTCCCTCATCGTGCTGCTCGTCGCGTCGCTGTTCGCCCTCCAGTCGATCGCGAGGGCGATCACCTCATCGTGGGAGGTCATGAGCAGCCCCGACATGCCGGCCGAGGAGATGAACCTGTTCTACGCCTGGCAGAACATGGGCTACCAGGCGATGCAGGCGCTCGGGGCCCTCGCCGCGGCATCCGCCCTGGCGCTCGTGTTCGTGTGGTGCTTCTCGTCGCCGAGGGCGATCGAAGGTCAGTCGAGCGAGGGCACGCGCACGATGAGCGCGGCCGGGTCGACCGTGAACCTCGCCGACACGATGGTGCCGAACTCGTCGCCGTCGATCTCGAACTCCTCGGCGCCCTCGACGATCTCGATCTCGACCGAGCGTCCGCGCGAGTAGACGATCTCGCGCCGGCGCTTGCCGCCCGTCAGGTCGATGATCTGACGGCCGAGGTCGCTCTTGCTGAGCACGCGGTTCTCCCAGGCGACCTTGCGCCAGATGAACAGCCAGCCGATCCAGTTGCGCGGCTGCAGCACGGCGACGTCGAGCCGTCCGTCGTCGAGCTCGGCGTCGGGGATGAGCTCGATGTTGCCGGGCAGGTAGCCGAGGTTCGCGACGAGGATGGTCGACACCTTGGAGTGGTGCAGGCGGCCCGCGTCGGTGCGGTACACGGCGCGGTAGGGCTTCGACGCCGGCAGGGCGCGCAGACCCGCATCGACGTAGGCGAGCCAGCCGACGCGCTTCTTCAGCTCGGGGTTGGTGCTCGAGATCATCGCCGCGTCGATGCCGATGCCCGACATGACGAGGGACGTGTGGCTCTCGGTGTCGCCGTTCGGACGGGTCAGGTCGATCGCCAGGACGTCGACGGCGCGCGCGAAGCCCGAGAACGCGAGCACGACGGCATCGGAGATGTCGTTCACCGGGATGTCGAGGTTGCGGGCGAAGAGGTTGCCCGTGCCGAGCGGGACGATGCCCACCGGCAGCCCGCTGTCGCGGAGCCCCGCGGCGACCGATCGCACGGTGCCGTCGCCGCCCGCCGCGATCACGAGGTCGACGCCCGCCTCGCGCGCCTCGACGGCCATGCCCTTGCCCGGGTCCTCGACCGTCGTCTCGAGCCAGATCGGGGTCGCGAATCCCTGCAGCTCGGCGACCCTGACGATCGTCGTGCGGAGCGTCTGGACGCCCTGCTTGGACGGGTTGTAGATGACGGCGACGCGCTGGCGGGAGTGCGCCGCTTCCGCGCCCCGCTGCTTCTCGCCCCTCGCCACGGAGCCAACGGTATTCCATCGGAGGGCCGCGGCTAGACTGGCACGCGTGATCGACCCCGTGCTGCTTCGCGAGAACCCCGACCTGATCAAGCATTCGCAGGAGCTCCGTGGGGAGTCTCCCGCCTTGGTCGACGATGCCGTCGCAGCCGACTCCGCACGCCGGCACGCGATCACCGCGTACGAGACGCTGCGCGCCGAGCAGAACGCCTTCGGCAAGCAGGTCGCCCAGGCGCCGAAGGAGGAGAAGGCCGCGCTCGTCGCGCAGGCCCAAGACCTCGCGGCGCGGGTCAAGCACGCCCACGCCGAGACGGTGGTCGCCGAGGAGGCGTTCACCGCGGCCGTGCGGCGCATCGGCAACGTCGTCATCGACGGGGTGCCGGCCGGCGGCGAAGACGACTTCGTGCTGCTCCGCGAGGTCGGCGAGCGGCCGACCTTCGACTTCGAGCCCCGCGACCACCTCGAGATCGGCGAGCTGCTCGACGCGATCGACATGCAGCGCGGGGCCAAGGTCGCGGGCGCCCGGTTCCACTACCTCAAGGGCATCGGCGCGCGCCTCGAGCTCGCGATCATGAACATGGGCCTCGACCGGGCCCTCGCTGCCGGCTTCACGCCGCTCATCACGCCCACGCTCGTGCGCCCCGAGATCATGCAGGGCACCGGGTTCCTCGGCGCCCACGCCGACGAGATCTACCACCTGCCCGCCGACGACCTCTACCTCACAGGCACGAGCGAGGTCGCGCTGGCCGGCTACCACGCCGACGAGATCATCGACGTGTCGAACGGGCCCATCCGCTACGCGGGCTGGTCCACGTGCTACCGCCGCGAGGCGGGTTCGGCCGGTCGCGACACCCGCGGCATCATCCGCGTGCACCAGTTCAACAAGCTCGAGATGTTCAGCTACATCGACCCGGCCGACGCCGAGGCCGAGCACGAGCGCCTGCTCGCCTGGCAGGAGGGCATGCTCCAAGACCTCGGGCTCACGTACCGCGTCATCGACACGGCGGCCGGCGACCTCGGCTCGAGTGCGGCGCGAAAGTACGACGTCGAGGCGTGGGTCCCCACGCAGGGCGCCTACCGCGAGCTCACGTCGACCTCCAATTGCACGACGTACCAGGCCCGTCGCCTCGACATCCGCCACCGCACCGAGTCGGGCAAGACGGCGCCGGTCTCCACGCTCAACGGCACGCTCGCCACCACGCGCTGGATCGTCGCGATCCTCGAGACGCACCAGCAGGCCGACGGCTCGGTCGTGGTGCCCGAGGCGCTGCGCGGCTACCTCGGCGGCCTCGAGGTGCTCGAGCCCGTCGCGCGATGAGCGAGCGGATGCCGCGGGCCGACGCCACGGACGACCCGTGGTTCGTCGCGCTCGACGTCGACGGCACGATCATGCACGAAGACGAGACGATCGACCCCGTCGTCGTCTCGGCCGTGGCATCCGCCCGCGATCGCGGACACGAGGTGACCATCGCCACCGGGCGCTCGTGGTCGGGCACCGCATCCGTGCTCGAGCACCTCGACCTGCGGCCCGAGTACGTCGTGTGCGCCAACGGCGCCGTGACGATGAAGCGCGACGAGGCGGCATCCGACGGATACGTGCGCGAGCACATCGAGACCTTCGACCCGTCGTCGGCGCTCGAGCGCATCCGGACCTTCCTGCCCGACGGCCGCTTCATGGTCGAACTGCCCGACGGCGAGCGCATCTACACCGCGGGCATGGACACCTGGAACCTCGACTCGGCCAGGCAGGTCGAGTTCGAGGAGCTCTTCGTGCCCAGCGCGACGCGTGTCGTCGTGGTCTCGCCCGAGCACGGAGCCGACGAGTTCATGGACCTCGTGGCGGGCATGGGCCTGCATCAGGTCAGCTACGCCATCGGCTGGACGGCGTGGCTCGACATCGCACCCGACGGCGTGAGCAAGGCGACCGCGCTCGAGCGCGTGCGCGGCTGGCAGGGCCATGAGCTGAACCGGGTCATCGCCGTGGGCGACGGACGCAACGACATCGAGATGTTCACGTGGGCCGGCGCGGCCGGGCGGGCGGTCGCGATGGGCCAGGCGCCCGACGAGGTGAAGGCGGCCGCGAACGAGGTCACCGGCACCGTCGACGAGGCAGGCCTCGCGGGAGTGCTCGACTCGCTGCCCTGACCCGGCCCCTCTTCCGGCGCATCACCGGGCTGCGGAGTTACACTCGGCAGTTGGGGAGGGGGTCTCGTGAACGACGACGGCGAAACACCCGAGGCGGGGGAGCCGGTCGCTCCGGGCGGGCAGGACGCGCCCTCCGATCAGGACGCGCCCGCTGAGCAGGAGACGTCCCCAGAGCCGGAGCCCGAGCCCGAGCCCGGGCCCGCCGAGGCCGCGGAGGAGGCTGGCAGCGACGAGCCGCACGAGGACGAGCCGCACGCCGGAGAGCCGACGGAACCCGAGACGCTTGAGACGCCTGAGTCGGCTGAGCCGTCCGAGACGCACGAGCACGAACCGAGCGCACCCGCACCCGCCGACCTGCCGCCCACGGTCGCGCCGCCGCCGGCGCCCCCACGTCACGGGCGGATGCCGCGACACGGCGGATGGGTCTCGGCCGGCAAGCTCGTGGCATCCGTCGTCGCGATCGTCGCGGTCAGCGGCGTCGCCGTCACGGCGTTCGCCGCCGCCGACCTCGTCACGACCGCCGTCTCGAAGCCGACGCTGACTCTCGCGAACGAGGAGGTCCTCGAGGGCGTGCCCGACATCGGCGCGATGGACGGCGGGTTGAACTTCCTGCTCGTCGGCAGCGACAAGCGCCCGCCCGACGGTGCGTTCGGCGACCCGGAGGAGGACTCCGCGATCCTGAACGACGTCACCATGCTCGTGCACATCGCCCAGGACCACTCGCACGTCGAGGTCGTGAGCTTTCCGAGGGACTTGCTCGTCGAGGTGCCCGAGTGCCCCGATCCGGCGGATCCGGCCGGGGAGCCGTTATCGGCGCTCTCGTCGGTGAAGATCAACACGGTGCTCTCGTACGGCGGCTTCGGCTGCGTCGCGGCCACCGTCGAACAGCTCACGGGCATCGTCATCCCGGTCGGCGGCATCGTCGAGTTCTACGGCGTGGCCGCGCTCGCCGAGGCCGTCGGCGGCGTCGAGGTCTGCGTGGCCGAGGCGATCGCCGACGAGTACACCGACACGTACCTCGAACCCGGGATGCACACCCTGACGGGCATGGCCGCGCTGCAGTTCCTGCGCACCCGCCACGGCGTGGGCGACGGCAGCGACCTCGGTCGCATCTCGAACCAGCAGGTGTTCCTGTCGGCGCTCATGCGCACCCTGCAGTCGTCCGGAACGCTCGGCGACCCGGTGAAGCTGTACGCGATCGCGAAGGCCGCGCTGTCGAACATGAGCCTCTCGAGCGCGTTGCAGAACCCCACGGCGCTCATCTCGATCGCGCGCGCCGTGCAGGACATCGACCTCTCGAAGATCGCCTTCGTGCAGTACCCGACGGTCTACACGGAGGACTTCGGCGCCGTCGAGCCGTCCGACTCGGCGGTCGCGGTGAACGCGGCACTCCAGGCCGACCAGCCGTTCGTGATCGACCCGAACGCCACGACCGACGCCGAGTTCGGCACCGACGCAGACCCGACGACGCCCCCGGCGGACCCTGCGGACCCTGCCGCGACCGTGGCGCCGACGGACCCGGCGGCGGACCCGGCGACGGAGGTCGCGACGGATCCCGGCGCGACCCCGGGCGCCGCGCTGCCGTCGGACGTCACCGGTCAGACCGCGGCCGAGGTGCGCTGCTCGAGCGCGAACGAGGGATGACGACTGACGTTCGGTGCAGCGCGGGGCCGCGGCATCCGCTCGACGCCGGATGCCGCCTCAGGGCGTTCACAGGCTCCACTGCAAGGCTTGCCGGGACACGAGTCGGCTAGAATCGTGGCCTGTCCGCCCCGGAGCACGTTCCATCGCCCCGAAGCGGCAAGGAGGGCTGTCCGAGCGGCCGATGGAGCTGGTCTTGAAAACCAGTGGGCAGAAATGTCTCGTGGGTTCGAATCCCACGCCCTCCGCTCGTGTCGATGACCACCAGCCGACCCGAACCCCAGCGCCAGCCGCGAAGACCCCGAGAGAGGTGACCGTGACCGACGAACGCCAGTTCAGTTCCCGAACCGCCGCGAAGAACCCCGCCATCGCCCGTCATGGGCGACTGAAGCGCCACAGCGTCTGGCGCTCGATCGCCAAGATCACGGCCTCCGTGGTGGCCGTCGCGCTCGTCTCCGGCTCGGCCGTCGCCGCCTACGCGGCGTGGGACCTCGCGTCCACCGCGCAGCCCACCGTCTCGCTCGGCAATGCGAGCGTGCTCGAGGGCGTGCCCGACGTGGGAGCGATGGAGGGCGGCGTGAACGTGCTCGTCATCGGCAGCGACAGCCGTGAGGGCCAGGGCGACGCCTTCGGCGATCCGACTGAGGAGACCGCCGTCCTCAACGACGTGACGATGCTCCTGCACATCTCCGAGGACCACTCGCACGTCGAGGTCATCAGCTTCCCGCGCGACATGTTCGTGGACGTGCCCGCGTGCACCGACCCCGAAGATCCCACGGGCGACCCGCTCTACGAGCAGTACGGCGTCAAGATCAACTCCGTCCTCGACTACGGCGGCATGGCCTGCGTGGTCAAGACCGTCGAGCAGCTCACCGGCGTCACGATCCCGTTCGCGGGCGTCGTGCAGTTCCTCGGCGTGGCCGGACTCTCCGAGGCCGTGGGCGGCGTGAGCGTCTGCATCGCCGAGCCCATCGAGGACGAGCACACCGACCTCTACCTCCCCGCCGGCAACGTCGAGCTCGCCGGCATGCAGGCCCTGCAGTTCCTCCGCACCCGCCACGGCGTGGGCGACGGCAGCGACCTCGGCCGCATCTCGAACCAGCAGGTCTTCCTGTCGGCGCTCACGCGCAAGCTGCAGGAGGGCGGAACGCTCTCCGACCCCGTGGCCCTGTTCGGCATCGCGAAGGCGGCGCTCGCCAACATGCAGCTCTCCGACACGCTCGTGAACCCCACGACCATGGTGTCGATCGCGGTGGCCATGAAAGACGTCGACCTCTCGAAGATCGCCTTCATCCAGTACCCGACCGCCTCGGTCGAGGGTGGCGTCGAGCCGGCCTACTCGGCCGACATCGTGAACCAGGCGCTCCAGCAGGATATCCCCGTCGTGTTCGACCCCACGGCCGACGAGGCCTCGTTCGCGTCCGCGTCCGACCCGTCGGCGGTCCCGGCCGATCCGAACGCCGCGGCCGAGGTCCCGGCTGAGGAGGTGCCCGTCGAGGAGGCCCCCGTCGAGGAGGCGCCCGCCGAGGAGGCCCCCGCAGCAGACCCGGCGGCCCCGGCGCCCGCGCCGACCGCCGAGGCCCTCCCGAGCGACGTGACCGGCCAGACCGCGGCCGACACCCGCTGCTCCGCGGGCCGCACGCTCGAAGACCAGTAACCGGGTCGGCACGCTCGGATGCCGCCGCTGAGCCGCCCTCTCGGCGGCGCCGCGGTGCCCTCTCGACGCCCTCGCCCGCCCGAATCGTGTTTCGCGGCATCTGCGGGTTATGATGGCAGTCGCATGCGCGCAAGCGCCGCTGCGAGGAGACGTCGCATAGTCCGGCCGAGTGCACCACCCTGCTAAGGTGGAGTCCCCGTAAGGGGACCAGGGGTTCAAATCCCCTCGTCTCCGCTCTCGCACTTCCTGCTCGATGATCGCGGTGACGCCACCCGCCGATCGGCCCCTTCGCTGGGCCGCACTGCGCTGCCCCTGGGCCGCGCCGCGGCTGCCGCCCAGCGGCATCCGGTACACTCGAAGACCTGTCTGGCCCCCGGCCAGAGTGGTCACGCCGCGTTTCGCGCGTGGTCCGAGGCTTGAAACCTCCGGCATCCTCATAAGACACCCGGAGGTTTTTCCATGTCCTCACGCGCCCGAATCCCGAACCGCTGGCTGGGGCTCGTCGTGCTCTCGCTGACGCAGTTGATGGTCGTGCTCGACGGCACGATCGTGAACATCGCACTGCCGCAGGCGCAGGTCGAACTCGGCCTGTCCGACGGCCTGCGCCAGTGGGTGGTGACCGCGTACGCGCTCGCCTTCGGCGCACTCCTGCTGCTCGGCGGCCGGGTCGCCGACTACTGGGGGCGCAAGCGCACCCTCCTCGTGGGCATGCTCGGCTTCGGTGCGGCATCCCTCTACGGCGGTCTCGCCCAGTCGGCCACCGAGCTCATCATCGCGCGCGGCCTGCAGGGCGCGTTCGCGGCGCTGCTCGCACCGGCCGCCCTCGCGCTGCTGACCGTGACCTTCACCTCGGGGCGCGACCGCAACGTGGCCTTCGCCGTCTTCGGCACCATCGCGGGGGCGGGCGCGGCGGTCGGCATGGTGCTGGGAGGCCTGCTCACCGAGTTCGCCGACTGGCGCTGGTGCCTGCTCGTGAACCTCGGCTTCATCGCGGTCGGGTTCATCGGCGGACTGTTCTTCCTCTCCGAGAGCAGGGCCGACGGCGAGAACCGGTACGACCTGCTCGGCGCGGTCACGGTCGCGCTCGGGCTCGGCTCGCTCGTCTACGGGTTCAGCCTCGCCGAGGGCGGCTGGGGGCAGCCCTCGACCATCACGTTCCTCGCGCTCGGCGTCGTGCTGCTCGCGCTCTTCGTCTGGATCGAGACGAAGGTCGCCCAGCCGCTGCTCCCGATGCGCGTGGTCGCCGACCGGATCCGCGGCGGCGCGTTCCTCATCCAGGCCGTGGGGGGCAGCGTCATGATCGGCGCGACGCTGTACCTCACCTTCCACCTGCAGATCGTGCTCGGGATGTCGCCGCTCAGCGCCGGGCTCGCGAGCCTGCCGCTGCCGTTCGCCATCACGCTCGCCGCGCCCGTCGTGACCCGCCTGCTCGCACGCTTCGGGCCCAGGTACCTCATGATCGCCGGGCCGCTCGTGGTCGCCGCCGGACTCGTGTGGTTGAGCTTCATCACGGCCGACGGCGACTACGCCGTGCAGGTGCTGCCGGGCATGGTCCTCATGGGGATCGGCATGGCCTTCGTCTTCGTGCCGCTGCAGAACCTCGCGCTGCTCGGCGTCGCCGCCCACGACGCGGGCGCGGCATCCGCCACGACCAACACGGCGATGCAGATCGGCGGCTCGATCGGCGTCTCGATCTTCACTGCGGTCTACGTGGCCGTCTCCGCGTCGAGCGGGGCGGCCGGCGCCGACCCGGCGACCGCGTTCACCGACGGCTACGGGGCGACGTTCATCGCCGCCGCGATCGGCATGGTCGTGGCATCCGCCATCGCGATCGGGATGGTGCGCGGGCCGCGTCTGCGCGAGATGGCGTACGACGCCGACGGCGGCGCCGACACCGGTGCGATGCGCGCGCTCCCGGTGCACTGAGGCGCGAGCCTCGAGACACGGCGAGGCGACCCGGCCCGTGCCGGTGCCGCCCGCGACGCCGACGCAGCCGGCGAGTCCGGTGCCGCCCGCTCAGCGGAGCGGCACCGGCCTGCGGGTCACGGGCGCGAGCCACCGCACGAGCAGCACGGCGGTGATCGAGCCCGCGGCCATGATCGAGGCGAGCACGACGATCTGGAACCGGCCGGCCTCGAGCGGCGACACCCCGCCGAAGATGGCGCCGACGAACGCGCCGGGCAGGGTGACGAGCCCGGTCGTCTTCGTCTGGTCGGTCGACGGGATGAGGGCGCTGAAGATCGCGTTCCGGGCGATGTCGATCGTGGACTGCCGCGGGGTGGCGCCGAGGGCCATCCACCCCTCGACCTCGTCCCAGCGATCGATCGTCGCCTCGGTGAGCCGCCGCCCGGCCAGGGTCGCGATGCTCATCGCGTTGCCGATGACGATGCCGCCGATGGCCAGCGCGTACCGGGCCGAGAGCTCGAGCGCGCCCGTCGCGAAGACGATCACGAGCGTGACGACGACGCCCACGGCCATGCCGCCCGCGACCAGCGCGGCGTGCCTGGTCGACCAGCCGATGCGCCGGGTCGCGGTCGCGGCGGCGACCCCGAACATGACGACCAGCGCGAGCGCGACCCACACCGGGTTCGAGATCACGCCCGTGAGCACGAGGCTGATCGCGGCGAGCTGCGCGGCGCCGCGCAGGATCGCCAGCGCCGGCGCCCACCGGTGCGGCACGCGGGCCATGCTCAGCACGACCGTCGTGAGCACGACGAGGGCGAACACCCCGACCAGGGTCGGGAGGAGCTCACCGGGCCATGTCATGGGCCGAGCCTACTGAGCGGGTTAGGGTTCCCACGTGAGCACTTCCCCGCGCCGCCGCTGGTTCGGCCTCGTCTTCATCAGCATCGCCGTCTCGCTGATCATCGTCGACTCGACGATCGTGAACGTCGCGATCCCCGCGATCGTCGACGACCTCGGCATCACCTCGACGCAGGTGCAGTGGGTGCAGGAGTCGTACACGCTCGTGTTCGCCGCGCTGCTCCTCGTGTTCGGCACGCTCGCCGACCGCTTCGGGCGCCGGCGGATGCTGCTCATCGGCGTCGTGATCTTCGCGCTGTCGTCGGTCGCAGCGGCGTTCGCGGCGACCGGCGACCTGCTGATCCTCGCGCGCCTCGTGCAGGGCGTCGGCGGGGCGATGATCCTGCCGACGACGCTCTCGCTCATCAACGCGACGTTCCGCGGGCGCGAGCGCGGCATCGCGTTCGCGGTCTGGGGGTCGACGATCGGCGGCATGGCGGCGCTCGGTCCGCTGCTCGGCGGCTGGCTGACCACGGAGTTCTCGTGGCGCTGGGCGTTCGGCATCAACATCCCGTTCGCGATCATCATCATCATCGGCGTGCTGCTCACGATCGACGAGTCGCGTGCCCCCGGCGAGCCGCGGCGCATCGACGTCGTCGGCGCGGTGCTCTCGGTGATCACGAGCGGCGCGCTCGTGTTCGCGCTCATCGAGGGTCGCACCTACGGCTGGTGGCTCGCAGAGGACGACATCTCGTTCGGTGACTGGGCGTGGCCATGGGCGATCTCGCCGATCCCGTTCGCGTTCGCGATCGCGCTGCTCGGGCTCGTCTCGTTCGTGCTCTGGGGCCGCAGGCGCATGCGCCTCGGCAAGCCCACGATGCTGCCGTTCGCGCTGTTCGCGATCCCGTCGTTCCGCAACGGCAACATCGCCGCGCTCATCGTGTCGCTCGGCGAGTTCGGCATCATCCTCTCGCTGCCGCTCTGGCTGCAGTTCGTGCTCGGCTTCGACGCCCTGCAGACCGGGTTCGTGCTGCTCGCGCTCGCCGTCGGCTCGTTCGGCGCGAGCGGGTTCGCCGGCGCGATGTCGGGGCGCCTCCCGGCCGTGTTCATCGTCCGCCTCGGCATCGCGCTCGAGATCATCGGCGTGGTGTGGGTCGGCCTGGTCGTCGCGCCGGATGCCACGTGGCAGTGGCTGCTGCCGGCGCTCTTCGTCTACGGGTTCGGCGTGGGGCTCGCGACCGCCCAGCTCACCGGCGTGGTGCTGCAGGACGTGCCCGTGGCCGAGAGCGGCGCCGGATCGGGCACGCAGTCGACCTCACGGCAGCTCGGCTCGGCACTCGGCATCGCGATCCTCGGCACGGTGCTGTTCACCACGACCGCGAACGTGCTCGACGCCAGCCTCGACGAACGCGGCCTGCCGGAGGCGCAGCGCGAGCAGACGGTCTCGGCCGTCGTCGACAGCGCTGGCGCGGCGATCGCCGGACTCGAGGCGAACCCGAAGACCGCCGACATCGGCGCGGATGCGGCGGAGGCGTTCAGCACCGGCACCCGCTACGCGGCGTACTCGGCCGCCGGATTCCTGATGATCGGCTTCTTCGCGACGCTCTCGCTGGGGTCGGGCCGGCGCGAGGAGGCGGACGCCGAACCGGTGGAGCGCCCGGATGCCGCGACGGAGCCGGCCGCCTGATGATGTCGGCGACCGGCTGACGTCGTCGGCGCGCTACTCGGAGTCTTCGGCCTCTTCAGCCGCGTCGGCGTTCTCGTGCTCGCGACGCTCGGCGTCGAAGCGTGCGGCCTCCGCGTCCTGGGCGGCCCAGTCCTCGCCGTACCGGGGATTGCGGTCGAACGGTTCCTCGAGGGGGTCGACGAAATCGGTCATGGGGTGAGCTCCATTCTCATGATGCGGCCTTGCGGGCCTTCGGCTTCTCGGACTTCTCCGGCTTCTCGGCCTTCGACGACGACGCCTTCGTCTTCGCCTTGGTCGCACCGCCCTTCGTCTTCTTCGACGACGAGGCGGACGACGACGTGGCGGCGGACGACTCGGCGGACGAGGACGTCTCGCCCGCGGCATCCGCCCCACCGCGCTTGGACGCGATCGAGCGGCGCAGGGCCTCCATGAGGTCGATGACCTCGCCGCCCTCGTCCTCCTCCTGCTCGCCGAACGTCGCCGCGGTGTCGAGGGCGTCGCCCTGCTCGAGCTTCGCGGCGATGAGGGTTCGCAGCTCCTGCTGGTACTCGTCGACGTACTCGTCGGGCTTGAACTCGGCGACGAGGCTCTCGACGAGCTGCTTCGACAGGTCGAGCTCCTTCGCGGTGACCTTGACCTCCTCGTCGAGCGAGGGGAACGCCGCCTGGCGCACCTCGTCGCTCCAGAGCAGCGTCTGCACCATGAGCACGTTGCCGTGCACGCGCAGCGCCGCGAGCCGGGTCTTCTGCCGCAGTGCCATGCGCACGATGGCGGTGCGATCGGTGGACTCGAGCGTCTCGCGCAGCAGCACGTAGGCCTTCGAGGAGGCCGAGTCGGGCTCGAGGTAGTAGCTGCGGTCGAACATGATCGGGTCGATCTGGTCGGTGGGCACGAACTCGACGACCTCGATCTCGCGACTGCGTTCGGCGGGCAGCGACTTCAGGTCCTCATCGGTGATGACGACCGTGCGCTCGCCGTCGTCGTAGGCCTTGTCGATGTTCTTGTACTCGACGACCTGCCCGTCGATCTCGCAGATGCGCTGGTACCGGATGCGTCCGCCGTCGGCGTCGTGCACCTGGTGGAGTGACACGTCGTGGTCCTCGGTCGCGCTGTACAGCTTGACGGGCACATTGACCAGGCCGAATGTGACCGCCCCCTTCCACACGGCTCGCATCCCTCCAGTGAACACCTGTTCCCGCACGGGCGGAACCCCCGATGGCAGGATGGGGGCATGGCCGAGGGTGCGCGGCAGGTGGTGGAGGTCGACGGCCGGAGGCTCCGGCTGACGAACCTCGACAAGGTCATGTATCCCGAGACGGGCATGACCAAGGGCGAGGTCATCGCGTACTACGCCGAGGTGGCGCCGGTCATGGTGCCGCTCGTCGCGGGGCGGCCGGTCACGCGCCTCCGCTGGGTCCACGGCGTCGGAACGGCGGATGCCCCGCAGCAGCCGTTCTTCGAGAAGACGCTCGACGAGCACGCGCCCGAGTGGCTGCGCCGGGGCGTCATCCGCCATTCCGACGGCGACAAGCCGTACCCGATCGCGGGCGACCGGCCCTCGCTCGTCTGGCTCGCGCAACAGGCGTCGCTCGAGGTGCACGTGCCGCAGTGGCGGTTCGCCCCCGACGGGCGGCCCGCGAATCCCGACCGCATCGTGTTCGACCTCGACCCGGGCGAGGGCATGGGCCTCGCCGACTGCGCGGAGGTCGCCCGGCTCGTGCGCGACCTCATCGCGGGCATGGGCCTCACGCCGTACCCCGTCACGAGCGGCAGCAAGGGCATCCACCTGTACGCGCCGCTCGACGGCGCGCAGACCTCGGCGCAGATCTCGGATGTCGCGCGCGAGCTCGCTCGCGCCCTCGAGGCCGATCACGGCGGGCTCGTCGTGTCGAGCATGAGCAAGATCGTGCGGTCGGGCCGCGTGCTCATCGACTGGAGCCAGAACAACGGCAAGAAGACGACGATCGCGCCGTACTCGCTCCGCGGTCGTGCGCGGCCGACGGTCGCGGCACCGCGCACGTGGGAGGAGCTCGAGGACCCGGGGCTGCGCCACCTCGAGGCGCACGAGGTGCTTGAGCGCGTGGCATCCGGCCTCGACCCGATCGCCGAGCTCGCGGACTCGGGTGCCGCTGCGGCCGGTCCGTTGGCGACCTACCTGTCGATGCGCACCCACGGTGCGACCCCGGAACCCATGCCGGGCTCCAGCTGGGGCGAGTCCAGCGGGGGAGCGCCGCGGTTCGTGATCCAGGAGCATCACGCGAGGCGCCTGCACTTCGACTTCCGCCTCGAGCGCGACGGCGTGCTGAAGAGCTGGGCGGTGCCGAAGGGCGTTCCCGACGATCCCGGTGTGAACCACCTCGCGGTGCAGACCGAGGACCATCCCATGGAGTACGGCGGGTTCGAGGGCACCATCCCGGCGGGGGAGTACGGCGCCGGCTCGGTGACCATCTGGGACTCGGGCACGTTCGCGGTCGAGAAGTGGCGTGACGACGAGGTCATCGTCGACGTGCAGGGGCGGCCCGGCGGCCCGTTGGGCGCGGTGCGGCTGGCGCTGATCCGCACCGACGGCGAGGGCGAGAAGAGCACCTGGCTCATGCATCGCATGAAGGACCAGCGGCCGCCGGCGGAGGTCGAATCAGTCGGTCGAGGAGAGAGCGAAGCGAGCGCATCGAGACCATCGGACGCTGGGCCTCGAGACGGCGCCGGGGCGCCTCCTCGACCGGCGGCGGTCCCACCCGCCGACGTCGAGTCCATCACCGTTCGCCCGATGCTGGCCTCGCCGGGCACGCTCGGCCTCCTCGCCCGCGGCGACTGGGCGCTCGAGCACAAGTGGGACGGCATCCGGGTGCTCGCCCGGGTCGACGGCGGGGGCCTCCGCATCATCAGCCGGAACGGCAACGACGTGACCGCGCGGTATCCCGAGCTCGCGGGGCTGCCGGGCGCCCTCCGCGGCGACGCGCTCGTCGACGGCGAGGTCGTCGCGCTCGACGACGACGGGCGGCCGAGCTTCGAGCTGCTGCAGTCCCGCATGAACCTCACCCGCACCCGCGAGGCGCAGCGACTCGCGGCATCCGCGCCGGTGCGCCTACTGCTGTTCGACGTGCTCGAGATCGCGGGCGACGACGTGACGGATGCCCCGTACCGCGAGCGGAGACGCCGGCTCGAACGTCTCATCCGCCCCGGCAGCGGCGTGCCGGTCGAGGTGCCCGCGCTCGCCGAGGGGACGCCCGAGGCGGCGCTCGAGGAGGCGCGGCGCCTCGGCCTCGAGGGGCTCGTCGCGAAGCGGCCCGAGTCGACCTACCAGCCCGGGACCCGGTCGGAGCAGTGGCTGAAGCTCAAGCTCACGCGCACGCAGGAGGTCGTCGTCGGCGGGTACCGCAAGGGCTCCGGATCGCGCACCGGTCGCATCCGCTCGCTGCTCGTCGGCATCCCCGGCGCGCACGGCCTCGAGTACGCCGGGCGGGTCGGCAGCGGGCTGCGCGAACTCGAGACGGAACGCCTCCTCGTGCGCCTCGATGCGGCTCGGCGCGACACGTCGCCGTTCGTCGCCGTGCCCGACGCGGATGCCGCCGACGCCGTCTGGGTCGATCCCGCGATCGTCGGCGAGATCGAGCTCGCCGAGTGGACGAGCACGGGCGTCGCGCGGCATCCGCGCTGGCGGGGGCTGCGGCCCGACAAGTCGCCCGACGAGGTCGCGCGGGAGGCGTGACGGTCGGATGCCGCGCGTCGGCGCGACCCGACCCCGTCAGCCGGTCATCCGTCGTCGCCGAGCAGGTCGAGCAGCGCCCGCTCCCGCGAACCCCGCAGCGAGAGCGTCCGACCTTGCTCGTACGCCGCGACCACGCGCGGATCGACGTAGCTGCCCTTCGCGATCGTGGGCGTGTTCCCGAGCACCTCGCTCGCGCGCTCGATCGCCTCGCGCTCCGCGTCGCGTCGAGCCCTGGCGGTGGTGGTCGGCCCGAGCTCGGCGAGGCGCTCGGCCGCTGCAACGGTGCCGCGCAGGGTGCGGAAGTCCTTCGCGGTGAAGTCCCCGCCGGTGCGCTCGCGCACGTGCTCGTTCACGTCGGCGGGGCCGAGCGCGCGAGCCCTGCGCCCTTCGAGCCACGCGAACAGCCGCGCCGCCGCGGCGCGTTCACGGGTTCGATCGACGAAGGCGACGAGCCCGGCATCGGGGATGCTGAGATCCTGCCGGATGCCGCCCTTCGCCCGGAAGCGGAGACGCACCGCCTCCCCGTCGACCGCCGCGTTGCGCACGAGCAGCGTCGTGAGGCCGCGGCTGCGGAAGCCCGCGAGCGATTCCTCCGAGCCCACCCGGATCGCGCCGGCGTCGAGGGTGCGGAACGCCGCCGCGAGGACCCGCTCGCGCGGGAGCTCCGGGAGGGCGAGGTCGCGCTCGACCAGGCGTCGCGCCTCGGGCAGCACTCGGGCGAGCTCGAGCATGCGATCGAACTTCAGGGCGTCCTGCGCCTCGCGCCAGGCCGGGTGGTAGAGGTACTGGCGTCGCCCGGCGGCATCGACTCCCACAGCCAGGATGTGGGCGTTCGGGGCATCCGCGATCCAGACGTCGCTCCAGGCCGGCGGGATGGCGAGGTCCGCGATCCGCGCACGCTCGACAGGACCGGCGGAGCCGCCGTCGGCGTGCACGTATCCGAACCCGCGACCGCGTCGCACCCGGGCGTACCCGGGTGCGACGTACGGCTCGACGTGCCGCAGCCGCGGCATCCGACTCAGTGCTCGCGCAGGGCCGAGATGAGCTCGGCCTTGCGCTTGCCGCTGTAGCCCGTGAGTCCGAGTTCCTTCGCACGCGTCCTCAGGTCGGCGACGGTCCAGTCCTCGTAGTCGCTGCTCCTGCCGCCCTTGCGTCCGATGGCGCTGCGGCCCTGCGCGGCCGCCGCGTTCGAGATGCGTGCGGCCTTCTCCTTCGAAGCCCCGTCGTCGCGAAGTTCCTCGTAGAGCTCTGGATCCTTCAGCGATGCGTTCCCGCGCCCTGGCATGTCCGGTTCCCCTCTCCCTCGGTGACGGCTCTCGTGCTCAGAGTCCTCGGCCGCCCGTGACGGGCAGCACCGCACCCGAGACGTACGACGCGTCGTCCGAGGCGAGGTAGACGTAGGCGCCGGCGAGCTCGGCGGGCTGGCCCGCGCGGCCGAGCGGCGTGTCGTGCCCGAAGTCGGGCAGGTGGTCGGGCCACCCCGTCGCCGGGATCAGCGGGGTCCAGATCGGCCCGGGCGCGACGGCGTTCACGCGGATGCCGCGCGGCCCGAGTTCCTCGGCGAGCGCCTTCGTGAACGCGACGAGGGCCGCCTTCGTCATGGCGTAGTCGACGAGCTCGGACGACGGGTCGAAGCCCTGGATCGACGACGTCGTGATGATCGACGAGCCGGCCTCCATGTGCGGCACGGCGGCCCGCGCGAGGAACACCGGTGCGAAGAGGTTCACCCGCATGACGCGCTCGAAGTCGTCGGTCGGGATGTGCTCGATGCCGCCGCGGTCGCGCTGGTGCGCGGCGTTCAGCACGAGCAGGTCGATGCCCCCGAACGCGGCATCCGTCTCACGCACGAGGTCGATGCAGTGCTGCTCGCTCTGGAGGTCGCCGGGCAGCAGCAGCGGATCGCGGCCGGCGTCGGCGATCCAGGTCGCGGTGTCGTCCGCGTCGGCCTGCTCGCTCGGCAGGTACGAGATGGCGACCTGCGCGCCCTCGCGGGCGAAGGCGATCGCGACCGCGCGACCGATGCCGGAGTCCCCGCCGGTGATGAGCGCTCTGCGCCCGTGCAGCCGTCCGCTGCCCCGATAGCTCTGCTCCCCATGGTCGGGTTGCGGCGCCATCCTGGCGGTCAGGCCCGGCGGATCCTGTTCCTGCCGGGGGAACGGATCTGTCGTGTGCTTCGTGGTCGGATCGATCAGTCTCGTATTCAGCATGGTCGGATCTCCCTGCGATCCGTGCCCACGCTACGTCGATCGACCGGACCTGTGCCCGGGGTTGACAACGATGGATGGCGCGTGGGCGCGAACGCGAGACCCGCCCGACTAGCAGGTCGATCGGACAGTGGTCAACCCCGAGCGGCGAATCCGTCGCCCGCCCTAACGTGGAGTCCACGGAGCGCATCCGCCCCGAGGTTCCGCCGATCGCAGATCAGGTGGAGGCCGACCGTCCGCAAGCCATTACCCGGGCTGCGGATCATGAGAAGGAGAGATCATGAACATCCTCGTCGCCATCATCGCCATCGTCGCCATCATCCTGCTGTTCACGGGCGGATTCGTGCAGTCGCTGAACTTCCTGCTGTGGGTCGGCATCGTTCTGCTGGTCATCGCACTCATCGTGTGGCTGCTGCGTTTCCTCGGCGGCAAGAAGACCGTCTGATAGACGCGAGAACTTGACGGGCGCGGGCCCCCTTCGGGGTGCCCGCGCCGTCGTGTGTCCGGAGTTCGGGAGCAACCCGGACGAGACGTCCCCGAGGAATGACGCGGCCGGGTGTGCGCCGATCTATGATTCTGGTGTGGGAACCCTCTACTACGGCGATTCAGGCACCCCGATCGGCATCGAGGATCGTGCACTCGCGCACGTCAAGGTCGCAATCACGACGAAGCTCCGTCGGGGTGAGAGCTTCACGCTCTCGTGGCAGCACGCCGACGACCAGCCGCGCGGGCGCAGCACGCTCTGGCTGCATCCGTCGATCCCGCTCCGCTTCGTCTTCGACGAGCCCGAGTCGCCCGAACTCAGCCGCGACTGGATCGAGGAGCTCATGCGCTCGGCGAACAGCACGGGCGGCATCCGCCTCGTGCCCGAGCACCTCGACACCAACCCGATCCCGACGATCGCCGACCAGCCGGTGCAGGTGGGCGTCGACGTCCAGGAGGTCGACACGACCCTGGAGGGCGACTCCGCCTGAGCCGGCGGCCTGACGTCGCCAGCCTGACGTCGACGGCTAGTCGGCGTCGATCGGGTCGTCCTCGTCGGGCTCCGGAACGTACTGCAGGCCCGACGTGCTGTTGGCCGTGAGGAGCAACTGCTCGATCCAGAGCCGGTTGAGCTTCGGCGACCGATTGCCGCTGAAGACGAACTGCAGCGGGATCGACTCGTGGATCCAGAACGTGGTGCGGCCGCTGCCGTTCACGAGTCCGTGCTCCCACGTCATCGAGAAGCTCTCGCTGCGGCGCAGCTTGTTCAGGATCGCGACGCGGAGGTGCGCGAGGACTCGGTCGTCGATATCGAGCTCGCGGGGGGACGAGTTGTAGATGAGCTTGCCCATGACGAGACTGTAACCGACATCGGTGCGCCCCACGACACTGTCGAGTTCTTGCGCTGTGCGGATAGCATGGCGCCATGTCGAGGAGACTCGCGGATGTCGCGCGCAAGGTCGGAGTCAGCGAAGCCACCGTCAGCCGGGTGCTGAACGGAAAGCCGGGCGTCTCGGCCTCGACCCGTGACGCCGTGCTGACCGCGCTCGACGTGCTGGGGTACGAACGTCCCACCAAGCTGCGCGGGGAGCGCGCCAGGCTCGTCGGCCTCGTGATGCCCGAACTCCAGAACCCGATCTTCCCCGCGCTCGCGGAGTCGATCGGCGGCGGGCTCGCGCAGAACGGGTACACGCCGGTGCTCTGCATCCAGACGGCCGGCGGCATCTCCGAGGCCGACTACGTCGAGCTGCTCCTGCACCAGCAGGTGTCCGGCGTGATCTTCGCGGGCGGCGCCTACGCGCAGGCCGACGTCAACCACGACCACTACGAACGGCTCCGCGAGCTCAACCTGCCGACCGTGCTCGTGAACGCGCCCATCGACGACCTCGGCTTCGCCACGGTCTCGTGCGACGACGCCACGTCGATGGAGCAGGCCTTCGGGCACCTGCTCCAGCTCGGGCACCAGCGCATCGGCATCCTGCTCGGGCCGCGCGACCACATCCCGTCGCAGCGCAAGCACGCGGCCGCCCTGCGCATGGCCGAGCGCCACGGCATCGAGCTCGGCGACGATCGCATCGTGCACTCGCTCTACTCGCTCGAGTCCGGCCAGACGGCGGCGACGAAGCTCATCGCCGCGGGCGTCACGGGCATCGTCTGCGCGAGCGATCCGATGGCGCTCGGCGCGGTGCGCGCCGTTCGGCGCGCGGGCCTGCGGGTGCCCGAGGACGTCTCGGTGATCGGCTACGACGACTCGGCGCTCATGAACTGCACGGAGCCGCCGCTGACGACCGTGCGCCAGCCGATCGAGGCCATGGGCAAGATGATCATCGAGCTGCTCATGCGGCAGATGTCGAGCGAGCGCAGCATCGGCGACGAGGTGTTCTTCGCGCCCGAGCTCGTGGTGCGCGCCTCGACGGCGCCCGCGCCCCGCACGGCGCCCGTCGCGTAGACCCGCGTCGGTCGAGGCGGCCGCCGGGCCGTCTCGAGCTGAGCGGCGCCGACGGGTCTCGATGAGCTCCTGCGTCGCGCTCGACCGTCGCTTGCGCGGATCTCGCAAGCCTGTGTCGCAATTGAGCGCAAATCATCGCAAATTTTTGTTCAGTTGTTGAATAGTTGCATCATTCTGTTGCTCTCAATACGTTGACGGACATGGACGCCGTCGTCTCCCCGACGCGGCGCTCGCCGTCACATCGCCCGTCGCAGAGGAGACCACCAGCGTGACCACGCCACTCACGGAACACGGACCGGCAGCCCCGTCGCTGCCGGGCGACGACCCGCTGTGGTGGCGCAGCGCCGTCATCTACCAGGTGTACGTGCGGAGCTTCGCGGACTCCGACGGCGACGGTACCGGCGACCTCCGGGGCGTGCGCAGCCGCCTCGGGTACCTCAAGGAACTCGGCGTCGACGCGCTCTGGTTCAACCCCTGGTACCCGTCGCCCCTCGCCGACGGCGGGTACGACGTCTCCGACTACCGCGACATCCACCCCGCGTTCGGCACCCTCGAGGACGCGGAGCAGCTCATCAGCGAGGCGCTCGACCTCGGCATCCGCACGATCATCGACATCGTCCCCAACCACATCTCGAGCGAGCACGCCTGGTTCCAGGCCGCACTCGCCGCCGGTCCGGGGTCGCCGGAGCGGGAGCGCTTCTGGTTCCACCCGGGCAAGGGTCCGAACGGCGACGAGATGCCGACGAGCTGGATCTCGAACTTCCAGGGCGACACGTGGACCCGCACCACGAACCCCGACGGCACGCCGGGGGAGTGGTACCTGCACCTGTTCACGCCCGAGCAGCCCGACCTCAACTGGAACCACCCCGACGTGCGCGCCGAGCACGAGGACGTGCTGCGGTTCTGGTTCGACCGCGGCGTCGCGGGCGTGCGCATCGACTCCGCGGGCCTGCTCATCAAGGACCCCGAGTTGCCCGAGGTGCCCGAGCAGGTCGCACCCGGCCAGCACCCCACCGAGGACCGCGACGAGGTGCACGACGTCTACCGCGCCTGGCGTCGCATCGCCGACTCCTACGAGGGCACGCGCGTGCTCGTCGGCGAGGTCTGGGTTCCGGATGCCGCCCGCTTCGCGGCCTACCTCCGCCCCGACGAGATGCACACCGCGTTCAACTTCGACTTCATGACACGTCCGTGGCGCGCCGACGAGCTCCGCGCCTCGATCGACCTCATGCTCGCGGCGCACGCCCCCGTGGGCGCGCCGAGCACGTGGGTGCTCTCCAACCACGACGTGACCCGACCGGTCACGAGGTACGGCCGCGAGGACTCCAGCTTCGCGTTCGCGAAGAAGCGGTTCGACACCCCGACCGACGTCGAGCTCGGCCGTCGGCGCGCCCGCGCGGCCGCCCTGCTCACGGCCGCCCTGCCGGGGTCGCTCTACCTCTACCAGGGCGACGAGCTCGGACTGCCCGAGGTCGACCTCCCTCGCGACGTGCTCGAGGACCCGATGCACTTCCGCTCGGGCGGCGTCGACCCCGGGCGCGACGGATGCCGCGTGCCGCTGCCATGGCGCGGCACCGAGGCGCCGTTCGGCTTCAGCCCGCCGGCCGTCGCGGGAGCGGCATCCGTCTCACCGTGGCTGCCGCAGCCGGCGGACTGGTCGACGCTCACCGTGCAGGCCCAGGAGGCCGACCCGGGCTCGATGCTCTGGCTCTACCGGCTGGCGCTGCGCATCCGCAAGCGCGAGCGCTCGCTCGGCGACGGCTCGATGGCGTGGCTCCCGAGCGAGCCGGGCGTGCTCGCGTTCCGGCGCGGCGACGACATCGTGAACGTGACGAACCTGTCCGGCGCAGCGGTCGCGCTTCCCGACCACGACCGCATCCTCCTCAGCAGTGCGCCGCTCGTCGGCGGGCTCCTGCCCCCAGACTCCACGGCCTGGCTCCACCGACCAGCCTGACCGTCGAGGCCGCCGGCATCCACCTGCCGCGGCATCCCTCACCACACCGCACCACACAGCACCGAAAGGACTGGACAATGAAGTCACCAAGAACAGTCGCGATCGCCGGCCTCGCCGCATTCGCGATGGTGGGCGCACTCGCCGCCTGCAGTGCGGGAGGTGGCGACGACAGCGGCAAGACCGAGCTGCGCGTCGCGACGTTCCCGCCCGGGGCCGACGAGGCCGCGTACACGGCCTTCGCCGACCAGGAGAAGCAGTTCGAGAAGGAACACCCCGACATCGACATCATCGGCGTCGAGTACGAATGGGAGGGCCCGACCTTCGCCGTGCAGCTCGCCGGCGGAAGCCTCCCCGACGTGTTCACGGTCCCGTTCACCGATTCGAAGACGCTGCTCGAGAACGGGCAGCTCACGGACCTGACCGATGAGATCGAGGAGCTCGGCTACACCGACAAGTTCAACCCGATCATCCTCAACGAGGTCACGGACGCCGACGGACGCATCTTCGGCTTCCCGCGCCAGGCCTACGCGATGGGCCTGCACTACAACCGCACGCTCTTCGAGGCGGCCGGGCTCGATCCCGAGAACCCGCCCACCACGTGGGACGAGGTCCGCGAGGCCGCCAAGACGATCTCCGAGAAGACCGGCAAGGCGGGCTTCATGGAGATGACGCAGAACAACACGGGCGGATGGCAGCTCACCGCGGCCACCGTCGCGCGCGGCGGCGCCATCCAGGAGGACAACGGCGACGGCACGTACACGTCGACCATCGCGAACGACGGCACGAAGTCGGCGCTGCAGTTCCTCCACGACCTGCGCTGGGAGGACGACTCGCTCGGCTCGAACATGCTGCTCGACTGGGGCACCATCAACCAGGAGTTCGCCGCCGGCAACATCGGCATGTACTCCTCGGGCTCCGACGTCTACACGGCGCTCGTGCGCGACTTCTCGCTGAACCCCGACGACTACGGCCTCACCGTCGTGCCCGTCGAGAACGGCGGAGGCACGCTCGGCGGCGGCGACATCGCGGTCGTGAGCCCCACGGTCGACGACGAGACGAAGGCCGCGGCGGTCACCTGGATCGACTGGTACTACATGCAGAAGCTCCTCGACGAGGACGCCGCGGTGCTCGACGCGAAGACGCTCTCCGAGAGCGACCAGGCCGTCGGGACCCCCGTGCTGCCGGTGCTCGACCGCGAGACCTACGAGGAGTCGCTCACCTGGATCGAGCCGTACATCAACGTGCCGCGCGACCAGATGACCCCCTTCATCGAGGGCGTGTGGGACCAGACCCCCGTGGGCGAGCCGAAGGGCAAGACGCAGGAGGTCTACGCCCTGCTCGACACCGTCGTGCAGGCCGTGCTCACCGATGAGAACGCCGACATCGACGCCCTCCTCGAGAAGGCCGACGTCGACGCGCAGGCGCTGCTCGACCAGTAGTCGCCCGGTCTCGATACGCTCGCGCCGCCCGGCCGTCGACCTCCCCGCGGCGGTCGGGAGGCGCGGCGTATCGAGACCACCACCCTGCATCACCCGTTCGCCCCCCCCCGACGATGGACCAGACGATGACGATGACCAGAGAACCGGATGCCGCGGCCGACGCCGCGCCACCGCCCGCCACCCATCCGCCCCCCGCCGTCCGCACCCCCAGGCGTGCCCGCACCCCGCG
>NZ_JBPEJF010000012.1:0-76274 GCF_051016555.1 Agromyces sp. Marseille-Q5079 | reverse complement strand
CGAGAGGAACGTCACGTCGTTCGCGATGCGGCCGAGCGCGGTCGCCGAGGCGACGGCGAGCACTGGCGTGCGCTCGGCGTGCCAGGCGCGGCCGGGGTCGGCGAGCCCGAGTCGGGCGGCGAGGTCGGCCCGCACGGCGTCGGCGGCGCCGGGGCGGCCCGCTGCGGCATCCGCTGCGGTGCCGGTGCCGACGGCGCCGCCGAACTGCACCGGGAAGGCGAGGGCGTCGATCGCGACGATGGCGGAGCCGACGCCGTCGAGCCAGCCCGCGGCCAGCACGCCGAGGGTGCTCGCCTCGGCGTGGCGGGCGATCGAGCGGGCGATGCGCAGGCCGTGCCGCTCGGCGTCGGCCAGCGCGGCCAGGCGGGCGCCCGCCTCGACGAGGGCCGAACGGGTCGCGAGGAGGGCGTCGCGGGCGACGAGCATGAGCGCCGTGTCGAGCACGTCCTGGCTCGTCGCGCCGAGGTGGAGGCGATCGGCCGAGAGGCCGATCGCCTCGAGCTGCGCCCGCAGCGCCGGCACCAGCGCGACGACGGGCACCGCGTCGTGCGCCACGCCCTCGGCGAGCACGCCGCGATCGAGCGCGGCGGGGTCGAGCGCGTCGGCCTGCGGCTCGAGGAACTCGTCGAGCTCGTCGCCCCATGCGAGCAGCAGCGCCCGCTCGACGTCGACCATCGCCGAGAGCACGGCGTCGTCGTCGGTGCCCGTCGTGTCGGTCGCCCCAGGATCCAGCAGTCCCCAGTCCGTCATCGCCTCGACTCCATCACAGTTCGGTGCCGTAGTCGAGGAACACGGTCTCGCCCTCGCCCTGGAGCCGGACGTCGAACCGGTATGAGGCCGGGGCGTCGGGCTCGGCCACGAGCGTGCCCCGCCGGTCGGCGGCGATGCGGGAGAGCAGCGGATCCGCGGCGTTCGCCTCGGGCTCGTCGCCGAAGTACGCCCGGGTGAAGAGGTGGTGCGTGATGCCGCGCCCGAACACGGTCACGAGCAGGTACGGCGCCGAGCCGGCGCGCATCGCCCCGGGCTTGACCGTCGTGAACGAGAAGCGGCCGGCGCGGTCGACGGCGGCCCGGCCGAAGCCGGCGAAACCGTGCTGGTCGCGGTCGAGGGATCCGCGTTCGCTCGACGCCCGGCCCGCGGCATCCGCACCCCAGATCTCGACGATCGCGTCGGGCACGGGCTCCCCCGCGCCGTCGAAGACGGTGCCGTGCACGCGGATCGCGTCGGGCTGCCAGGGAGCGCGCACGTCGGGTCCGCCCGCGTACGGCAGGGCGTACCCGAAGAACGGGCCGACGGTCTGCGACGGCGTCTGGCCGAGTGGCGGGGTCTGCTCAGGCATGGTCGGCGTCCTCCGGTTCCATCCAGGTCGACTTGGGGCCGGTCAGCACGACGTCCCAGCGGTAGCCGATCGCCCACTCGGGCTCGCTCACGTCGTGGTCGTAGGCGGCCACGAGTCGCTCCCGCGCGACCGGGTCGGCGATCGACTGGTAGATCGGGTCGAGCGGGAACAGGGGGTCGCCCGGGAAGTACATCTGCGTGATCAGGCGCTGCGTGAACGCCGAGCCGAAGAAGGAGAAGTGGATGTGCGCCGGCCGCCACGCGTTGCGGTGGTTCTTCCACGGGTACGCGCCCGGTTTGATCGTGGTCAGTCGGTACGAGCCGTCGTCGCCCGTGATGATGCGCCCGACGCCGGTGAAGTTCGGGTCGAGCGGGGCCGGATGCTGGTCGCGCTTGTGCACGTAGCGACCGGACGCGTTCGCCTGCCAGATCTCGACGAGCTGGTTGCGCACCGGCCGCCCCTCGCCGTCGAGCACGCGACCCGTGACGATGATGCGCTCGCCGAGCGGCTCCCCGGTGTGCTGGATGGTGAGGTCGGCCTCCTCGGCCGCGACGTCGGTGTGGCCGAACGCCGGCGAGACCAGCTCGATCTCCTCGGGGTCGGCGCGCACGAGCTCGTGCGTCGGATGCCGCAGCAGGGTCGACCGATACGGCGCGAAGTCGCGTCGGGGGTGGGCGGCGAGCCCACGGCCCTCGGATGCCGCGGCGTCGCGCTCGAGGGCGTGGCGGTCGGTGATCTCGGCGCTGATGACCTGCTGCGACAGGTCGGGTTGGGATGCGAGGCGTGGCATGGTCACTCCGTGATGAAGGGAAGGCCGGCGTACTGCTCGGCGAGGCTCTGCCGCGCGGCGCGCGACCCGGTGACGTACTCGAGGCGGCCGACCTGGCTGCGGTACGCGAACTCACGCGCCGAGGCATCCGGCGCGTCATGGACGTGGAGCAGGTCGGTCATCCACTCGGAGAACTGCTGTACCTTCCACTGGCGGGCGAGCGCGGCGTCGCTGTACCCGCGCAGGCCGGACTCGTCGGCCTCCTGCAGGCCCGCGACGAGCGCTCGGCCGAGCAGCACGACGTCGGCGATCGCCGAGTTGAGGCCCTTCGCGCCGGTCGGCGGCACGATGTGCCCCGCGTCGCCCACGAGGAACAATCGCCCGTGCGCCATCGTCGAGGCCACGAACGAGCGCATCGGCGTGATCGACTTCTCGATCACCTCGCCCTCGTGCAGGGTCCAGCCGTCGACGCCGAGCCGGGTCTGCAGCGCGTCCCAGATGCGGGCGTCCGACCAGTCGTCGATCGACGCGTCGTGGTCGACCTGCAGGTAGAGGCGCGACACCTCGAGCGAGCGCATCGAGTGCATCGCGAACCCGTCGGCGTGCAGCGCGTAGATGAGGTCATCGGTCGACGGCGGGACCTCCGCGAGGATCCCGAGCCATCCGAACGGGAAGGAGCGCTCGAACGAGCGGATGCCGGGGATCGCGGGTCGGCAGACACCGTGGAAGCCGTCGGCGCCGACGATGACCTCGCCGTCGATCGAGGTCGCCGCACCGGCATCCGTGAAGGACACGCTCGGGCTGGAGCCGTCGAGTCCGGTCGGGGTGACGTCGGCCACCTCGAAGCGGATGTCGCTGCCGAGCCGGTCGTGCTCGGCGAGCAGGTGGCGCACGAGGGCCTGCTGCCCGTAGATGGTCACGGTGCGGCCGACGAGGTCGACGAAGTCGACGTGGTGGCGGACGCCCTCGAACTGCAGGTGGATGCCGTGGTGGGTCAGCCCGCGCTCGCGCAGGTCGGCGTCGAGGCCGAGCTCGGCGAGCGCGTCGACCGAGCCCTGCTCGAGCACGCCGGCCCGGATGCGGCCGAGCACGTACTCGCGCGAGCGGGCCTCGAGGATCGTGAAGGCGATGCCGGCCCGGTGCAGGATGTGCCCGAGCAGGAGACCGGCGGGTCCGGCTCCGATGATGACCACCTGGGTTCGCAACGCTGCGTCCTCTCGCGTCGATGGAAGGGTGGCACCATCGTGCTGCGAGGGCGGATGTCGCCGCATCCCGGTTTCCATCTGATGGAACCCGCCGGCGTCGTCCTCGGCCCCCGACGGGCGTCGATCGCCTACGGCCGATACCCGAGCGCCGCCGAGATGCCCCGGCCCGCGATGCGCACGCCGAGCGCGAACTGCGGCTCGTCGCGCCGTTCGACGTGCGCGATGATCGAGACCGCAGCGACGACGTCGCCCGTGGCGTCGCGCACCGGGGCGGCGACCGAGAATGCGCCCTTGGTCAGCGCTTCGACGGAGGTCGCGACACCGGCAGCGCGAATCTGCGACATCCGCTCTCGCAGTGCTGCCTCCTCGACGATCGTGCCCGGCAGGAACTTGCGCGGACCCGCCGCGATGACGTCCTCGAAGACGCCGGGTGGCGCGAACGCGAGCAGCGCCTGGCCGACGCCGGTCGCGTAGAGCGGCAGCCTGGAGCCGATGTCGGTGATCGACGGCACGGCGTTCGCACCCGACATCCGCTCGAGGTAGACCGCGCCGAGCCCTTCGCGCACGGCGAGGTGCACGTGCTCCCCGGTCGACTCGAAGAGGTCCTCGAGGTACGGCTTGGCCGCGATGCGCAGCCGCCGTGACGACGGCTGGCGCACCGCGAGTCGCCACAGCTTGATGCCCACGCGATAGCGCCCGTCGCCCGAGCGGGTGATGCCGCCCCACTCGACCCATTCCCCGAGCAGGCGATGCGCGGTCGACAGCGGCAGTCGGGCGCGTTCGGCGATCTCGCTGAGCGTCAGCTCGTCGCCGCGCTCGAACGCGTCGGCGATCGCGAAGAGCTTCTCGGCGACGCTGCGTCCGTCGTCACCGCGGGGCACTCGACGACCTCCGTCTGAAACCGGGGAGGGAACGATCGGACACTGCGCGCGCCTTCGAACGGAATGAATTGTGCGCCCAGCCTACCCAGCCCCCACCCATCGGACGGGTATCAGCGCGACGGATCTCACTCATCCGCTTTTGCGATGAGCGACAAACTGTAATGCCCTTACAGTTTAAGCGAGCACTCAAGGAGGAGCGCATGTCCACACCCACCCCGATCGCCGTCCTCGGCGCCGGCCCAGCCGGCATGGCGGCCACACTCGGCCTGCTCAAGGCCGGTCACGACGTTCGCCTCTACGAGCGGTACGCTCAGGCCCGCCCCGCGGGGAACATCCTGAACCTCTGGCCTCCGCCCATCAAGGCGCTGGAGGACATGGGAGTCGACATCGACGATCTCGGAGCACCGTGCCACACCACGTTCCGTTCCGAACCAGGACACGTCCGTGCAGACGTCCGGATTCCCGATGACGTCGTGGCCCGGTACGGAGGCGGGTTCATCGGAATGCTCCGCCCGGACCTGTACAGCCGAATGCTCGCCGCGATTCCCGACGGCGTCGTGCAGACCGGCAGGGAGCTCGCCTCGATCGACGACCATGGCGACGGCGTGACCCTGCGGTTCTCCGACGGCGAGATCGTGGAGACTCCGGTGCTGATCGGCGCCGACGGCATCGACTCGACGGTTCGCCGCCACCTGTGGGGCGCGACGCCGAAGCGGCCGCATCATCTGCACATCATCGGCGGCTTCACCTTCGACATAGATGACGTGCCCGGGCTCGAGCGCGGCGAGGTCGTGCTCACCCACAACCGCACCGTGCAGGGCACGTACTCCTCGATTCGGCGGGATGGTCGAGACGGAATTCAGTGGTGGGTCCTCGAAGCCTGGCGCGACGACCAGGAAGCTCCCGCCGACCTTCGTGCGCATGCGACCGGGCTGGCTGCGGGATTCCGCGGCCCGCTCTCGGACCTCGTTGCTCGGACGGATGTCGCGCACCTCCAACGGTGGCCGATCCGCGACCTCGCACCGCTGGAGAGGTGGTCGAAGGGGCGGATCACGATCGCCGGGGATGCCGCGCACGCGACCTCCCCCTACGCGGCGTACGGAGCGGGCATGTCGATCTGCGACGGATACTTCCTCGGGCAGGCGCTCGTCGGCGTCGATCTCGCCGACGATGCCGACGTGGTCGCCGCGCTCGGCGCCTATGAGCAGCTCCGCATCCCGCACACACGCTCCCAGGTGCAGCAGGCGTACATCCTCGGCAAGGTGTTCCATCACGCGCCTTCCGTACTGCGTCCCGTGCGCGACTTCATCCTCGACCGCACCCCATTGCTGCAACGACAGGTCGGCGAACGCAGCCCTGGCGAGATCGTCGCCCAGCTCGCCGAGATGGGCGCTGGGATCCTGGCCCCGGCCGAACGATGACGACGACGGGATGCCCGCACCCGAACCGTGCGGGCATCCTGCAGGATGGGATGGTGACCGATGCCGTGCGCCCCCCGCTCCAAGCTCGAAGTCGTGACGCGTGGGAGCGAGTACTGGCGGTGGGGCTCGATCTGCTCCGCACCGAAGGCTACGACGCCTTCACCGTGGGCGAGATCTGCCGTCGCGCAGACGTGTCCGCGCCATCGATCTACGCGCGGGTCGACGGGCGCTCCGGCCTGTTCCTCGCCGTCTACGACCGCGGCATGCGGGCCGTCGAAGCGACCGAGGACCGCGCGCTCGAGGCATCCGGTGGCACGATCGAGGGCATCGCGCGTGCGATGGCAGCGGTGTTCTCCGAGCACCGCGACCTGCTTCGCGCGGTCATCGCGCGTGCGGCCGCGGAGCCCGCGCTGCTCGAGCGGGGCGCGGAACTCTCCCGCGGCGTCGTCGAACGATTCGCGAGCCGGCTCGAGCACGTCGACCCCGAACGAGCCGCGATGCTGGTGCGAACGCTGTACGCGGAATGCTCGTTCCGAGCCATGTACGGCGCCGAATTCTGGAGTCCGACGGAGGAGACCGACGACGAGTTCGTCGACCGATTGACGACGCTTGCCCGATTGCTTGCCCGACCAGCGCGCTGACACCCGACACGCACTGCGGATCGGTTCGGTCCGGTCCGGTCCGGTCCACCCGAGGTTCGACGCTCGACGCTATCCAGCAGCGACGAACTCTCGTTCGACGGCGACCCACCCTTCAGAGGCGGCTGACTGGAGCACGGCGTCGGTCACGCGAACCATCCGCAGGCCGTCACGGAACGATGGCATCCGCTCAGGAACGGCTCCCCCGATCGCCGCGTACACGTCTCGAACGAAGGCGTTGAATGCATCCTGGTAGCCCATGGGATGACCACCCGGGACGATCGAGAGCTCAGTTGCGGCGCGCGACATCACCGATGCGCCTCGGGACACGGTCGTGACGGCGCCTCGCCGCCCGATGCGAAGCGAATCGGGCTGCTCCTGCACGAACGCGATCGAGCTGGAGGTTCCGGCGATCTCGATCCGCAGGTCATTGTCGTGGCCGGCGGCGGTCTGCGAGACCAGCAGAGTGCCGACGGCGCCACCGGTGAACTTGACGGTCACCGCGGCGACATCCTCCGTGGCGACCGCCGAACCGCCGCGAGTCGGATGCACGATCGAGGTCGTCGCGCACAGTGTCTCGACTCGTTCACCGGTGACGAATTCGAGGAGATCGACGAGATGCGATCCGATGTCGGCGAATGCGCGCGACCTGCCGCCGTCGGCATTGCCGACGCGCCAGTTCTCGTCACTCGGGTCGAGGAGCCAATCCTGCAGGTAGGCGCCGTGCACCATGATCAGACGTCCGAGCTCGCCGACGGCGACGCGTGCCCGGAGGTCCTGGATCATCGGGTGGTACCGATAGACGAACGGGACGGCGGCGATCAGGCCGGATGCCGCGGCCAGCGCGGTGACCGCCGCTGCATCTGCGGATTCCGTGGCCAGCGGCTTCTCGCAGACGACGTGCTTTCCGGCCGCGAGCGCCCGCGCAGCCAGGTCGGCATGCGTCGCGTTGGGTGTGCAGACATGGATGACGTCGATCTCCGGGGCGGTGAGGAGGTCGTCGACGGAATCCGAAGCGCGCGCGAAGCCGAGGTCTTCCGCGGCTCGGCGAGATCGGGCGGGCGTCGAGGATGCGACGGCGACGAGTTCCGCCCCGGCGGCACGGGCAGCACGGCTGTGAACCGTCGCCATGAAGCCGCCGCCAATGATGCCGACGCGTGGCGGTGCGCCTGAGTCACGCAGCACGGAGCTCTCCCTCGATCCGGCGGAGCAACGCATGCTGGCGGCGGACCTGCTCGATGCTTCGGTACGGCAGACGGTCTCCCTCGAACTCGCTCGAGAGATAGCCGGACCACTGGTGCTCGAGCAGGGTCGCGAGGATCTCACGCCACGGGATCTGATGGTCCACGAGGTCATCGCCGATCTCGAAGAACTTCGTCTGGATGAACGCGGTGTACGGCAGTACGTCTACGAGGTCGGCCATGGGCACGGCGAGCGGCTTGCGCCAACCCTCCTCCTGCGCTTCATCGCTCAGACCGTCGTGCTGCACGTTCGTGATGGCGCGCTGGAATACTCCCGTGTCGATCATCAGTCGGAAATGATCACTTCCGGTGCGCTGGATGAACTCGATGTACTCCGCGACGACCGGGTGCTTGATCGGCGTGGGGGCGTGGATCTCTGGACAGATCACGATGTCCAGCTCCGCGGCGAGGTCGAGGTTGCGCTCGATCACGCCTTGCCAGATGGGGTGCGGCGTCAGGTCCATCGAGACCACGCCGATCTTCGGCCTGAGCGTGGTGAATCCGAGCGTTGAGGCGAGGCGAAGATCACCCGCCAGCATCTTGGCGCCCTCGTCGACCGTGAGATCGCGGTCGCGCCACATGCGCGAGTCGATCCACGAACCGTAGTTCGTCGGCTCGAGCCCGTACGTGTCGAGCAGCCGTCGCCACTCGTCGATCCACGCAGCGGTCGGCGCTGGGTAGCCGGGGATGTTGCCCTCGCCGAGGATCTCGATGCCCGTCGCGCCGAGGTCCGCGATCTCGGCCATCGCGTCCTCGAGCGTGAGGACCGTGTTCATGTCGCCCGTGTAGCTGTACAGGGAGACGCCGTACTTCAGTGTGGCGCTCATGGGAGGATCGTGACCTTCCGCTCGGAGTGGAACAGGGACGGCTGGAATTCCGCCGGGATGTAGGGCGCGTGGATCGCGATGTCGACCGCGAGATCGTGGACGCCGATGGCGAGCCCGCCGTGGTGCGGGACCGTGATGGTGGCGAGCTCATCGAGCTGCCACCGCACCTCCGTTGCCGTCTGCCGCAGCTGTTGGATGCTGAATTCTCGGCCCTGCAGGGTCCATCGCGGAAGCTCGCGGTCGAACCCGACGCCGTCGACGACGACGTCGACGCCATCGATGAGGCTGCCCCACACGCCGCGGTAGTTCGGCATGCGGAGCCGGAACTGGAATCCGGTCACCTGACCGTCGACGACGACGTTCCGAACGCCGTGGTTCTGGATGAGTTCACGCTCGAGCATCGGTGGTCCTCGCTTCCGTGCGGTCGTGCCGGATGTTCCGCAGTTCGAGGACTGCGGCGAGATCTCGAGCGCCGCCGACCGCGAGGGCGACGCCCGTGAGGGTGGGGTTGCAGGCGGTCGGCGTCGGGATGACACCGTTCCCCGCCACGTACAGTCCGCGCACGCCCCAGACCTCGGAGTTCGGGCCGCACACGGAGGTGCCGTCATCGGTCGCGCCCATGCGCACGGTGCCCTGGTAATGCAGGGAGGCGCCGGACGGGAAGGCGAAGGGCGCATCGCCGAGCGGCTCCCCCACGGCCTTCGCTGCTGCCGTGATCGAGGCACGAGCTCGATCGAGCGTCTCTCGATCGCGATCGGTCAGGGTGTAGTGGATCCGCAGAGCCGGCATTCCGTAGTCGTCGACGTCGGTCTCCGAGAATTCCACTCGGTCGCTCGCCTGGATGTCCTTGGCGCAGAACCAGCCGAGGCCGACGATCGAACCGGGTACTGCCTCGCCATCCATCGGAACGGGCGAGGCATCGAGCTGCATGACCTGCCCATGGAACGGCTCCGCGTCGGTGAACGGCACCCAGCTCACGCCGCTCTGGGCGGTGATCGCGGTGCCGCGTACGGTGGCGACCGGCACGTCGTCGGCGTCGCGGAGCTGAGCCGCGTAGACGATCTGCGGCTGGTCGTTCAGGTATCGGCCGAGCGCGTCCAGACGGATCCCCGAGGCGTACAACACCTGCGGCGTGCGAAGGCTGTCGGCGGCCACGACGACGAACCTTGCACCGACCGAATAGTGATCGCCGGTACGCAGGTCGCGCACCTCGACGCCGGCCGCACCGTCGTCGTCGGTGATCACGCGGGTGACCAGCGACTGATCGAACAGCGTGAAGTTGGGATTGGACCGGGTCTCGTCGCCGAACACGACGTCGGATCCCGACCAGTGCAGCGTTCCGTCCTCCGCCTGTCGCACTGCGAGGGGCATCGGCTGCACCCGTCGTTCCGGGAGACGGTCGGCATCGAGCGCTGCTCCGAGGTTGGTGCGCACCCGGTCGGCGAGCGGAGCGTCTGCGAGCAGGGCGGCGTTGACGCCGAGCAGTCGCTCGCCCTGGGCGAGAAGGTCGTCGAGGTCGTCGAGGAACGCGATGCGCTCGCCCTCCCCCGGCCGCGGGCAGGCACCCGTCCAGTGAGCAGCCATGCCGCCGACGTTGCTGGACATCGCCGCTGCCGGCAGCCCGTCTTCACCCGGCTGCCGCCAGCCATCACGCAGCAGGAACGTCCCTGGTCGGACGAGCCGCTCCGCATCGTTCGCGTAGTCGTCCATCGTGTCGGTCGAGTCGGCGTCGAGCTGCGGCCGAGGCCCCTCGGAACGGCGCTGCGAGTCGGCGCGTTCGGCGAGATCGACGATGTTCTTCACGTGGTTGCCCGGGGGCGTACTCACGGTCGGGCCCACCTCGAACATCGCAACCCGGGCGTGCGGCGCACGCTCGGTCAGGGTGCGAGCGTAGGCCGCCCCGGCCGGACCGCTGCCAACGATCACCACGTCGACCTCGGTCCTTCGACTGAGAGCGGGATCGGCCCCGCGTTGGGTTGCAGACATCGAACCTCCAGGTACAAGAAAGGCGGTTGCTCGCGGCGACCGCATCAATATCTTATGTGCGTGGCGCGCAAAAGCAAATACGCCACCTCGCCAATGCCCTCTCATCCCATCCTGTTTAGGCAATACTTGACCAGACCTGTCGAGTCGAGCCTCGGGAGGAGTACGCCAGTCGTCCCGATTTGTCATGGGAACTTGACTTCTGCGCTGCACGCACGCAAGATCGCTCACAACCATTCCTTCGACGTGGAGAATCCTCAACGATGAGTAACCAGACCCCGCCCTTGGCGCAGACTGCCGCCGTTCGCTCCATCACCCCGCTCGACGTGCGCGCGCTCGGATCCCCCGATGACCCTCGCGCGGTCCGACCCCGGGAGAAGGCGGCGTTCGCCCTGGGCGATATCGCGTCGAACCTGACGTGGACGACCATCTCGAGCTATCTGCTCTTCTTCTACACGGATGTCGCCCTGATCAGCGCCGGCATCGCCGGCACCGTCATGCTCGTCGCCCGGCTCCTCGATGCGTTCTTCGACCCGATGGTCGGCGTCATCCTCGACCGCACGAACACGCGCTGGGGCCGGGCACGCCCCTACCTGCTCTTCGGCGCCCCAGTACTCGCCGGCCTGACCATCTTCACCTTCGTCACACCTGCCGGAGGCGATGACGTCTGGACGATCGGATTCGCCACGGTCACGTTCATCCTCGTCGGATTGGCCTACTCGGCGGTGAACGTGCCATATGGCGCCCTCATGGCCATGACGACCCGTGACTCCGGTGCCCGGATGAAGCTGGCCGGCTGGCGTTCCTTCGGCGTCGGCATCGGCATCATCATCGTCTCGACGGCCTTCCAGCCCTTGGTCACCGCGATCGGCGGCTCACCCACCTCCTCGTTCGGATTCGGGGTCACGGCAGCGATCTTCGCGCTCATCGGGCTCGTGCTGTTCTGGCTCGTGTTCGCCTGGGTGAAGGAGCGGGTCCCGCTCACGCCGGCCAAGCTCGAGCGGGGAAGCCTTCGGGCGTCCCTGAAGGCCCTCGCGAAGAATGGTCCGTGGATGGCCGTGTTCGCCTTCTCCATCCTCGCCTTCGCCCGACTCGGCGTGATCACGGGCGGCACCGTCTACTACGCGCTCTACGTGCTGAACAACCCGGCCGCCATCTCGATCGTGCTGCTCGCCTTCTCCCTGTCTGCGGTCATCGGTTCGCTTCTGACCGCTCCGATCCTGCGCGTGCTCGGCCAGCGCCGTGGCATCATCCTCGGCCTCGTCGCCTCGATCGCGCTGACGGCGGCCCTCCCGTTCCTCCAGGACAACCTCGTCGCCTTCACTGCGGTCTTCTTCCTGGCCAACGTCGTCGGCGGCTTCGGATTCGTCGCCGCTCCCGCGCTCACTGCGGACACGGTCGAATGGCAGGAGTATCGCAGCGGGCGTCGCGACGAGGGTCTGCTCTTCTCGGGCTACAGCATGAGCACGAAGATCGGTGCCGCACTCGGTTCGGCGATGCTCGCATGGGGGCTCGCGGCCATCGCGTACAACCCGGCGGAGCTCACCCCGGCAACCTCCGAGGGCATCATGTGGCTGTACATCCTGCTCCCGGTCGCCATCGCGGGACTGCAGATCGTCGCGATCGCCTCATACCGCCTGGAGAAGCGACTGCCCGAGGTTCAGGCTGCGATGGTCGAGCGCCGCGCGACCACCGACCCCGGTACCGCTGGATCATGAGATCATGGCCGTCCACCGGATGCCGACCCTGGAAGGGGACCCGATGACCTCGACTGCAACACCGGAAGAGGCGTCGATCTCCGTGCCCGAGCGGCAGCCGGTGGGCGGCCGTCCCATGCTGGACCGGCCATCCGCCGACGGCTTCGTCGCCGCCGCGCTCGACAGCGCGGCGCTGGCGGCCGTGGTCGATCTCATCCGCACAGGTGCGGCAGATACCCGACCGGACCTCATCGCACGGAGCGGTCTCGGGCGGAAGGTCGTCGCACAACGCGTCGAGCAGGCGATCGAGCTCGGGCTCGTCGAAGAGGGCGCGCTGGCCCCATCCGGGGGCGGCCGCCAGGCGCGCACGCTGCGGTTCCGCGCCGACGCCGGCCACGTCCTCGTGACCCTCATCGGCGCGAGCGAGTTCACGGTGGCAGTCTCCGACCTCTCGGGACGACTTCTCGAGGTGGCGCATGAGGATTGGGATCTGGCTGCCGGCCCCGAGGCCACCATGGAGCGAGTGCACCAGAACTTCGAGACGCTCTCGTCACGATTCCGGGGCCGCCCTTGGGCCGTCGGGGTCGGCCTTCCCGGTCCGGTCGATTACGAGTCGGCACGGCTCGTGGCCCCCCCGATCATGCCCGGATGGGACGGCTTCAGCGCCCGCACTTGGCTTCGTGAGCGCTACGACGCGCCGGTCTGGGTCGACAACGACGTCAACTTGATGGCGCTCGGCGAATGGACCAGGAGCCCGGCGCGGGACGGCCGAGACATGCTCTTCATCAAGGTCGGCACTGGCGTCGGCGCCGGAATCGTCGTGCGGGGCAGACTCGTCCGGGGCGAGAACGGCGCGGCCGGCGACATCGGCCACACGCACATCACCGACGACCCGACGAAGGTCTGCCGATGCGGCAAGGTCGGATGCCTCGAGGCCGTGGCCAGCGGTTGGTCGATGCTCGCCGAGGCCCGGCGACGAGTCGGCGAGAGCCCGACTCTGTCCGGCATCCTCGAGCGCACCGGCACGCTCGCACTGGGCGACCTCGGCGCCGCCGCCCGCCGGGACGACGCCCTCTCGAACGAACTCATCGAGTCGAACGCACGCACCGTCGCCGAGGTCGCCGCCAATCTGGTGAATTTCACGAACCCCGGGACGCTCGTCATCGGTGGCGGAGTCCTCCGCGCCGGCGACCGGATCGTCGATGACATCGACGAGGTCGTCCGCAGCAGGGTGACCGACCTCGTCGCCCGCGGGCTCGTGATCAGGCCCGCATCGCTCGACTACCTCGAAGGTGTTCAGGGTGCCGCCGTCCTCGCGGTCGAGAACCTCTTCGCACCCTCGACGCTCCCCCGATGGATCGAAGACGGGAACCCGCTCGGCCGGGCGGTCACCCTGCAACGCCACGGCGCCGCGTTCACCTGAACCTCGTCACCGCGGGGCATGCCCGATGTCATCCGGGTCGCCGGGGGCCGCGAGTGCGGCCCCCGCCTCCGCGAACAGCCCCCGCATCCACTCGTGCTCGGGATCACGACGGTGCATCGGATGCCACCACAGCGCGTTGTGGATCTCGGTCGCCTCGAACGGGGGCTCGAGCACGCGGAGCCCGGGCATCGCGCGCACGTGGTCGGCGAGGCCGGCCTGCACCAGGCCGAGCCGCGACGTGCCGGCCACGAAGCCCGGAAGGCTGAGGAAGCTCTCGACGACGACCTCGACGCGCGGTTCGATGCCGAGCTGCTGGATCTGCCGGGTGGCCGAGGTGAACGCCGACCTCGACTGGTAGGTGAAGACCCACGGCAGGGCGGCGAGGTCGTCCATGGTCAGCGGGTGGTCGACGAGGGGGTTGTCGTCGGCCGCGACGATCACCCATCCGTCGGTCCAGAGGTCGGTGTAGGGCAGGCCGTCGAGGAAGCCGTGCGGCATGAGCATGCCGTCGGCGCTGCGCAGCCGGTTCGTCGCGTCGTCGACGATCTGCGGGTTGTGCAGGAGGAAGCGGAACCGCACGCCCGGGGCGCGATGGGCGGCGAGCGCCGACACGCGTCGCCCGATCGTCGCGAACGCGTAGTCGGACCCGTAGACCGCGAACTCGCGCGTCGACTCGCCCGGATCCCATTCGGCCTGCGACTCGAAGACGCGACGGGCGGCGTCGAGTGCTGAGCCGGTCTGCTCCGCGAGGCGGGACGCGAGCGGGGTGAGCTCGTACGTGTTGCCCTGCCGGGCGAGGATCGGGTCGTTGAAGTGGGCGCGGAGTCGCGAGAGCGAGGCACTGAGCGCCGGCTGGCTGAGCCGAAGCCGCTCGGCGGCGCGCGTGACGCTGCGTTCGGTGAGCAGCGCGTCGAGCGAGACCAGGAGGTTCAGGTCGAGGCGCGAGAGGGAGCGATCGGACACGGCATCGTGCTTTCGGATCGGCGGAATGGCGGAACGGGCGATTCGGGATCCGAGCATATCAATCGCTGCAATGCGCGGGCGGGTACGGATCGAAGTCATGGATGAGAACGAACGCCGAAACCCGGCATCCGCACCTGAGCGATGCGGATGCCGGGTGTCCGGCGCGCGTCGGCCGCCGCCGGGCGTCAGGCCGCGGCCCGGTCCCCCGTCGCAGCCCGGCTACGCAGCAGCACCCCGAGCACGATCGCGACCACAGCCGCGGCGATGCCGACCACCCCGACGGCGACGGACAGGCCGCCGACCGCGGCGGCGAGCCCGCCCATGAGGATCGGGGTGAGGAACTGCCCGAGGTAGAACGAGGTCTGCCACCAGCCGGTCGAGCGACCGCGCTCCTCGAACGCGATCTTCGACAGTGCCCAGGTCACCAGGGTCGGCAGCAGCAGGCCCGAGCCCGCCGAGGCGATGATCGCGCCGATGATGACGGCCGGCAGGCCGCCGCCCAGCCAGATCACGAGCATGCCGATCGCCTGCAGGCCGAACGCGACCGGCAGCTGCACCCGCGGCGCGAGCTTCGCGATGCGGGCGAACGTGAACGCGCCGGCGGCGGTGGCGAGCGAGGCGAGCGCCGCGGCGAGGCCGATGACGCCCGTGTCGGTCGCGGCCACGCCCGTGCCGACGACGAGGTAGCTCGTCTCGATGATGAGCACGTAGAACGTGAAGCCGCCGAACAGGGTCACGACGAGCGGCGCCGCGAGCAGCTTCCACGGCACGCGCACCTTCTCACCGGTCGAGACGTGCGCATCGGTGCGGTCGTCGCGGCTCGGCTCCCACAGGAGGAAGATCATCGGCACCGCGATGAGGATGCTGATCGCGTACACCCAGAACGGCGTGTGCCATCCGGCGACGCCGAGGGCACCGCCGACGGCGATGAACACCGTGGCCGCCAACGTGGTGACGACGGTCTGCAGGCCGAGGTACCTGGTGCGTCGCTTCTCCTCGTGGAAGTAGTCGACGATCAGGGTCGTGCAGACGGTCATGATCGCCGCCTCGCAGACGCCGACGAGCACGCGGCTGAACAGGATCAGCTGCAGGTCCTCGAGCCACGCCGGCGCGGTGCCGACCAGCGCGTAGGCGAACATCGCGACGATCAGGAGGTTCTTGCGTCCGAGCCGGTCGACGATCTGTCCGGCGAACGGCGCGAAGATCGCGATGATGAGCGCCGGGATCGCGACGATCATCGGCACGAGCACCTCCGAGCCCGGCTGGTCGCCGAACACCTCGGAGAGCTGCGGCAGGATCGGCGTGATGAGCACCGATCCGAGCACGGGCATGCAACTGCCCGCGAGCAGGAGCACCGCTTGCCAGAAGCCGGCGGTGCGGGTGGCGACGGGCTGCGTCGCCGAGCGGGTATTCGACATTGAATCTCCTCGATCGGTGTGGGGTGGTGGGGTGACGGGTTGGGGGCGATGGTGCGGGGGTGATGCGTTCGGGTGGTTCCGGGGCGGGTGATGTGGCGGGCGATGCGGTCAGGTGATGCGGTGGCGGCTCGGTCAGTCGGCGACGGACCGGCCGGCGAGGGTGGTGAATTCGGTGTGCACCGGGGTGGTCGGTCGGGTGCGGGGCCGCGTGCGAGCGGGGCCGATGGTCGGGGCGACGACGGCCGGCCCGACGACGTTGCGGATCTCGCCGATGCCCTCGACGCGCATGACGACCTCGTCGCCCTCGACGAGCGGCGCCGGCACGAGCGCGGCGGTGCGTCCCCACAGCTCGCCGAGGCATCCGCCGTTCCCTGCCGTGCCCGAGCCGAGCACGTCGCCGGGTGCGACGCGCGAGTTGCGCGAGGCGTACGCGACGAGCTCGGCGAACGGCCAGCCCATGTTCGAGAGGAGGTCGTGGCCGATCCGCACGCCGTTGACGAGCACCTCCATGCCGATGGGCAGGAACCCCTCGTCGTCGTGGCGGTCGGCGAACTCGTCGGCGGTCACGATCCAGGGGCCGAGCGTGGTGGCGAAGTCCTTGCCCTTGCAGGGGCCGAGCCGCACCTTCATCTCCCGGCCCTGGATGTCGCGGGCCGACCAGTCGTTGAAGATCGTGTAGCCGAAGATGTGGGCACCGGCCTCGGCCGGGTCGAGGTTCGCGCCGTCACTGCCCGCGACCGCGCCGATGACGGCGGCGACCTCGAGCTCGAAGTCGAGCCGTTCAGTCTGCGGTGGCCGTACCGTGTCTCCCGTGGCGATAAGCGAGTGCGGATTCGTGAAGTAGAAGGTCGGGAACTCGTACCATTCCGCGTCGACCCCCTGCCCGCCCGAGACGGAGCGCACGACGCCCTCGACGTGCTCCTCGAACGCGACGAAGTCGCGCACGCTCGGCGGCACCACGGGCGGGAGCAACCGCACGTCGGCGAGGGGGCGTCGGCGCGTCGGCTCGGTCTCGGCGGCCGCCGCCGCGGCATCCGCGATCCACGGCAGTTCGGCCAGGCCCATGCGCAGCACGTCCGCGACGGTCAGCTCATCGGGGAAGCGCACGACGTCCTCGTCGAGGACGAAGCCCTCGCCGACGGTGCCGCCGTGCTCCCACCGCGCGATCCTCATCTCGTCGCCGCCCGGTCCAGGGCCGGAATGAGCGCCCGGATACTGCCCGACAGAATGGCCTGCTCGGCCGGCGCGCCGAGCCCGGCCTCACGCACGAGGGCGACGGGATCGTCGACGCCCATGTCGAACGGGAAATCGCTGCCGAGCACGACCCGGTCGGCGCCGGCCGCACCGACGAGCGCACGGAGGCCCGCCGCGTCGTGCACGAGCGAGTCGAACCACAGCCGTCGAAGGTAGCTCGACGGCGGCTCGCTGCATCCGCGCGCCTCCGGCCGCACGCGCCACGCGTGGTCGCTGCGCCCGATGTTCCCGGGCAGGTATCCGCCGCCGTGCGCGGCGACGATGCGCAGGCGCGGATGCCGGTCGAGCACGCCCGAGAAGATCAGGTGCGAGAGCGCGACGGCGTTCTCGGTGGGCTGGCCGACCGTGTTCGCGAGGTAGAAGCGGTCGAGCCGCTCGTCGAGCGTGCAGCCGAACGGATGCAGGAAGACGACGGCGTCGAGTTCCTCCGCGCGGGTCCAGAACGGCTCCAGCCGTTCGTCGGACAGTTCGACGTCGCCGGCGCTCGACGAGATCTCGACGCCGACGAGTCCGAGCTCGAGCACCGCGTACTCGAGGGCGCCGACGAGGAGCGACGGATGCTGCAACGGCACGAGGCCGAGGCCGAGGAGGCGGTCGGGTGCCGAGGCCACGAGCTCGGCGGTCGCGAGCGACGCCGCCCGCGCGACCTGATCGGCGAGCGCGGCATCCGCCCACGGGTAGTAGTGGGAGGGCGACGGCGAGACGACCTGGATGTCGATGCCCGTGGCGTCCATCGCCTCGAGGCGGGCCGCGAGATCGGTCAGCTTCGAGAACCGCTCGCGGATCATCGCACCGGATGCCGCCTGCGACTCGGGTCCGTTGCGCCGCGCCTCGAGGGCCGCGGCGGCCGCGAACCCCTCCGGGTCGGCGGCCTGCACGACGCCCTGCAGCGCCGGCAGCAGGACGTGCGCGTGCACGTCGACGACGGGGTCGTTCACGCTCATGCCGGCTCGCTCACCAGGGAGCCGACTCGGTACATGAGCCCGGGAACGTCGGCGTCGCGATCGTGGTCGAGCATCCACTGCCCGACCTGCACGGATGCCTCGACGACGGCCTGCGCGCGCGGCAGGCGCCGGGCGTGGAACTCCTCCCACAGGGTGTCGTCGACGGCGTCGCGACCGAGCAGCAGCTCCGAGAGGACGAGGGCGTCCTCGGCCGCCTGCGCGGCGCCCTGGGCGATCGTGGGCGGGCAGCTGTGGGCCGCGTCGCCGATGATGACCACTCGACCGCGGTTCCAGGCATCCGGCACCAGGTGGGCGGTGAACCAGGTGTAGTTCACCCGCGCCGACTCCGTGAGCGAGGCGCGGATCTCGTCCCAGGGTCCGCCGTACCCTCGGGACAGCTCGCGCATGAGGTCGATGCGCTCGGCCTCGGCGAGGTCGCCGTGGTCCTGCGCCGCCTCGACGAGGTAGGCGTACATGGTGTCCTCGCCGGTCGGGCAGTACCCGGCGATGAAGGCCGGGCCGCCGTAGTAGAGGTCGGTGTGCGTGACCGACTCGGGCCGCGGCACGAACGCGCGCCAGATGCCCATGCCGGTGCGGTGCGGCTGGGTGTCGATGCCGAGCATCGATCGGATGCTCGAGTGCAGGCCGTCGGCGCCGATCAGCAGGTCGTAGCGCCGGGCGCTCCCGTCGGAGAGCGTCACGTCGACGCCATCGGCATCCTGCTCGAACGCGGTGACCGTCGCACCCAGGTGCACGGCCGCACCGACCTCGCGTGCCCGCTCGGTCAGGATGCGGGCGAGGTCCGGCCGGTACATCCCCGCCGTGGCCGGGAACTCCTCGCCGCCGGTGCGCTGGTCGGGGATCTGGGCGAGCACCGGGGCCTCCGGGCCGGGTGCGCGGATGCCGAGCACATCGAAGGAGTACGACTCCTCCTGCACGGCCGGCCAGACGCCGAGGCGGTCGAAGACGCGCAGGGCGTTGCCCTGCAGGGTGATGCCGGAGCCGAGCGCACCGGGGTCGGGCTTCTGCTCGAACACGTCGACGTGCACGCCGCCCTCCGCCAGGAGGATCGCGGCGGCGATGCCGGCGACTCCTCCCCCGGCGATGGCGACTCGAGAGACTGCGGTCATCATTGACTCCTTGTGGTTCTGCGGTGGTGCCGGGTCGTACTGCGGATCGTCCGGGTGGGTCCGGGCGTGAGGGCTACTTGAGGGCGATGGGGTTGACGGGTGAACCGACCGCGCCGGTGATCGGCAGCGGCGGGGCGGTGAGGAGGAACTCGTACCGGCCGTCGGCGGCGCAGTCCTCGGCGAGCGCGTCGAGGTCCCACATCTCCCCCACGGTCAGGCCGATGTTCGGGATGACGACCTGGTGGAGCGGCTGGAACGCCTCGTCGAACTCGTTGGGGCGCACCTCGAAGCCCCACGTGTCGGTGGCGATCGCGGCGATCTCGGTGCGGTGGATCCAGCCGGCGGTCGTGAACGAGAGCCCGGCGCTCGGGCCGCCGGCGTAGCCGTTCCAGCCCTCCCGCTTGGCGCGGGCGTAGCGGCCGGTGCGCACGAGCAGGAGGTCGCCGCGGCCGACGTGCGAGGTCGGCCCCTGCGCGGCGATGCACGCCTCGAGGTCGTCGACGGTGATCGCGTAGCCGTCGGGCAGTTCGCTGCTGCCCGGCTCGCCGAGCCGGGGTCCGAGGAACCGGCCGACATCGAGCAGCACCCCGCGCCCGACGATGGCGGATGCCGCGTGCTCGATGCCCGTGACGAGGTCGCCCTCGCTCGTGACGACGCGGCCGGCCGGGCGGCCGTTCCAGGCGACGCCGCGATCGAAGATGTGGCCGAGGCCGTCCCACTGGGTCGAGCACTGCAGCGGCATCGCGATCACGTCATCGGCGCCGCCGAGCCCGTGCGGGAAGCCCTGGCCGACGAACTCGGCGTCGGTGCCCGTGTCGAGCATCGTGTGCACCGGGTTCGTGCGTCGGCGCCATCCCTGCTGCGGGCCGTTCATGTCGAAGGGCTGCGAGAGCGAGAAGGACGCCCCGCGCTGCACGAGGGCCGCGGCCCGGGCCCGCGCGTCGTCATCGATGAGGTTGAGGGTGCCGAGCCGGTCATCCTCGCCCCACCGCCCCCAGTTGCGGTACGCCTCGGCGGCCGCCGCGATATGCGTCATCGGGTCGCTGCGGTCGAGCTCGGCCGGGTCCTCGGTGAGCGCACGCGGGTTCTCGGTCGTCGTGCTCATGCCGGCACCCGTGCTGCTGTTGTACGCACGACCTGCGATCCGAGGCCCTCGATCGTTCCGATCATGACGTCGCCGTCACGCAGCATCCGCCCGTGGACGACGCCGTTGCCGGCGGGGCTGCCGGTCAGGAGCAGGTCCCCCGGCAGCAGCGGCATCGTCTCGGATGCCGCGGCGATGAGCGCGGGGATGTCGAAGAGCAGGTCCTCGGTCGTGGCATCCTGCATCGTCTCGCCGTTGACGGTGAGCGTGAGGCGCAGGTTGCCGGGATCGGCGATGTGACGGGCCGGCACGAGGAACGGGCCAGTCGGCAGGAAGCCCGGGGCGTTCTTGGCGCGGTACCAGTCGGTGCCGATGTCCTTCATGTCCTGGCGGAACACGAGGTCGCGCGTCGTGATGTCGTTCACGATCGTGTAGCCGGCGACGTGGGCGAGCGCATCTTCACGGCTCACCCGGAATGCGGGCGAACCGATGACCACCGCGAGCTCGAGCTCCCAGTCGTGCTGGTCGCTGTAGGCGGGCAGTTCGAGGATCTCGCCGGCTCCGACCACGCATGCGGGCAGGCCGATGAAGAAGTACGGGATGCCCTCGCGTGCGCGACGGTCCATGAGGTCGGCCGCCCACTCGCGCAGCTCCTCGATCGGGCGCGGGTCCTGCTTCGCGCGGCCGGCCACGACGAGGTCGATGACGTGCGTGCGGTAGTTCGCGCCGGTCTGGAGCACCTGGCGGGGCTCGACGGGAGCGAGCAGGGTGACGGCCTCGAGGGGCTGCCATGCGGCATCGGCGAGCTCGTCCTCGGTCTCGGCGAGCGCGGCGAGGGCGGCGATGCGATCCCAGGCGGCTTCGCCCGCGGCGAGGAATTCGTTGAGCGACTCGGCTCCGAGCTCCTCGGCGGAGAGCTGGCGGATGCGATCACCGACGACGAGTCCGGGCACTGGGCCGGTGTCGGAGGCGAAGCGCGCGAGGGCGAAGGGGACGGTCGGGCTTGACGACGTCGTCACGTGTGGATCTCCGTTCGCCGGATGCCTCGATGCATCCGGTGTGCTCGATTCAAGAGCGTCCGCGCGCATCAGGAAAGCGGAGATCGGTGATACCGCGCATCACCCTTCCTGATACCCGCGTTGCCGCTCCCGCCAGCCAGCGGCCATCACTGCCATCTATGCGGGGTATCCAAGGATTCACCTTCCCGAATACCCGCCCGCCGCTCAGGGTGGTCTTGTGGCGCCACGTGCGCTCAGCCCAATCGGAACGACCGAAGGATCAACGATGATCAAACTCCTCTCCCACCTCGCGCACGTCGAGATCGCGGCACCCGACCCCGCGGCATCCGTCGCCTTCTACGAGCGTCTCGTCGGCGTTCGTGCAATCGCGAGCGAGGGCGGCAAGACGTACCTGCGCTCGTGGGGCGACTACTACGACTACAGCCTCGTGATCTCGCACGGCGCCGAACCGGCCCTCGTCGAGATGGCGTGGCGCACCACGAGCGACGAGGCTCTCGACGAGGCCGCACGCCGCATCGAGGCCGCCGGCGTCACGGGCGTCTGGCACGACTCGGGCTTCGGCCACGGTCGCTCGTACACCTTCACCGGCCCCTACGGCCACACCATGAAGCTGTTCTGGGACGTCGACAAGTACCAGGCCGACGGCGAGTTCGCCTCGGTCTTCCCCGACCGCCCCGAGCGCCGCACGCGTCACGCGGTCGGACCTCGCTCGCTCGACCACGTCACCGTCGCCGCACGCGACGTGCGCGGGTTCGCCGAGTGGTACCGCGACGTCCTCGGATTCCGCATCATGGCCTACACCGTGCTCGACGAGGCCCCGGTCACCGTCTTCGGCGTCATCACGACCAACGAGAAGTCGCACGACCTCGGCGTCGTGCTCGACACGTCGCAGCGCGCCGGCCGCGTGAACCACTACGCCTACTGGGTCGACACCCGCGAAGACCTCCTCCAGGCGGCCGACGTGCTCATGGAGAACGGCGTCGCCATGGAGTACGGCCCCTCGATCCACGGCATCGGCGAGCAGAACTTCCTCTACTTCCGCGACCCGAGCGGCATGCGCGTCGAGGTCAACACGGGCGGCTACCGCAACTACGTGCCCGACTGGGAGCCGAACGACTGGAAGCCCTCGCAGGGCTCGAACAACCTCTACCGCAACGGCGCCATGCCGATGTCGATGACCGAGTCGTTCCCGCCGGATGCCGCGCCGTCGGCCACCGAGGAGGGCCTGCACCCCGACACGGCCGAGGCGATCATCGCCGACGCCCTCGCGAACCCGTACGCGAAGCAGGGTCGCGGCTGATCGTTCCCAGCAGTGTCGAGGCCGCTCGCCCGGGAGACCGGGTCGGGCGGCCTCGTTCATGCTCCGAGGCGGAACGCGGTCATTCGATCGCGGCCGCGTCGAGCGCCCGCGCGAGCGCGAGTCCGCCGCCGTGCCCGGTCAACCCGCCGTCGACGGCGATCTCGGCGGACGTCACGAACGACGCAGCAGGCGAGATCACCATCGCGACGACCTCGGCCACCTCGGCCGCACGCCCGGCACGGCCCAAGGGCGTCGAAGCGAAGCTCGCCGCCCGGAAGGCGTCCGACGCCGAGGCGGTCATCGGGGTGTCGATGTATCCCGGGCTGACCAGGTTCACGCGGATGCCCCTCGCGGCGAGCTCCATCGCCGCCGATTTCGTGATGCCCCGAACGGCCCATTTGCTCGCCCCATAGGCGATGCCGTAGTGGGCCGTGAAGCCCGCGGCGGAACCGATGTTCACGATCGATCCGCCCTCCTCCATCAGCGGCGAGATCGCCTGGATCCCGAGGGCCGGCCCGATCGCGTTCACCGCGAACGCGGCCTCGAAGTCGTTGCGCGTGACATCCGCCAGTCGGCCTCGACGTGTGATCCCCGCCGCGTTCACGAGACCGTGCACCGTGCGACCGGCCACGCGGAGCCCGTCCGCGAGTTCTCCCCACGCCTGCGGATCGGACACATCGACCTCGACGCCCTCGATGCCGGGCGGCGTTTCGCCGCCGCCCTCCCATCGCAGGTCGGCCGCGATCACGCGCGCCCCGCGTGCAGCGAGCAGGGCGGCGCACGCCGCACCGATTCCCGACGCCGCACCCGTGACCACGTAGGTACGGCCCGCGTGCTCCGACCCGCCCTGCCCGGTCGGCCGGGTGGCCTCGGCGTCGCGGTCGGGGCTCACGCGAGCTCCACGCGCATCGGCATGCGCTTCCACGCCCGGAGCGTGTTGTTCAGGTGGCGATCCGGGGTTCCGATGAGCTGGACCGACGCGACCCGGCGCGCCAGCGCAGTGATGAGCGACGTCGCTTCGAGGCGCGCGACATGCTGGCCGACGCACTGGTGGATGCCCATGCCGAACCCGACGTGGCCGGAGGGGTCACGGGACAGGTCGAAGCGCTCGGGATCGGTCCATCGTCTCGGGTCGGAGTTGGCCGAGCCGAGGAACATCAGGATCTTGTTGCGGGCGGGGATGCGCAGGCCGCCGAGTTCGATGTCCCGCGTGGTGGTCCGGAAGAACGTCTGCACCGGTGCCTCGAGCCTGATCGCCTCATCGAAGGCCACGCGTGCGAGCGACGGGTCGGCGCGGAGCTCGGCCCAGGCATCCGGATGCGTCGCGAAGGCGTGGAGGACGGCACCGATCGCGTGCACCGTGGTGTCGACACCGGCGGACAGCAGCGACCGGACCACGAGCGGCGCCTGGTCGGCGGTCAGGTCACCGCGGTCGGCGGCGGCCCAGATCGCCGCTCCGAAACCGCCGGGACTGATGCGATCGCGTGCGCACTGCTCGTTGACCCAGGCCGAGTGCTGACCGATGTGCGGCGCTCCGTGCTGTACGAGGAAGTTCTCAGGTCCGAAGCTGTTGAACAGGTGATCGCCGTAGGGCAGGAGATGCTCTCGGCCTTCGGCCGGAATCCCGACGGCATCGGGGAACACGCGGAGCGGGAAGGCCTCCGCGAACGACTCGACGGCATCGAACTCCAGCCCCTGCGCGAGCACCTCGTCGACGAGCCCCTCCGCATCGGCCTGCCAGCGGGGCGCCAGTTCGCGGAGTTCACGCGGGCCCAGGATCTTCTCGAGCACCGACCGCGGCGCATCGTGATGCGGAGGGTCGGCTTCGAGCAGCAGGCTCGGCGGCCGCCAGGGTGCCTCCTTCCGGAAGTCGGTGATCCCGACGCCGGCCGAGGACTCGAACCCCTGCCAGTCGAGCAGCGCCGCTCGCACGGTCTCGTAGCGTCCCATCGCGTAGACGCCGTAGCGCTCGAGGAGCACGACCTCCCCGGCCTCGCGGAGGCGATGTTGGAAGGGAAGCGGGTCGGCGAGGACCTCCTGGCTGAACGGGTCCTCGTCCGAGGCCGGGATCGTCGTGTCGAGGACTGGGGTGCTGGTCGTCATCGGTGCTCTCTTCGTCGAGATGGGAATCGCTGATCGGGACAGGGCTGGCTGGTGGGTGGCGCGGCCGCGCCTCAGAGGGAGATCACGAGGCGGTCGCTCTTCGCTCTCGAGACGCACGGGAAGAAGCAGGTGCCGTCTGCACGCTCCGCGTCGTCGAGGATCGAGTCGCGGTGGTCGGGCACACCCGCCACGATGCTGGTCTCGCACGTGCCGCAGACGCCGCGCGAGCACGAGGTGAGCAGGTCGAAGCCGGCGCTCCGCAGGGCATCGGCCACCGCCACACCGGGAGCGACGCGAATGCGTCGTCCGGAGCCGGCGACCTCGACGTCGAACGGCGTCGTGCGCGCGGGCTCCCCGTGCTCGGCCGCCGCGAACCGCTCGACCCTCGTCCAACCGGGCCTGCGTTCGGCGGCGAGTTCGGAGATCGCCTCGATGAGGCGGGTCGGCCCGCACGCGTAGAGCTTCGTCTCGGCCGGCGCCGCGGCATCCGGCCCCGACTCGAGCCACGAGCGGATGTCGGTGGGACCGACCTCGTCGGACGCCCGGACCGTGACCCGGTCGCCGTACCCGGCGAGCTCGTCGACGAACGCCATGCGCGAGCGCGAGCGGCCGAGGTAGAGCAGCCGCCAGTCGGAGCCGAGCAGACTCGCCGCGCGCAGCATCGGGAGCATCGGCGTGATGCCGATGCCACCGGCGACGAACGCGAACGCGGGTGCAGGGGTCAGGCGGAAGGTGTTGCGCGGGCCGCCGAACCCCACCAGATCGCCCACGCCCAACTCGTCGTGGACGTAGCGCGAACCGCCACGCCCATCGGCCTCACGGAGGATCGCGATGCGATACGCGCCGGCCTCGCGCGGGTCGCCGTGCAGTGAGTACTGGCGCGTGGTGCCGTCGGGCAGCACCAGGTCGAGGTGCGCACCGGGCGTCCAGTCGGGAAGACGCCCACCATCGGGGCGTCGAAGTTCCAGGGCCACGACCTCGTCGGCCGCCCGGGTCTTCGCGGTCACCACGAGCACGTCGGCCCCGGTCTCGATCAGCGTCATCGCTGCCTCCCTGTCTTCGTCGACGATCGGTAGGGACACGCTAGGTCGCGCACGTCCAGCGTTGCGCCCGATTTCGAATCAATCGAAAACGGCTAGGATCGATGCGCAGAGGAGGTCACGATGGCGCGCGCATCCGCAGGCCGATCAACGCTGAGTCGGCAGCTGCAGCTCCTCGACGCCTTCAGCATCGACGCGCCGTTCCTCACCCTGTCCGAGCTCTCGAGGCGCAGCGGGCTGCCGGTCGGCACGACGCACGCCCTGCTCGCCGACCTCGAGGAACAACGGCTCGTCGAGCGCGGCGCCGATCGCACCTACCGTCTCGGCATCCGTCTCTGGGAGCTGGCCTGCCGCACCCCCGGTGCGCTCGGGCTGCGCGAGATCGCCATGCCACACCTCCAGGACGTGCACGGCGTCATCCACCAGCACGTGCAGCTCGGCATCCTGAGCGGCGGCGACGTGCTCTTCCTCGAACGGCTCTCCAGCCGTGACGCGGTCGTGAACGCGACGATCATCGGCGGGCGCCTCCCCCTGCATGCCTCGGCAGCGGGCCTCGTGCTCCTCGCCGACGCCGATGCCGCCACCCGCGACGCGGTGCTTGCCCACCCCCTGCGCTCGCTCACCGACGCCACCATCACGGATGCCGCGGGGCTGCGCCGCGTCCTCCACCGCGTCCGCGCGCAGGGCTTCGCCGTCGCCGACGGGTACATCCATCCGAGCGCCCGCGGCATCGCGGTGCCGATCACCGGAGCCGCCGGTGAGACCGTGGCCTCCGTCGGTGCCGTCGTGCCCAATGACGACGCCCCGTGGCTGCCGCTGGTCGACCAGCTTCGCACGGCCGCCGGGCGAATCTCGGCCGCACTGCGCTCGGCTGCACTGCCGCAGAGTCATCCCGAGGCGAGCCCCGGCGGCCGCTACCGCACGCTCGTCAACTCGTCGGACGAGTCGATGCAGTACCTGGCCGGTCCTGCGAACCGCCGGCAGCCGCACTCACCCGCTGGAGCAGCTCCTCGCTGAGGGCGTTGCCGGCATCCACCGCGAGCCGGTGAATGGGAAGCCCGCCGATCATGAGCACCGCCGTCGGATTCGTCAGCATCCCGACCGTCGCGCCGGTCGGATCCGCGGCGCGAAGCTCGTCGAGCAGCATGGCGCCGGCGACGGGGTGATCGAGCCATTCGACCAGGGTCGAATGCGGCGTCAGCGGCAGGTCGGGTTCCGTTCCGTCGATCTCGACGGCGACGGCCTGGCGGAGGTCGCGGGATGACGCCCCGAAGGCGAACACGTGCGTGCCGCCGTCGGCGACCCACTGCCCCGCGGCCTCATTCCACCGCTCGACCGAACGGCGGTCGACGCGCACGGAGGCCGATCCGGACGAACCCGGCTCGAGCTCGATGGCCGCGAACCCAGCGAGCGTTCGCACGGGCCGGCGGACCGGGGAATCGGGCGGCGACACGTACACCTGCACGACCGCACGAGCGGTCCGTGCACCGGTGTTCCGGACGGTCGTGGTCGCCACCCATCCGGAACCGTCGGATGTGACGTCCGCGTCGTCGAATTCGAACGTCGTGTAGGTCAGGCCGTGGCCGAAAGGATACGCGACCGGCGACTCGGCGCTGTCGTGACCGCGGTATCCGACGAACACGCCCTCACCATAGACACTGCGGCCGGCCTCACCCGGGAAGCTCAGGTAGCTCGGCGAATCCGAGAGCGCGAGCGGCACCGTCTCGGCGAGCCGGCCGGAAGGCGCGGCCGCACCGACGAGCAGGTCTGCGAGCGCGGTGGAGACACCCTGTCCGGCCAGTCCGGCCAGGAGGATCGCATCGACGTACGGGCGCCAGGGCTCGAGCGAGACCACGCCGCCGGCGATCACGACGACCACCGTGCTGGGAGCGGCCAGGGCGACCCGGCTGATGAGCCGGACCTGCGCCTCCGGCAGGTCGATCGTGGTGCGGTCGTAGCCCTCCGATTCAGCGGTCTCGGGCAGTCCGACGACGACCACGGCGACATCGGATGCTGCGGCGACGCGGACCGCCTCGGCGAGCAGTTCATCGCTCGTCGTCACCGCATCGGGCAGGTACCCGGGCGCGTGATCCACGCCGCCGACGAGCGGTCGGAGCGCCTCGACGATCGAGCCGGCCGCGGGAGCATTGACGCCGGCGCTTCCAGCGCCCTGGATCCGCGGCTCGTCGGCGAGGGCGCCGATGACGCTGACCCGAGCGGCGCCGCCCAGGGGCAGCGTCTCGTGCTCGTTCCTGACGAGCACGGCCGCCTTCCGAGCCGCCTCGATGGCGAGTGCGGCGGCACGTTCGCGGTCGACCGGACGCGCGTCGGCTCGGGCCGAGACCCGTTCGCCGAGTGCGATGATCCGTTCGGCGGACCGACGCACGACGGCCTCGTCGAGCACGCCCGCTCGCACCGCCTCGACGACCTGCGCATCGGATGCCCCTGAGGTCGACGGCATCTCGAGGTCGAGACCGGCGCTGACGGCGCGGACGCGGTCCTCGACCGCACCCCAGTCCGAGACCACGACCCCGTCGAAGCCCCACTCCTCGCGCAGGACGCCGGTGAGGAGGCGTCGGTCTTCGCTCACGTAGGAGCCGTTCACCCGGTTGTAGGACGCCATCACGAGCCAGGGCTTCGCCTCGGTGACGACAGCTTCGAAGGCCGCGAGGTAGAGCTCCCGCAAGGCGCGTTCGGAGACCTCGGCGCTCACGCGCATGCGGTCGGTCTCCTGGTTGTTCGCAACGAAGTGCTTGACGCAGGCGCCGACGCCCGCAGCCTGCACGCCGCGGACGAAGGCCGATGCGAGGCGAGCAGTGAGCAGGGGGTCTTCGGAGTAGTACTCGAAGTTGCGGCCGCCGAGCGGCGAGCGCTTGAGGTTCATGCCGGGGCTCAGCAGCACGTCGGCGCCGGCAGCGCGCGCCTCGTCGCCGATCGCGCGGGCGACGCGTTCGACGAGCTCCGGGTCCCAGGTCGACGCCAACGCCGACGACGTCGGGAAACAGGTCGCGGGTACCTTGCCAGACCAGTCGGGCAGGTTCATGGCGACGCCGTTGGACCCGTCGGTCATCATCACGGCGCGGATGCCGCGCTCCGGCAGGGCCTTCGTCGATGCGAAGTCGGCACCCGAGAGCAGGCTCGCCGCCTCCTCGAGTGGGAGCTCCGCCGAGAGCGCCACGGCGCTCGCCCCCTCGTCGGAGCTCATCGTGAACCCTCCAGGATCATCTGCGCGCGCTCCTCGGGATTGTGGATGTTCCATCTTCGCGGTCGAGCAGGATCCTCGTCGGGTGCCCGATGGGCGAACTCGAACCGGTGGGCACCGGCTCCCACGGTCTCCACGTAGTCGGTTCCATCGGGCAGGGCCACCTCGGCGGTGACCCCGACCGGGATACGAAGCTCGACCGTCATGCGGCCGCCCTCGCGCGCCCACTCGCACGAGATGGTGCCGAAGGGGCTGTCGTGCCGCACCGACGCGCGTCCGAGTCCCCCGCCGGCCCGCGGCGCGATGCGCACCCGCCGGTAGCCGGGTTCCAACTCCTCGAGCCCGCCGACGACGCGGTGGAGGAAGTCGGCCACCGCTCCGAGGGCGTAGTGGTTGAACGACGTCATCTCGCCGGGGTTGATGCTGCCGTCGGGCAACATGCTGTCCCAGCGCTCCCAGACCGTGGTCGCTCCCATCGTCACGGCGTACAGCCACGATGGCGCTTCGGTGCGGAGGAGCAGGTGATAGGCGTCGTCGAGGTGGCCGGTCGAGGTGAGTGCGTCGCACACGATCGGCGTCCCGACGAATCCCGTGGCGATCAGGTAGTCCCCTTCCGCGACGAGTTCGGCGAGCCGTTCCCCCGCTTCGCGGTACTGGTCGCCCTCGAGCAGTTCGAACGCGATCGCCACCGACAGGGCGGTCACCGTGTCGCTGACGACCCTGCCCGAGGGCGCGACGTAGTTCGTGCGGAACGCCGTCGCTGCGAGGTCGGCGATGCGCGCGTAGCGCGCCACCGCAGCCGTGTCGCCGAGGAGCTCGGCAGCGGCCAGCACCAACCGCGCGGTGCGCGCGTGATATGCGGTCGCGACGAGGGTGGCATCGGTTCGGGAGTCGCCGGGGCGCTCGGGCGGCGCCGCGGGATCGAGCCAGTCCCCGAGCTGGAACCCCTCGTTCCAATGGCCCGTCCCGTGCGTGAGCGCGAAGACCTGATCCACCCACGCGCACATGCTGTCGAAGTGCGCGCGGAGGAGCTCGAGATCGCCGGTGCGACGGTAGAGGGTCCACGGCACGATGACCGCCGCATCACCCCAGGCCGCAGCGGGGTCCACCGGGAAGCCGCAATCGATCCACGGGTGGAAGTTCAGCACCGACCCGGTCGCCCGCTGCTCGGCAGCGAGGTCCCTCAGCCAGTTCTCGAGCACCCCGGTGGCGTCGAAGAGGTGCGCGGCTGTGGGGGCGAAGACCTGGATGTCACCGCTCCAACCGAGCCGTTCGTCACGCTGCGGGCAGTCGGTCGGCAGGTCGACGAAGTTGTCGCGCATGCTCCAGACCACGTTCTCGTGGAAGCGGTCGAGCAACGGGTGGTCGGCCTCGAACCAGCCGGTGCGACGCATGTCGGAGTGGACGACGAGCGCCTCGATGCCGTCGGTGCCGGCATCGGCCGGCCATCCGGTGATCTCGGCGTACCTGAAGCCGTGCAGCGTGAACCTCGGGGTCCACGTGATGGGCTCGTCCGTGGCGAACGTGTATTCGTCTTCGGAGGTGGCCGAACGGAGCGGGCGGAGCGCGAGCTCCCCGGCGTCGAGTACCTCCGCGTGCCGAAGTGTCACGGTCTCCCCCGGCGTTCCGGCCACGGTGAATCGCAGTTTGCCCGCGATGTTCTGGCCGAAGTCGAGCAAGAGGCGGCCGTCGTCTCGCCGTTCCGCGGTGACGGGACGGATCGACTCGATCACCCGCACGGGTGGGCCGGTGGGCGCCTCGAGTTCGGCGGAGAACTGCTGACGCGGAAGCGTGTGCACGGACTCCCAGTCGTCGGCAGCGAATCCCGGTGCAGACCAACCGACGTGCTCGAGTCGGGCATCGTGGCGTTCGCCCTCGTACAAGCCCGTGGCGACGATGGGCGCTGCCGCGTGCGTCCAGTGCAGCGGGACGACGCGCACGCCGCGGTCGTCTTCGATCTCGAGCTGCAGCAGGAGCGAGGCATCCGTGCCGTAGTTGTCCCACAGCCCGCCGTTGAACCCGAGCCTGCCGCGGTACCAGCCGTCGGCGAGCCATGCGCCGATCGCATTCCGCCCCTCGGCCAGCGTCTCGGTGATGTCGAGCGTGCGATAGCGGAGGCGATGATGGTAGCTCGACCATCCGGGCGCGAGCACCTCGTCGGATGCCGCGGCGCCGTTCACCTCGAGATCGTAGACGCCGTGCGCCGTCGCGTAGACCCGTGCCCGGCGCACGCGTCCCTCGACGTCGAACTCCGCACGCAGGAGGGTTGCGGCTCGCGCGCCGTCATGCGGCGCACGCAGGGACGGGGAGACCCAGTCCACGACCCAGTCCGCGACGTCGAGGAGTCCGGCTTCGACCCGGACCGGTGCGCTCCAGGCGGTGGGCGCCTCGTCGCCGACGAGATGGGAGCGAACGCTCACCTGTGCCGCTTCGCGGGACCGGAGCGGCCGCGCAGGCCAGGGCCGGTAGAGCGTGTCGGCGGAATCGACGACGACCGTCGTCGATTCGTCGGTGCCGATGAAGCTCACCTCGACCTCGTACGCGCGCTGCGAACGCTCGCCGCTCAGGGCCCAGCTCAGGCGAGGGGCGGCGACGCCGATTCCGAGTGTGGTGGCAGCGTGCTCGAGCCGGAGGCCCTCGATGCCGGTCATCCCTTCACCGAGCCCGCGGTCAGGCCCTTCATCACGCGCTGGTTGAGGAAGAGGTAGATCGCGAGCGTGCCGATGACGTTGACGGCGATGGCCGCGAACGTCGGGCCGTACTGGATCTGGCCGAACTGCCCGGTGAAGTTCAGCAGGCCGACCTGGATGGTGCGGAGGTCGTCGCGGGTCGTGAAGGTCAGCGCGATGAGCAGGTCGTTCCAGATGAAGAAGAACTGCACGAGCGCGACGGTGAAGATCGCGTTGCGCACGAGCGGGAAGCCGATGGTCCAGAACATCCGGAAGATGTTCGCCCCGTCGAGGGTCGCGGCCTCGAAGATCTCACGCGGGACGCTGCGGAAGTAGGTCGCCATCATGAACACCGTCAGCGGCAGGCCGATCGCCGTGTACGTGATGATGAGCGGCCAGAGCGAGCCGGTGAGGCCCGCACGGAAGTAGATCGTGAACAACGGGAGCAGGATCATCTGGCCCGGGATCATGATGCCCGCGAGGAACGCCAGGAGCACGGGACCACGGCCCTTCCACACCATCACCTCGAGGGCGAACCCGGCGGCCACGCCGAACACGATGGTGAAGAACAGGGCCGGAATGACCGCGAGGATGCTGTTCCGGATGTAGACCCCGAGATTGCCGGTGGTCCACGCCTCGACGTAGTTGCTGAAGTTGGTCCAGTCCTCCGGCAGCGCCCATGTGGGGTTGTTGAGGAACTCCTCCTGCGTCTTCAGCGACCCGGTGAGGAGCCAGAAGAGCGGGTAGACCACGACGACCAGCAGGAGGCCGACGATGATCCAGACGGGGACGCGTCGCACGAAGCGGATGAGGCGGGGCGAGCGATCGGTGAAGGTGGCGGTCATGGTTCAGCCCTTGGTCAGATCGCGGCGCGACGAACGGAAGATGAAGATCGTGACGAGGAGGCAGATCATCGTGAGCAGCAGCGCGATCGTGCTCCCGTAGCCGTACTCGCCGTAGGTGAAGGAGGTCTGGTACATGTACAGCGTGAGCGGCGTGGTCGTGTTGCCCGGGCCGCCGTTGGTCAGCGCGAGCACCGAGTCGAAGACCTTCAAGGTGCCGTTGACACTGAAGATGATCGAGGAGAGCAGCACGGGCAGCGACAGCGGGATGACGATGTGACGCACGAGCCGCCAGCCGGATGCCCCGTCGAGCCGCGCGGACTCGAACAGGTCGTCGGGGATGTCGACGAGGCCGGCGTACAGCAGCACGGCGTAGAAGCCCATCGAGCGCCAGAGGTCCATGAGGATGAGCACGAGGAATGCTGTGTCGGGCGAGGCGAACCAGTCGACGGACGGGATGCCGACGAGGTTCAGCAGGTCGTTGACGAGGCCGTTGACCGGCGCGATCTTGAACAGCTCCTGGAAGAGCAGGGCGACGGCGACCGTGGGCAGCACGACGGGGAAGAACGCGAGCGTGCGGATCAGGCTCGATGCCTTGCGGAGCCAGAACACGTAGATGAGGGCGAGGAGGTACCCGAAGCCGACCTGGGCGATGGTCAGCACGACCGCGTACTTCAGCGTGAACACCAGCGCGTCGGCGATCTTCGGATCGTTGAACAGCTCGACGAAGTTGCCGAAGCCGACGAACTCGAAGCCCGTGATCGGGTTGCCCTCGAACACCGTGTAGCCGAGCGACCAGAAGATCGGCACCAGCATCACGAGCGTGTAGACGAGCAGGGCGGGGCCCAGAAGGATGAGGATGGCGCGCGGGTCGCCGAGTACGCGGTTCACAAGGGTTGCTTTCGATCGAGACGTGGGCCGAGGGCCGCGTGGGAACGCGACCCTCGGCCGGTTGGGTCGGGGAGTTACTTCAGGTCCGCCTGGACCATCTCCATGAACTTCTCGGGCGTGATGGCGCCGGTCACGAGCTGCGACGCGTTGGTCTGGCTCGTCGTGGCCGCCTTCGCGTTGAACAGCGCCTCGAACCAGAGCACGCTCTGCGTCGTCTCGTCGATGCGCTCCTGCACGGCCTGCGTGAGCGGCGGCAGGTCCTCGACGGGTTCGTTCACGGCGAAGCCGGTGATGACGCCCTGTTCGCCGAGCGAGGTCGACCCGAAGTTCTCGGCGAAGCAGCCGAGCCATGCGGAGACATCCTCGGAGTAGCTCGCCTCGGACAGCGCGAGCGGGACACCGACGTTCGCGGCGAGCTGGTCACGGCTGCCCGCGCCGCCCTCGACCTCGGGGAACGGCATGAATCCGATGTTCTCGGCGCCGATCTGGTTCTGGGCGGGGTCGTTGAAGTTCGCGAGGATCCAGCTGCCCATGTAGAACATGCCGGCTTCGCCCGTGAGGAACTGGTTGACGGCGGTCATGTAGTCGATCGAGCCGACCGACGGGCCGAAGTACCCTTCCTTGCCGAGGTCGGCGACAGCCGCCGCCGCTTCGACGTATTCGGGGTCGGTGAGCGAGGCCTCGCCGTCGATGACCTTCTGCAGGGCATCCGGGCCGATGGTGCGGAACAGGTAGTTGCCGACGAGACGCGTGAGCGGCCAGCCGTCCTGACCGTCGGCGGAGAACGCCGTGACGCCCGCCGCGCTCAGCTTCGCCGCCGCGTCGGTGAGCTCGTCCCAGGTGGTCGGCTCCTCGATGCCGTTCTCGGCGAAGAGCTGCTTGTTGTACCAGATGCCCTCGACGTTGAACTCGGTCGGAAGCACGTAGACGTCGCCGCCGTAGAGGGCCTCGATGGTGGAGCGAGCTGCGGGGATGATGGCGTCGCTCTGGTCGAGCTCCTCGAGAGCCGCATCGACGTCGACGAGCTTGCCGCCGTCGTTGAGGTCCTTGGCGACCTGCGGCGAGTTGCCGCTGGCGAAGAGCACCGGCAGCGCGTCCTGACCGGCGAGCAGCTGGAGCTGCTGGTCGTAGCTGGCCTGCGGCTGGGTGGTGATGTCGAGCGGGAGCGCCTCGTTCTCGGCAGCGCAGCTGCCGGTGCTGAGCGAGGTCAGGGTGTCCTGGATGCTCGTGTTCTCAGCGAACGACAGGTACGTGAAGTCCGTCGGCGCCGCGGTCTCGCCGCCGCTGTCGCCTGAACAGGCGGTCAGCAGGAGCGCGGTTGCTCCCAATCCGGCGATGAGCGGAACGAAGCGTCGCGCTCGGTTGCGTGCTGTGGTCACAGTTCCTCCTTGAATGCGGCCGCGCCATCGAGTTGTAGCGCTGCAAGAGGATGCTAAGCGGATGCACCGTGCTCCGCCGCGGCTCAGCCGTGATTTCGGGCATGTGCATCCTGATACCCGCTATCGAACCCACGAATACCCGCGTCGTTGCGTGGCTTGGAACGCTGCAACCATCGCGTACGCTGTGCTCATGACGATCACCTCGACGACGAGTCCCGGCGGCCAGAGGGCATCCGGTGCGACGAGCACCGGAACCGCGGGAATCGCCGATGTCGCCTCCCTCGCCGGCGTCTCCCAGTCGACCGTGTCGAACGTCCTGAACCATCGCGAACGGGTCGCCGCCGAGACGATCGACCGCGTCGAGCGTGCCATCTCGATGCTGGGGTACGTGCCGAACGGGGCCGCTCGATCCCTCGCTGCCGGGCGCTCCAGATCCGTTGGACTCGTGCTCTCCGACCTCGGCAACTCACTGTTCGTCGACATCGCTCGCGGCGCCGAGCGCGCCGCGGAGGAGCACGGGCTCTCGCTGCTCGTCGCGAATGCCGATGGTCGCCTCGAACGCGAGGATCGCTACGTCGACCTCTTCACCGAGTCCCGCGTGCTCGGCACACTGCTCACCCTCAACGACGAGTCCCACTACCGGGCACTCGCCGCGCGGCGCTCGCGCGGCACGGTGCTCACACTGCTCAATTTCCATGCCGATGCCGCCGCGTTCTGCAGCGCGTACTTCGACAACGAAGCCGGCGGCCGGCTGGCGACACGGCATCTCCTGGACAGCGGCCGCTCGCGGCTCGTCTTCGTCGGCGGCCCGAGCGCGCTGCAACCGGTCGCCGAGCGTCGGGAGGGCTTCCGACGAACGCTCGCAGCAGCGGGCATTCGGCCGGTCGACGAGCTTTCGCCCGAAGGCATCAATCGGGCCGACGGGTGGCAGGTCGGTCACGCCCTCGCGCCGAGGGTCGCCGCCGGTGAGATCGACGGCGTCGTCGCGGCATCCGACCTGCTCGCCGCCGGCATCGTGCAGGCGTTCACGGAGACCGCCGGAATCTCGGTCCCGATCTCCGTGGGCGTGATCGGGTACGACAACAACCAGGCGGCCTGGGATGCACCGATCCCGATCTCGACGATCAGCCAACCGGGTGCCGAACTGGGCTACGCCGGCGTCGGGCTCCTCCTCGACGACATCGATTCCAGCGCACACGAGCATCGTGCTGTTCGACTCGAACCCGCACTCGTGGTACGACGGAGCACAGGGCGATAGGTCCTACCGACGAAGGGACGACGTCGATGGAGACGGATGGATCGGACGGATCGTTCGCCGGCGAGGCCGCCGGCGAACGCCATCGTGGACCGATGCAGCTCGGCTCGATCGATCTCAACCTGCTCGTCCCGCTCCAGGCGCTGCTCGAGGAGCGGGGCGTCAGCCGGGCCGCTGACCGTCTGTTCATGAGTCAGCCCGCCCTTTCGGCGGCGCTCGCCCGGCTCCGCCGGCACTTCAATGACGAGCTGCTCATTCGCTCGGGCAACACGTACGTCCTCAGCCCACTCGGGACGGAGCTCCTCACCGAGGTCCAGGGCGCCACCGGCGTGCTCAGCAAGCTCTTCGGGACCCAGGCGGAATTCCGCCCGTCCGAGAGCCACCGGGAGTTCCGCCTGGTCGGCTCCGACTATGTCGCGGCGATCTTCGGAGCGCCGCTCGCCAGGGCGGTCGCGGCGGCCGCACCGCACACGCAGCTGCGGTTCGAGCACGTGCAGGACGCCGTCGTCGACAACGCCCCCGACTCGCTTCGCGACATCGACGGTCTCTTCCTCCCGCATGGGTACTTCGAGAATGCCGAGCACATCGACCTGTTCATCGATCCATGGGCGTGCATCGTCGCGGCGCCGGCAGATGGCGCCGGGCCGGCGGAATTGACCGTCGACTCGCTCGGCATCCGCCCCTGGGCCGTCACCTACAGCGGCCGCACCGCCGTGACGAGCGCGACCCGCCAGCTGCTCACGCTCGGCGTGTATCCCCGAACGGAGGTCGTCACCCGCAGCTTCCTCACGTTGCCCGACATGATTGCGGGCACCGACAGAGTGGCCTTCGTGCCGGAATCGCTCGCCCGGCGCTTCGCGGCCCGCTCCGATGTGGTCGTCGTGACCTCGCCGCTCGAGCTGCCCCTGATCCGGCACGCCTTCTGGTGGAGCCCGACCCACGAGGAGGATGCGGGGCATCGATGGTTGCGGACGCAGATCTCCGCGGTCGCGGAGGAGATGCGCGCCGACGCCTGACGGCGCCCCTTGGGTCGGACGCCGACGAAACAGGGAGGCCGACCTCGCGCCGGCCTCCCCTTCATTGCCCTGCTAGACGATCGCGGCGCGCAGCGTCGCGGCTGCGGCGCCCACGTCGGTCGCGCCGTAGATCGCCCCGCCGGCGACGGCGACGCGGGCGCCCGACGCCTGCACGGAGGCGATCGTCGAGGCGGTGATGCCTCCGGCGACCGAGAACGGCACTCCGGACGCCTCGCCATCGCGAAGCAGCGTCGAGAACGTGAAGCCCTCCTCGGCCTGCTCGTCGAGTCCCGCGTGCATCTCGACGAACTCGACCCCGAGTGCCACGACCTCCTTGGCGCGCTTCGGCTTGTCGGTGACGCCGATCAGGTCGACGACGATGCCCTTGCCGTGCTTCTTCGCGGCCTTGACCGCACCCACGATGGTGCTGTCCCCGGCCGACCCGAGCACGGTCACCAGGTCGGCGCCGGCGGCGAAGGCGATGTCCGCTTCCAACTCGCCGGCATCCATGGTCTTGAGGTCGGCGAACACGATCTTGTCGGGGTGAGCCGACTTGACCGCGGTGATGGCGGAGAGGCCCGCGCTCTTGATCAACGGGGTGCCGAGCTCGAGGATGTCGACGTGGGGCGCCGCGGCGGCGGCGAGCTCGAGTGCGGCCTCGGTGGTCAGCGTGTCCATGGCGAACTGCAGTTTCATCGTGCTCCTTCGTGTGCGGTTGGGTGGGTGGTGCGTGAGGTTCTCGGGGTCGTGCGGCTCATTCGAGGTTCGCGTGCCTGGGCCACAGTTCGTCCGCGGTCGCCCCGGAGCGCTGCCAGAGGGCGTCGAAGACGGCGTCGCCCACGATCACGACGGCCTGTTCGAACAGGCTGCCGGCGTACTGGGCGGATGCCGCGCCCGATCGGTCGAGCTTGCCCGCGGCGGGCACGACGATCAGGGCGGTCGAGAGCTCACCCAACGGTGATTCCGGAGCGGTCGTGATCGCGGCGACGCGGGCGCCCACGGATGTCGCGACCTGCGCCGCGCGGACGATGCCCTCCGTGGCGCCTGAGCCGCTCGCCGTGAGCAGCAGGTCGCCCGCCTGGATCGCCGGCGCCGTGACCTCGCCGGCCACGTGCACGCTGAGTCCGAGGTGCATCAGGCGCATCGCCGTCATGCGCAGCGCGAGGCCGGAGCGGCCCGCGCCCGCCACGAACACGCGCGGCGACGAGGCGATGAGGTCGGCGAATGCCGCCAGCGCGTCCGTCTCGGCGACGACGACCCGCTCGAGCAGTGCGTCGAGCTCCTGCTGGACTCGTCGGAGCGACGAGGCGACGGGGGTGTCGATGAGGTCCATGTCCTCATGCTCGCGTCACGCCGGGCGAGGTCACCCCACTCGTCCGCACGGTTCGGCCCATCCGAAAGGATGGCGGCTCCGGGATGGGTAGGTTGGTGCGATGGAACCTGTCACGGACCTCCCCTCGCCGGCGTCGCGGCGCCTCGCCGCGGAGCACGCGGGCACGGTCGCCGAGCAGGCGGATCGGCACGCGATCGCACTCGAATCCATCCTCGCGATCCTGCGCTCCACCCGACTCGACGACCGCGGTGCGCGCACGATGGCCACCGAGGTCGCGACGACGGCGCTCGTCGGTCTCCGGATGGCGACCGACGAGCAGCGGAGCAACCTGCTCGAGCCGGTGGTCGGCGCGTTCGCCCGGCTCCGCGTCGACCTGCATCCGCTCGTCAAGTACGGAGACCTCGATGTGCAGTTCGTCGAACCTCCGGCCACCGGCCGGGCCCTGCCCGGCGAGGTCGCGCACGCGGCGCGCGCCATCGTCCGCAGCACGGTGCTCGCCTTCGTCGACCAGGGCGAGACGCGCCGCGTGCGCATCCAGTGGGACTGCGACGGCCTCAACCTGCTCATCGGCATCCGCGATGACGGCCGGGGCGAACTCACCGCGCACGACGACTCGTTGCGTCCGATCGCCGAGCGGGTCTCAGCACTGAATGGCGCCTTGGCGGTCTCCTCGACGCCGGGCTGGGGCTCCTCACTCGACATCCGGCTCCCCCTCGACCCACCGATCGAACCGGAGCCGCTCGCCGACGCCGTACCGCTCTCGGGTCGGGAACGCGATGTTCTGAGACTCGTCGTGACCGGCGCGCGCAACCAGGCGATCGCACGCCAGCTCGGCATCAGCGAGAACACGGTGAAGTTCCACGTCTCGAACCTCCTACGCAAGGCCGGCGCCCGGAGCCGAGCCGAGCTGGCCGCCCTCGCCCGCTGACACGCCGTCACGTCCATTCGGGCAGCGCCCGTCCGCGCGAACGCGTCGGCCGTGTTCGACGAATGTGCATCACCAGGAAATATATTCCGAGGAATATGCATTGCATCCATTGACCGCGATGGGAGCCGCCATGAATGCCCGAAGTACCCGCCGAGCGGATGCACTGCCGCCCGCCCGCTCGCACGAACTCGCCTCGGCTGAACTGGCCGTGACGTTCCTGGAAGGCGTCGTGCGGTTCGAGACGACGCTCTGGAACCGCGTGGATCGCCATCTCACCGCTGCGGGAATGCCGGGCCTCGGCACCGTCATGGCCCTCCGGATGCTGCAGCGCTATCGGAGTGAGGGGCGGGTGCAGGATCTCAGCCGCGCCCTGTCGATCACGATCGGCGCCGCCAGCAAGCTCGTCGACCGTCTGGAGCGCGATGGGCTCGCTACGCGACGCCCGCATCCCGACGACCGGCGGTCCTCGCTGATCATGCTCACCGCAGCGGGCGAACAGACCGCACAGGACGCCACGACCGTCATCGAGCACGTCGTCCGGGACACGTTCCCCGATCCGGCCGCGACCTCGGAGGCCATCGAGGTGTTCGCGGGCCTCCAGCTCGCACTCGACCAGTCGGAGTCGACGACGAAGGAGATCTCAGCATGACGAACGGCACTGACCAGATGCGCGCGGTGGTCATCGACGAGCCAGGGCCCCCGTCGGTACTGCAGGTGCGCGAGGTGCCCCGCCCGACGCCGGCCGCCGGGCAGGTCCTGATCCGGGTCAAGGCGTTCGGGCTCAATCGCTCCGAGCTCCATTTCCGTCGCGGCGTCGGCAGCTCCGGGTCGTTCCCCCGCATCCCCGGCATCGAGGCGACCGGAGTGGTCGTGGCAGCGCCCGGCGGTGAATTCGCCGAGGGAACCCCGGTGATGACGATGATGGGCGGCATGGGGCGCACGTTCGACGGCGGCTATGCGGAGTACGTCGTCGTGCCGGTCGGCCAGGCGATCCCGTTCCACAGCTCGCTCCCCTGGGCGCAGCTCGGTGCCGTGCCGGAGATGCTGCAGACGGCCGCCGGTTCGTTGCGGGTCGGACTCGAGGCGCGCTCGGGGCAGAGCCTGCTCATCCGGGGTGGGACCTCGTCGGTCGGGCTCACCCTCGCCATCCTCGGCAAGCTCAGCGGACTGACCGTCTACGCCACCACACGCCGACCCGAGGCCGCCGAGCTCCTGCGATCCGTCGGGGTCGATCACGTGCTCATCGACGACGGGAACGTCGCAGCGCAGGTCCGCGCGATCGAACCGGACGGCATCGACGGGGCCGTGGAACTCGTCGGCGTCGATGTCATGCGGGACACGCTGCGCGCGGTCCGGACGGGAGGCACCGTGTGCTTCACGGGCATGCTCTCGGATCACTGGACCATCCCGGAGTTCTATCCGATGGACTGGCTGCCGAACGGCGTGCGCCTCACCGCGTACTCGGGCGCGGGATCCGACCTGAGCGCCGAGACGCTCCAGGGCTTCCTCGACGCCGTCGAGGCCGGGAACGCGATCATCCCGGTCGGAAGGACCTATCGTCTCGACGACATCGTCCAGGCGCACGAGGACATGGAGGCCGGCCGTGTCGGCGGCAAGGGCGTCGTGGACCTCTCCGAGGAGGGGCGACGGCACTGAACGGATCCGCCCCCGCGGACTACGGTCGCGGGATCACCGTCAGGACCCGTTCGACATGGGTCTTGAACTCCTCCATGAAGTTGCCCAGGAACTGCGCGGTGCTCTCGACGAGCACCTCGCCGTCCTCGGCGAAGATCTCCGGCGTGAAGTGGATGTACGCCTCCGGCGCCGTCATCTGACGCGCGTTCACGAAGCTGAGCACGGCGCGCAGGCTCTGCTGCGCCACGGCGGTGCCGATCATCCCGATCGAGGCGCCGATCACCGCCGCGGGAATGTGGTCGAACGAGTTCTGCCCCCATGGCCGCGAGGCCCAGTCGATCGCGTTCTTGAGCGCGCCCGGAATCGACCGGTTGTACTCGGGCGTGACGAACAGCAGCGCGTCGGACCGGCCGATCGCCTCCTTGAGCGCGATCGCCTCGGGCGGGTAGGCGTCGTCGTAGTCGGGACTGTAGAGCGGCAGGTCCCGGATGGGGATCTCCGTGAACTCCAGGCCTTCCGGCGCGAGCCGGATGAGCGCCTTGGACAGCGTCCGGTTGATGGATGTCGAAGAGAGACTGCCGACGAAATAGCCGACCTGGTACGTGGTCATCGCGACTCCTTGGATTCGTGCGTGCGTTCTCCATGAAGCGGGGCGCCGGACGTCACCGGATCGTGGTGGGCCACCGGACGTCGGCGTGCTCGCTGCGCGACCCGACGATCGCGACCGGCGATTCCGGACGCGTGACGAGTCGCCGCTGGCAGCCTACGCTCGCGCCAGCTGAGCCGGGCCGGATTCGAACCGCCCACTTCAAACCGTCGCAGATATCAACCGACCGGCGCCAAGTCGGTGGTCACACGACACCGGTGGTCCCCAGCAGGGCGCCGATGAGGAAGGTCACCACGAGGGCGCGATCCCCAAGTGCAGGTGCATGCCGCACACCTGGTGGTCATCGACCATCGCGGCGATGTCGTCGCGGATGCGGACGTATCGTTCCGCCGGACTGACGTCCGGCGCAACATCCGAGTCGAATGGGGCGCCCGTGGAAGCGACGATCACGCCGAGTCGGTCGGCGACCCCCGCGATCGCGCGACGGAACCCGGCGAGCTCGACTTCCGCTGCGGCGCCGGTGTGCTGGACACCTGTCGCGAACTCGATCTGCGAGGCGAGGAACTCCGAGGACGCGGCGTCGAACCCGAGAGCCTTCGCCTCGACGAGCGCCCGCGCACCAACCGGCACCGGCCTCATGGTCGGAGGATCGAGGAACACGAACTCCTCCTCGATGCCGAACGGGTGGACTCGCGGAGAACGCTCAACCGACCGGAGCTGAGCTATCCGAGGAGCCGGCCGCATCGATCGTGCGCATGCCTCATCGTCGTTTGCCGACGAGAACCGCGCGAGGGCTTGACGCGCGTCGCGAACAGGGTTTCGACCCAGAACGGGAGGATGTCGACCCTCTCACCGGATGGGGCGCGCGAAGGCTCGAGAAACGGGCCGACAAGAAGCGGGACCCGACTCAGGAAGATCCGCGTCAGGACGGAAGCGGGTCGGCCGCGGATCGACACCATCAGGCCGAGGACGCCGGCCTCGTGGCGTCGACGGACACCGTTCGCTCGTCGTCGCCGAAGCAACCTGTTCACATATCAGCTTGTCGCGCCCGCCGCATCGGCCCGGGGCAGATTCGCTGAAGAAGGTGAGGGATCGTTCAGAAACTCTCTGCAAACTTCCCAATACGCCTCGGCGACCCCCCTGTACATCGAATGGATCGAGATCCGCGCCTCGCACCGCTCAGCGTGCGACGGCGCCAGTGAGCATATGCAGAATCAGAATCAGAACCGAAACCAGAACCCCGCAGGAAACACCTACCGACCGATTGCAGCACCCGCCCCCACCGAACGAATCGCCCGCAGTCGCCTGCGGGTCGGACTCGTGGTCGGAGCCGTCGTCGCTGTCGGCGCGATGGTGGGCGCCGACGGTGCCGCGGTGTCCGCGTTCGCCGCGCCGCACGAGGCGTCGGTCTCAGCGGGAGCGGCCCGGGCCGCCGCGAACAGTGCGTTCTCGGGTTCGGCGTCGCCGAGCATCTCGGGGACGCCGTCGGTCGGTGCGCCGCTGACGATCGTCGACGGTTCGGATTGGGCGCCGTCGCCGGATGTCGCCTGGTACCAGTGGTATCGATCGGACTCCGCCAAGCCCGGCGGGAACTGGGTGATGGTCGACGAGGGTGCCTCCTCGAAGTCGTACACCCCGACGGCCGCGGATGCCGGCAAGTACCTCCACGTCGGCGTCGTCTACGCCAAGGCCGGGTACACGAACCGGGTGTGGTCGGGCGGTGCCCCGGTGAAGGTCGCCGAGGCGACCACTCCTACCCCTGCGGCCGGGACGTCGTTCTCGGGTTCGGCGTCGCCGAGCATCTCGGGGACGCCGTCGGTCGGTGCGCCGCTGACGATCGTCGACGGTTCGGATTGGGCGCCGTCGCCGGATGTCGCCTGGTACCAGTGGTATCGATCGGACTCCGCCAAGCCCGGCGGGAACTGGGTGATGGTCGACGAGGGTGCCTCGTCGAAGTCGTACACCCCGACGGCCGCGGATGCCGGCAAGTACCTCCACGTCGGCGTCGTCTACGCCAAGGCCGGGTACACGAACCGGGTGTGGTCGGGCGGTGCCCCGGTGAAGGTCGCCGAGGCGACCACTCCTGTCGCGCCGACGCCGACGCCCACGCCCACGCCCACGCCGATTCCGACCCCGACGCCGGGGAACACGGCCGGTGCACCGGATGCCGTGTCGAACCTCGAACCCGATGCCGGCTCGGCACCGCTCGGAACCACCGACTACGCGATTCCCGCGGGCGCGAAGTTCGTCGACCCGAAGTCGACGGCTGGAGGCGACGGCAGCATCGGCAAGCCCTATCAGACGCTCAACGCGGCGCTGAGCGGCACCGCGGCGGGCGGCACGATCGTGCTCCGCGGCGGCGAGTACCACGAGTCGGTCGCCGTCTACAAGGCGGGCATCACGATCCAGGCGTATCCGGGCGAGACCGTCTGGATGGACGGCACCGTTCCCGTCGATGGCTGGGTGCGTGACGGCTCCGCCTGGCGCCACGACGGCTGGACCGTGTCGCTGGATGCCAGCCCCACCTTCACTCGCGGGGCAGCGGACAACACCGAGGGCAACTGGGGCTTCGTCAACCCGTCGTACCCCATGGCTGCCCACCCCGACCAGACGTATGTGAACGGCGTGGAACTCCGAGAGGTGCAGAACCGCGCCCAGGTGGTCGCGGGCACATTCTGGGTCGACGACGCGAACGACGCGCTCGTCGTCGGGACCGACCCGAGCGGCAAGTCCGTGCGATCGGGTGACACGACCCGGGCGATCTCAGTCCGCGCCGACGACGTGACCGTCCGCGGCATCGGCATCCGCCGCTACTCGACCCCGAACCCCGACATGGGCTCCGTCACGCTCGAGTCGACGAACGCGACGCTCGAGGACGTGATCATCTCCGAGTCCGCCACGACCGGACTGTTCATCGGCAACTCGGGCGCCACGATCAGGAACGTCACCGTCGAGGACGCCGGCATGCTCGGCGTGAACTCGAACAAGTCCGATGACCTGCTCATGGACGGGGTGAAGGTCGACGGCAACAACACCGAGCACTTCAACATGGCTCCGAGTGCGGGCGGCATCAAGCTGAACCGGGCTCGCGGCGTCACGATCGAAGGGTCCGACGTCACCGGCAACGGCGGAACGGGCATCTGGTTCGACGTGTCGTGCTTCCAGGTCGCCGTGAGCGACACCCGCGTGAGCGACAACGGCAACCACGGCGTCTACTTCGAGATCTCGTCCCGCGGCGTGTTCGCGGGCAACCTGATCGAGGGCAACGCCGGGAACGGCATCCGCATCAATGACGGGACCAAGTCGATCATCACCCGCAACGCGGTTTCCGGCAACGGCAACGGCAACGTGGTGATGCTCCAGGACAACCGCGTTCCCGCGCCCGGGCATTACGGCGTCGACAGCCGGTTCAGTGCGCCCGACCCCACCATGCCGTGGTTGAACACCGAGATCCAGGTCATCGGCAACACGATCGTCGGCACGAACGCGACGCCGCTGATCTGGTCCGAGGACTACACGAGCACGCGCAGCTGGGCGGATCAGGGCAACGTGGCGAACGGCAACCTGTACGTACGCACGAATGGCGCTCCCGCATTGCCGTTCAAGTTCAACACCACGAACCGCGGGACGGTCCAGTACGGCACGCTCAGCGCGTTCCGGGCGGCGACCGGGCAGGAGAGCGCGGGCGCCGAGGCGGGCACGCCGCCGGCCGCGGGCGAGGTGAAGGTCGCCTGGCCGGATTGGGCGCTGAAGACGTTCCCGGACATCGCAGTCGATTGAGGTCATGGCGACGGCCCCCTCACCCGCACGTGGGTGACGCGGCCGTCGTCGACCCGACAGCCCCGATGACGTGTGTCAGGGCGTCGGATCGTCCGCCGACGCCGAGGTGCTCATCGGCACGGACCCACGCGGTGCACGCGTCATGGGCGCGGCCGCGAGGGTCGCGACACCGACGAGCGCGGCCGCCGTCCCGAGGGCGCACACCACGGTCGTGGCCCGGCCCGTGGTCGTGCCGAGTGCACGTCGCAGCAGGGCGGCGAGCGCGAACCCCAGCAGCCCGCCGGTTGCGTTCATGATGACGTCGGTGAGGTCGGAGCGCCCGATCGCGAGCGCCGAGCTGCCCGTCAGGCCACGGTCCGGAGACGTGATCTACGCCCGATTCCCATCTTCCGATGACTGTCCGGATGGCGTTCACTTCCAGACTCGTGAGCGCATCAGGCATCCGGGCTTCCCGTTAGACGCGCCCGACGTGATCCATCGGGTTGGACGCCAGTATCTCGTGACGGACCGCGAGTTCGAGGGCAAGTCGACCATCCCAATCTCGGAAACGCGCGCGAGCCTCGAAGGCACCTGACGGCATTCGGCGCGTCGCAATCTCACCGAACGTGCCGATATCCAGCCTGGGGCGCGGCATTCAGACCACCGCCGTTCGCACGAAGGCCACTGCTACCGGCCGCGCTGCTCGGCGACCCATTCGCGCACGTCCGAGATTGCGAACTTGAGGCGCTTGCCGAATCGATACGCGGTCGGCCCGCGCCCGTTGGTACGCCAGTCGTAGATGGTCGAGACCGGCACCCCGAGATAGGCAGCGAGCTCGCCGATATCGAGCATCGGTTCGAGCCCCCATGCGTTGTCTGGCGCTGACGCTGAAGGGCTCATCGCAATCTCTCGAGCGTTCATACCGCTCAGGTGCGATCGGCCTCCCCTGACGACCACAAGCGACCGGAACCAACACGCGCCTGCCGGAGCGACAATGCCCGAAAGCGGTGCTGAGAAGCTGAAAACGATGGGTAGTCGATGGGTGGATCAATTCGTTAACCGCAAAAGTCCCGGAAACCCTTGAGTTTCCGGGACTTTTTGGTCGGGCTGACAGGATTTGAACCTGCGACCCCTTGGAAGAGTCCGCGCATCTGAGGTCCTCACCAGTTGCCTCGGGAACTCACGGGATTCCTTGTATTGGCAGGGAACCGAGCGGTTCGTTGCCTCCGATTCTATCCGGTCGTCCCCAGACGTTCCCGGATGATTGAGATGGGAGACCGATGGGCACGCGCCGAGCACGGCGAGTGCCCGATATCTAGCAAGTCCGAGCACCGCTTCCAAGCGCAACCCAGCTCCTGGCGCGGCGCGACCCTGAACACTCTGAGACCTCGGACGGCAGGTGTGGCTCGGCAACTGCGCTCCTACAACGAGATCAACGCGGCCACTGGCAACTGCTCGTTCGCCCAAGCGACCACTTCCGGCTCCTGAGTGAAGAGAATGACCTGGCGATCGGCGCTGAGCTCATGAAGCAGGTCAAGGATCGCGACCGTGCGCTCCTGGTCTGACTGCACCGTCACGTCGTCCAGAACCAGCGGAGCCGTTTCGTCGACTGTCGAGAGGTGCATCGCAAGCGCGATACGAAGAAGCAGGAAGATCTGCTCCGACGTGCCCTGGGACATCACATCCGCTTCCGTGCGGCGTCCACTGACAGGGGTCACAGCGACATTGAGTGTTTCCGCATCGATCGTGACGTCCGCGTAACGTCCACTCGTAATGCGGGGCACCCATGGGCGAATTGTCGCGGCAAGCACTGGTGCGATGTCGGCGTGGGCGCGTTCTTTCGCGATCTTCAGGTGCGCCTCAGCCAACGCAAGATACCCGTCGAGTTCGCGTACGTCATCGAGCGCCTGCTCCGCGCGAGCCTCTTGTTCGACAGCCGGAGGGATCGGAATGGACGTTGCCAGCATTTCTCGGATTCGACCCTCGGCATTCGCGACCTCGTCCGCCGCTGCCGCGCGGCGCTCCTGGGCTCTCGCAAGCTCGTCAAGAGCCGCTACATCCACACTGTCGGGGCGTTCACCTGCGACGGCCTGACGCTCCTCGAGCTGCACTTCGAGCTCAGATATGGTCTCGTCGTCGAGGAGCTGTTCGAGCCGCCCGACAAGCTCCATCGAGGCAGAGCGCACTTCCGCGAGCCGACGCTGTTCCGAGAGCCATGCCTCAAGACGTGTAAGCAGTCCCTGCGACCCGTCATCTGGCAGGCCCAGCGTTACCGCGGCGTCGGAAAGCTGCCGCGCGGCACCGTCGTACAGGCCACGTGCCCGTGCGAACTCCGCATCGCGCTGCTCCCTCTGCTCGAGCGCGACGATGAGGTCTGAGCGCCGCTCGGCCAATCGTGCCAGCCGGTCGCGTTCATCGCACTCAGCCACGTACTTTTCGGTCGCCCCCTGCGCGAGGACGACCAGCTCGGTCGCCCTCACTTCCGGCACCACCAAGCCAAGGTTCTCGAGGAGTGAACTGGCCGTCTGGGCAACGTCGTGTTCGCGCGTTGCCACTCGCTGCGTGTGTTCGTCGAGCCTCGATCTGGCGGCAGCAACATCGTCGACCGACCGTGCGAGCGCCTTGAGCGCAACCGGATCGGCGGCGAGGCCGAGTCGAGTGATCTCGTCCTCAGCTCGCGATCGGCGGTCGCGCTGCTCGCCTGCCGCCGCCCGCCACCTGTCCAGTTCGCGCTCGAGATCGAGCAGCTGCGGAGGTGGCGCAGGCGCATCGCCGGGAGCTTCCGCTGTGAAGGGTTGCGGCGGAACGGGAGGCGATGGGACTGTGGGCTGCTCTCGAACAGAAGGGAGGTCGATGTCCGCCGGAGGCGGGACCTCCGCAGCGGGCGACTTCCGTGTGGCGAAGACCCCGCCGATGCCGAGAAGGGCGAGCGCGATCAGCCCGAGGATGATCCCGAGCGACGAAGCGCCGACGGCGAAGAGGATCCCGGCTCCGACGATCGTCGCGCCACCGATCCCCAGCATCGTGAAACCGATCCGCTTTCGGCGTCGCATCGAGCCCTCGGCCACTCGTACTGTCGCGAGCGATTGCTCATACTCGGCGCGCTGGGTTTCTCTCGCCAGTCGCGCTCGATCATACGCCGCGATGTCGGCTTGGAATGCACCGAGCTCGAGATCAAATGCGGCGCGTCTGTCCTGGTAGTGCCGCAGGTCGGCCTCGTATGAGGTCTGCGCCGACGCGTAGGCATTTCGCGCGAGATCGAATTCCGCCCGGAGCCGATCGTGCCCGGCTCGGCCGAGCTCCCATTGCGCTTTCAGAGAGGTGATTTCGTCCTGTACACCGGGACGAAGCACTGGGGCCGGTTCTTCGAGATACGTCGCGAGCGTGCGGAGGGCTTCGGGCGAGACATCGGGATGCTGGCCGACGGGCAGATCGAGGGGTTCTCCGCGCAGCGTCTCGAGTGACGCCACGCCTTCGTTCATGCGCCTCGCGAGGTCGACAATAGTCGGATTGGGCGTCCTCGCCCCGTCGGGTACCGCCGGGAGCGCCTCAAGCTCCGCACGCATCGTCGCTGCATCTGGTCCTTCTGGTTGGACCGGCTGCGATCCGCGGGCCTTGTACGCCTCGACGGCGGTGACGACAGACGCAATGGTGTCGGCGTCGGCCGGCGCCCCCTCGTCCGCAGCGGCGGCGAGGCTGGCATCAAGCTCGCGTGCCCGTCGGATGCGTTCGGCCAACTCGTCGATGGCCACCCACTCGGCCACCGATCTCAGCTCCGACACACGGCGCTCGGCCTCGTGGAGGGACTCGAGGTGGTCGGCCAATTCGACCTGCGCCGTCTGCAGACGGTGTCGCTTGTCCAGCGCATTACCGACGTCGTCTCGTGCTTTCGCGAGTCCCGCTGTGAGCGCTCGTAGTGGCTTCGCCCCCACATGAGGGCTGCCCACACGCTCGCGTCGCTGCGCCTCGATCCAGCCGAGTGCCTCCTCCGCAGTGCTGTCGAGATGCGTTGACGATGCCGCGCGTTGGAGGTGCTCCTGCAGCTCCTCGCCGCTCTGCAGCACGCGAAGCACGTCGGCCTGACCCACGAACAGAGTGGCGCGGACCGCTTCCCGATCCAGCCCGAGGAGCCGAGCACCGTCGAAACTGTCGTCCGCTCGCAGCGACCGTCCCAGCTCTTGCTCCAACCGTCCGATGTCGATGAGTCGGTCGTTCGCGGCATCCCGAATCGAGACGCGCCCGGCCTGAAGATCCTGTTCGAGAACCAGCCGGCGACCGGAGTCCAGGGCGACGACCAGCTCGACCTTCCACTGGGCACCGGACCAGGGCTTGTGTCGGCGCCGAAACTCTGACTGCGACTTGGTCCCCCGGCCGCGGGAAACACGCCGACCGACCAGCCCGGCATAGATCGCCGCGAACCACGTTGACTTGCCCGCTTCGTTAGGTCCGTGCACCACGGTCATGCCCGGCGCTATATCGAGCTTCGCGCCTCGTAACGCCCCGAATGCGTTCGCTGTTACACGCTCAAACCTCATGGCTCAGCCTGCTCTCTTGCGGATGCTTCAAACGCCGCAAGCCCCAACGCAATCGCCTGGTGTCGCGAACGGTCGTCGGCCGAGTCGCGACTGAGCGACCGCACGAACTCTGACATCGCGGTGTGATCAGACGATTCCGGCTCTTCGAAAGCGAACGAAAGGTCGCCCATATCCACCCGCACGTCGTCGCGGTCGTGACTTCGACCCGCCAATGCGGGGAGCAGCACACCTTGCCGGACGATACCCATGAGACGAACGACTGACCACGCGGGAGCCGATGACACCGCCCGATTTAGCGCGCCGAGCAGAGCGTCCGTACTGGTGATCTCGGACATGTCGACAGGGACGACGGCTCCCGCGGCCGCTTCGAGCACGGCTTTGAACTCCACCGAAACGACATTGGACCCATCCAGCAATATCAAGGCGGCATTCCCCGCGGCGGAACCGAGACTCGGGTTCACGTCCTCGAGCACGGTCAGGCCCTCAAGGAGCGTCTCCTGCGGACCCGTGGTCACCACGTGGCGTCCCGGTCCATCACCTGCCCAGCTCACACACCTATCCACCGGAAGCTCCGCGCCTGCCAGCACGACACATCCGTCACCCTGCACGATGTGCGGAAAGGCCGGGACTCCCGATCCACCCGGTCTCAGCGCTCGGCCCAGAACGCGCACCGGGCCGGTGGCCAAGGGGTCAGCGAAGTCGACCGAGGTCCAGACCGAGGTTCGGGGACCCCATTCCGTTGTAGAATGCGGACCCTGCGGGGTGTACGGGTCTTGCGCGCCGGGCGCGATCAGCACACGACCGGCGAACGCGTTCAGCAGGGGAACCACCGTCTTCATCGCGGTGGTGCTCACCGTTCGATCGTCGAACAGGCCCCCCACGATCAGAATGGTCTCGGCCCCCACAGACTCGGCGGTTCGCACGATATTCACGAGGCCAGTGATCGCCAGCGCTCGCCGCCGGTCGGCAGCCGCTGGGCCGAGGCCGGGAAAAGCCCGGTCGACGTTCACGCCGCTGGCAGCGAGCAATGACAGCATCCCGTACCTCTCCGTAGCCGAACAGGCTACAACCTATCGAATCGCACACGGATTGACTGATAAGAAGTAACCGTGCCATCCCAGGGTCTGTTCGATTCCATCTCGCAGGGCGACAAGCTCGCGGGCGTGATCCCCGGCGCAGCGGTCGAAGTGATCATGGCAATCCCTCACGGAGGCGACGCCCTCCAACTGATCTTCCGCGGCCCAGACGGCAATGTTGCCGAGCGAATCCTCTACCGGCATGACGAGGAGGCTCTGTCGTTCCACCGCGAGGAGGGCCGCCCAGTCGACGGAGACCCGCAGGACTACCGCCTCGCCGCCGAGGCTCAACGCATCCTGCTGGCGGGCTACTCCGATCCGATGCTGGCGGTGTCGACCAGCAACGTGCAGCCACTACCTCACCAAATCCGCGCGGTCTACGGAGAGATGCTCCCCCGCACTCCGCTGCGATTCCTCCTCGCGGACGACCCTGGCGCCGGCAAGACCATCATGGCCGGGCTCTACATCAAAGAACTCCTCCTGCGGGACGACGTGAAGCGCTGCCTCATCGTCGCACCGGGAAGCCTCGTCGAGCAGTGGCAGGACGAGCTGAGGCTCAAGTTCGGGCTCGACTTCGAGATCCTCGCGTCCGGTTCACAAGATGCCGGCGTCAGTGGCAGCGTCTTCGAGAGCAAGCCTCTCCTCATCGCGCGTATGGATCAGCTGGCGCGAAACGATCATCTTCACACGCAGTTGGAAGACGCCGAGTTCGACCTCGTCGTCGTAGATGAAGCGCATCGGATGAGCGCTCGCTGGTTCGGTGGCGAGATCAAGGTGTCCCGTCGATTCCAGCTCGGAGTCCTCCTGAGCGAACGCGCTCGTCATCTACTCCTCATGACCGCCACTCCGCACAACGGCAAAGAGGAAGACTTCCAGAGCTTCCTCTCGCTGCTGGACCGGGATCGCTTCGAGGGTCCGGGCGAAAAACGAGCGCAATCCGGCACGGCCGACGGCTTCATGCGACGAATGGTCAAGGAAGACCTCCTCACCTTCGAGGGCAAACCGCTCTTCCCCGAGCGCCAGGCCGAGACGGCAAGCTACCCGCTCTCCCTTACCGAAGCGCACCTGTACAACGAGGTGACGGAGTACGTGCGAGAAGGGATGAATCGCGCCGATCGACTCGACGGCAAGCGACGAGTGACAGTCGGCTTCGCCCTCACGGTCCTGCAGCGGCGACTCGCTTCCAGCCCGGAAGCGATCTACCAGTCGCTTCGACGACGCGCGGACCGACTCGAACGGAAGAGACAAGACCTCCTTGCGAATCGACCGGTGGTCGATGTACGCGCACCATCCATCCCTCTCGACGACGATCCCGACCTGGACGAATTCGATGCCGACGAGCTGGAGTCTGTCGAAGAGGAGTTGGTGGATGCCGCGACCGCAGCTGCTACGGCCGCAGAGCTTGAGACCGAGGTCGCCGAACTCGCCCACCTCGCCGAGCTCGCGCGGCGAGTTCTGGAGAGTCAGCAGGACAGCAAGTGGGTCGAGCTGCGCGGTGTGCTCGAAGGACACGTGCTGGAAAGGCGCGACGGCACCCCACGAAAGCTGATCGTCTTCACGGAGCACCGCGACACCCTCAACTACCTTGAAGGGCGGATCGGCGCGCTGATCGACCGGGCCGACGCGGTTGTTGCCATCCACGGTGGCGTCCATCGTCTGGAACGTCGGCGCATCACCGAGGAATTCACTCACAATCCCGATGTTCAGGTGCTCGTCGCGACAGATGCTGCAGGTGAAGGTCTCAACCTTCACGCCGCGCACCTCATGGTGAACTACGACCTGCCATGGAACCCGAACCGCATCGAGCAGCGCTTCGGTCGAATCCACCGCATCGGCCAGACAGAGGTCTGCCGACTCTGGAACATGGTCGCCGAGGGGACGCGCGAGGGCGAGGTGTTCCGCCGACTTCTAGACAAGATCAACGAACAGAGGCGCGCCTACGGCGGCAAGGTCTTCGATGTGCTCGGAACCTCGCTAGGTGAAATGTCACTCACCAAGTTGCTGCGAGATGCAATCCGGTACGGCGAACAGCCCGCTGTCCGCGCGAAGATGTTCGAGACCATCGATGCCGGTGTCGCGAAGGGGCTCGAAGAGCTCATGGACGACCACGCTCTCGCTCATGAGGCACTTCCTTTGGATGAGCTCGCGCGGCTCCGCGGTGAAATGGAAGATGCACGAGCACGTAGGTTGCAGCCTCATTTCATCCGTGATGCGTTCGTCGAGGCGTTCACACGACTCGGTGGCCGAATCGAGCGGCGCGAGCGTGGTCGGTACGAGATCACACACGTGCCCGCCACGGTCCGCGAGACGACCCGCGCCCCGATCGCGCGCCGCTATCACCGCATAACTTTCGACATCACGACCATCGGCACCGCGGCTGATGACCGCGCTGAACTGCTGGCGCCGGGGCATCCGCTTCACGATGCCGTGTTGCGCCTGACGGTCCAGAAGCTCGCAACGACACTCGACCGTGGTACCGTGCTCGCGAATGCGGAGGCTGACGCGCCGGCGCTGCTGGTCGGCGTACTCAACGAGGTGCAGGATGCCACGGGCGCGACGATCGCTCAACGGTTCGGCTATGTGCTGACCGACGAGGATGGTGCAGTAATCGAAGCCGGTCCAGCGCCGTATCTCGATTACTCGCCCCCCACGCCGAGAGTCGTGGCCAGCAGCCAGCCCTGGCTCGCTGCCGCAGAACAAGACGCCAAGTCGTGGGTGATCGCCGAACAGCTGCCCGCCTTCACGAGCGACATCATCACGCGGCGCACGGCCGAGTACGAGAGGCTGCGCGACCGTGTGCGGTCGCGCCTGAACCACGAAATCAGGCGACTGGACTCGGAGGCGTTGAAAGCAGATAGCGCAGCCCGCGAGGGTAAGAGGGTTCGCACGTCCGGCGACTTGCTGCGCAAGCGGGCAGGCGACCTCACTGCACGGCTCGACGCGCGACTGGAACTCATCGACAAGCAGCTCAAGATGGCCCCGCTGCCCCCGAAGATCGTGTCTGTGGCGCTCGTTGTGCCAGGAGCTGTCGAGCCGCCCCCGGGGGCGAACATGGCGAACTTCGCCGATCTTGCTGCTGCCCGTAAGGCAGTTGAGCGCCGCGGGGTCGATGCGGTCCTCGCCGCGGAACGCGCACTCGGTCGCGCACCGGTCGAGCAGGCGTTCAACAACCCGGGCTTCGACGTCCTCACGAGCCGAGACGATGAACCTAGCATCCGAATCGAAGTGAAGGCACGCATTCTCGGCGCCGACACTTTCACCATTACGCGCACTGAGGTGCTGACGGCCCTCAACGTGGCGCCGAACCACCGTCTCGCGCTCGTCTCGGTGCATCCAGACGGACCGGCCGGCGACCGTGTGCACTACATCGGTGAGGCGTTCGAGGGCGCCGAACCGGCGTGGCTCAACGACTTCGGCGTGGTAGCGCAGACGCTTGACTGGGATGGTTGGTGGGCACGCGGGCGAGCACCCTTCTGATGCCATACGTGCGGGGCCGCGATTCTTGTCCGAGCCACGGCGCAGGTATCTAATGCCCCTGACACCCCCAACAGGAGAGCATCGTGCGAGTCTGTGCGCTCTTGCCCTCTTCGGGTGAGCCTTCACTGGCGGTTAGACCTCGGTCCGACGGATTCGGCCCGTGCCGCCACGAGAATCGCTCGAACCTGATCGACGACGTCATCAACGAGGGCTTCGTCCGCCCGGAGTGGGTCGAGTGCGATCGGCACCCACAGATGGCCCCCGTCATGGCGAAGGACCGGCCCGAAGCGAAGTGTGTCGCCGAGAAGTTCACGTATTCGCTTTACCGCGCGGCGTTCCCCTGTCAACTTGTGGAATCTAAGCCACATCGGAGTCAAACCTTCGGATGCGAAGCCGCTGTGGAGGCCAAGTGAGAAGTACGTCCCCGGAACCGGACCTGCTGCTTTCAGGTAATAAGACGGCGCAAAGACGATGTCACGACGGGCAACTTGCGGACCCCGCCAAACTCCAAGTGCATCTGCCAACAACTGAGTAGCAATGTCCACGAGCCCGACCAGCTCGGCGCGGCGTGTCTGCCACTCCTCGCCTGCCGCCGCGACCCCGAGTGGCTCCAGTACGAACCGGGTACGCGCATCGATGAGTGCGCGCAGTTGAATCAGGTCAGCTTCCAACGAATTGGACCCGCGCTCCTCGTCGCCTGTCGCTTGCATCAATACATCCAGCAACTGTGTCCAAGAAATGCACGCAGTGGCGCGGTCTACCTCCCCTACTCGTGCCTTTGCCTGTCGCATGAGGTGTGCCGCATCCGCGATTCTCGCTTCAGGCATGAGCAACACGAGGCCGGACTGCTGCCCTGCGCTCTCCGCGACCTGAAGCGCGAGGTAGCTGGCCGCTTGATCCACCGTGAGAGTTGCACCGAACTTCGCTTCAATGATCAGCAGTGGCCGGCCGGACACATCCTGGCCCTCGATGTCAGTCCGCCCGAACTCTCGATGGTCCACCTCGGTCAAGAGGTGCGCAATGCCGGAAAGATCGATGGCCAGGATCTCCTCGAGATACCGCAGTCCAGCGTTCCGCATTCCGCGGTTCTGCAGGATCACGCCGAGTGCCTCGGTCGCGAAAGTCTCGCCCAAGCCGGCTCGCCCGGCGAGAGCGCCGAGCAACGGTTGGCGTTCAGCCGCACTCATCACACGGTCAGTGTAGGGCTCACATCCACATGCACAGCGAGGGATGAGCCCGGACACATCCGTCTGGCCGCACTCGGAGCGCACACGGCACGTCGGAGCGGCGTTTCGATGGTTTCGAAGAGCCGATCAAGTGTCCGCGTATCTTCGAGCAAGATGAATCTCGATAAACAGTAAACGATCGCAAAACCACCAGTGGTAACACTGGTCGTGGCCGCAGAGCAGGCGGACCAAAGCCGTGCGAACGAGCGTGAAGCCGATGGGTTTCCGATGTACTGAGGGATTCTAACTCCTCAGAATCCGCGTGTTTCCACCGGCCAGACAGGATTTGAACCTGCGACCACTCGCAACACGCGTCAGATCCGAGCAACGCGCGACCGCCTCAAGCGGTGCACGCAAGGCGCCAACCTCCCCGGAATCTCGCGGCTCGACAGCTGTCATGCAAGTCGCGCGCGTCAGTTGCGGGTGCACCCGGTTACTCGGCAGGGCATTCTCTCAGCGCGATCACAGGAACAGAAAGGCCCCGGCAAGAAATCACTTCTCACCGGGGCTTTTCACGCTGGTCGGGCTGACAGGATTTGAACCTGCGACCCCTTGACCCCCAGTCAAGTGCGCTACCAAGCTGCGCCACAGCCCGATGCTCCCGAACTCGTCGGAGGCAACTTGACCATCATAGCGGCATCCGAAGGGGTGCTCGAACACATCGGGACGCCGAGCGGCCCCGCCGGCAGCGGAGGCGCGGTGGGCGGCCGCATATCCGATTCATAGCCGCTTCCCCTAGGCTCGTCGGAGTCGCCCTCGACGGCGGCGTGCCCGCATGACGGGAATCATCCCTGCCACCTCTCCGAAGGAATCTCGTGTCGAACAACGCCACCGCCCCCAAGCAGTCCACCCTGAACCTGCCCATCATCCTGCTCTGGGTCGTCGCGGTCGCCGTGACCGTGGCCGGCGCACTGCTGCTGATCAACGGCAACGCGGCGCAGGTGGACTTCTACACGACGCAGGGTTCCGACTACGCGACGTACCTCAACAACATCTCGATGTCCACGATCGGCGGGCTGCTCCTCGCCGCCGGCATCGTCGGCCTCCTCCTCGCGCTCGCAACGCACGCCCGCAACCGCGCCGCCGTGATCCAGGCGCAGACGGCCGCAGCCGAGTTCGAGGCCGTGTTCGGCGACATCGATGACGAGGACTTCGAAGAGCTCGACCTGCTGGTCGACGAGTCCGACGTCGAGGTGCCCGTCGACGCACCGGCACCGGCCGCAGCCGCACCGGCCGCCGAGGCTCCCGCCGCACCGACGGCTCCCGAGGCACCGACGGCTCCCGAGGCTCCCAAGGCCTGACCCGCGCACACGCGCCGGCTCAGCCCGGCAGGCGTTCAGAGGTGCCGACGCACCTCGTCGAGCAGCGCCTTCGGGTCGTCGACCCACAGCCGAAGGGCGGTGATCTCCTGATCGCCGCCCTTCGGCGCATGTCCGGGCAGCCGCACGACGGTCGGCCGCTCGAGCTCGATCAGGATGTTCGTCTCGTCCTGCATGCGCAGCACGAGCGTGCGCGCGGCATCCGATTGCTCGATGCGCGGCGACTTCGGCTCGTCGACGCGCTTCGCGATCGCGACCGAGGCGATGTCGTCCCACGCGAGCGCGACGTCGAGTTCGAGCCCCTGACGCACGCGGATGCCGTCGGGCCCGACGGTGATGGGTCGCATGAGGTACCCGCAGAGCAGGCCGAACATCCAGGTGACGCCCCAGATGCCGAGCACGAGCATCGCGATGCGCACACCCGGCCATCGATGCACGATCAGGTCGATGATCGGGATCTCGACGGCCGACAGCACGATGAAGATCATGAGCACCGTGAACACGGGCTTGTGGTAGCTGAACCCCACTGCCCCGGGGGCGATCGCTGGCCGGCGCGCGACGAAGCGCCCGATGTTCGCATAGATGCGCAGTTCAACGAGCAGGGCGCGCTTGGCGAAGCTCCAGGCCCGCTGCAGGGCGGATGCCGCGGCGCGGCGCTCGCTCGTCACGCTCATGCCCTGCGCTCCCGATCAGCCTCGATGAGGGCACGGAGGCGTTCGGCGATGGCGTCGACGCCGCGCGCAAGGGCGTCGCGGTCGGCGGGCGCGACGGCCTCGAGCAGGTCGGCCGTGAGTTCGGCGTGATCGCGCTGCATCCCGCGCATGCGCTCCTCGGCCGTGTCGGTGAGCGAGACGATGGTCGCGCGACGATCGGTCGGATGCGGCGTGCGGTGCACGTGCCCGCCGTCTTCGAGCGCGTCGACGAGCGCCGTGACGTTGCGCGCACTCACCTCGAGGTTCGTCGCGAGCGACTGCTGCGTCATCGGCCCGGCGTGCTGGAGCACCCAGAGCACGCGCACCCGGGCGGGCGTCAGCGATGTGCCGTCGAACGCCGTCGCCATGTCGTGCTGGAAGAGTTCGCCGATCTCGAGCAGGCGATCGAGCACGGTGGGGGTCGGCGTCTCGGGCATATCGTGATGGTACTACATCATTACCTATATTCACGAAGAGCGAGCGGATGTCGCACCCGCCCACTATCGTGGCCACATGCAGTCCGAGGTCACCGCCGACGCCCGTCCGCCAGTCCTGAAGATCGTTCCGGCGCAGCAGGTGCCGTTCGCCGATGTCGAGGCCGTGTTCGGCACCAAGGGTGATCCGGCCACCTGCTGGTGCCAGTGGTACAAGCTCCCCCGCAGCGAATGGAGCATGGGCAACGCCGAGCTCGCCCATCTCCTCGAGCAGCAGATCACCGAGGGCGAGCACGGACCTGGGCTCATCGCCTACGACGGCGACACCCCCGTCGGCTGGTGCGCCGTCGAACCCCGGCCAGCACTGCCCGGCCTGCCCCGCAAGCGCATCGTGGCCCAGGGCTCCCCCGACCAGGACTTCGATGACGCGAGCATCTGGGCGATCACGTGCTTCGTCGTGCCGCGCGCGCACCGCAAGCGCGGCGTCGGCGGGGCTCTCGCCGTTGCGGCCGTCGATTACGCGAGGCAGCACGGCGCCCGCGTCGTCGAGGCCTACGGGGTCGACCCCGCCGCGCGGGCCAAGGTGCCCGCCGCCGACCTCTTCCCCGGCACCGTCAGCATGTTCGAGCGCGCCGGGTTCCTCGAGGTCGCGCGCCCGACACCCAGCCGCGCGGTCATGCAGGTGCGGTTCTCCGACGACTGACCGCTTCCGTCAGTCCTCGACGAGGGCGCGCAGTTCGGCGATCACCGCCGGCAGCCGTCGAAGGTGGCCGGCCGCCCGCTCCTCCGCCGCCTCCGCGAGACGGTCGAACACGAGCGAGGCACCGCCCTCGTGCGCGACGTGGGCGCCCGCACGTCGCACGTGGTCCGCGAAGAGCACCTCGTCCCGATGATCGCCAAGCACGTCGTGCAGGTCGTCGCCGATCTCAGCGAACGCGCGAACGCGACCGTCGAACAGCGCCACCGGCTCGGTCGACACCGCCTCCGCGGCGTACCGCAGCCGGCGACCCGCCTTGCGCACGGCGTGCAGCGACTCGGTGTCGGCGCCTTCGACGCGTCGAGCACGCCGCACGGTTCGGCGCGCCTCGCGCTCGATGCATGCCGCCAGCACGTCCGACGCCGGATCGGCGGCGGCCGGCGCGAGCGGCGGTGCGGCGTCGAACGCGTCACGACGCGCCGCGGCACGCGGAAGCGCCTGCCGTTCCAGCCACCAGGCGTGGGCCAGCCGATACTCGAGGCGCTCCGCATCGACGAGACGCGACCGGACGAGACGCAGGTGCGCTTCATCGTCGATGAGGCCGCGATCGGATGCCTCCTCGAGCGCGCGCTCGGCGACCTGCATGCGCACCTCGATGTCCCGCACCACGCCGAGCTCCGTTCCGAACTCGCCGAACCGTCGCCGCAGGGCGAGCGCCGGGGCCGCGTCGAACACGGGCGCGTAGGCCGCGAGCAGGCTTCGAACGCGTCGCACGTGCGTCCGGAGTTGATGCACGGCGTCCGGCTCGTCGGCTCGCGCCGACGCCTCCAGGCCTCGCATCCGTGCACCTGCCGCACCGAGCGCGGCGATGACGGCGGTCCCCGCGTCGATCGCCGCGTCGTCGGCCCGTGCGTCACCCACCATGCGCCATGCCGTCACGCCGACCCGTCGCCGCTCGCGCACGGCTCGCAGATCACGAGCGGGATCTGCCGTTCGGTGCGACGCTGGTACGCGGCGTAGCCGTCGTACGCCTCGACGACCCGATCCCAGAGGTCGGCCCGCTCCGCAGGACTCGCGGTCCTCGCCGTCATGCACTCGGTCGTGCGCCCGCGCGTCACCTCGACGCGCGGGTGTCGCACGAGGTTCCGGTACCAGTCCGGGTGCCGGTCGGAGCCGCCGCGCGACGCCACGAGCACGAGGCGATCGCCCTCGACGATCGGGGCCGAGAGCACGACGGTTCGCCTCGCACCGCTCCGACGCCCGACCGTGGCGAGCTCGATCACCGGCATGCCGGCGATCCGCTTGCCCAAGCGCCATCCGCTCGCCTTCAACACCGCATGATGCACTCCGGACATCGTCCGGAATCGGTGGTCAGCGAGCGAACGGCGGGGCGCCACGATCGACCGAGCCGGATCGCTACCGCTGGCGCTTCTCGCGCACGCGCATGTTGATGACGATCGGCGAGCCCGCGAACCCGTAGATCTCGCGCAGGCGCCGCTGGATGAAGCGGCGGTAGCCCGGGTCGAGGAACCCGGTCGTGAAGAGCACGAAGGTCGGCGGCCGGCTCGCAGCCTGCGTGCCGAACAGGACGCGGGGCTGCTTGCCGCCGCGCACGGGGTGCGGCGTCTGCTGCGTGAGCTCGGTGAGGAACGCGTTGAACTTGCCCGTCGCGATGCGGGTGTCCCACGACTCGAGCGCGGTCTCGAGGGCCGGAACGAGCTTCTCGAGGTGACGGCCGGTGCGCGCCGAGATGTTCACGCGCGGAGCCCAGGCCACGTGGTGCAGGTCCTTCTCGATCTCGCGTTCGAGGTAGCGACGACGGTCGTCGTCGAGCAGGTCCCACTTGTTGTACGCGAGCACGAGCGCACGGCCCGACTCGAGCACGAGGTCGATGATGCGCACGTCCTGCTCGGAGATCGGCTGCGAGACGTCGAGGAGCACGACGGCGACCTCGGCCTTCTCGAGCGCGGCCTGCGTGCGCAGCGACGCGTAGAAGTCGGCGCCCTGCTGGAGGTGCACGCGACGGCGGATGCCGGCGGTGTCGACGAAGCGCCAGATCTTGCCGCCGAGCTCGATCTGCTCGTCGACGGGATCGCGCGTCGTGCCCGCGAGCTCGTTGACGACGACGCGCTCCTCGCCGGCGGCCTTGTTGAGCAGGCTCGACTTGCCGACGTTCGGGCGACCGAGGATCGCGACCCGTCGGGGGCCGCCGAACTCGTCCTTGGCGACGGCGGAGACCTGCGGCAGCACCTTGAAGACCGCTTCGAGCATGTCGGCGACGCCGCGGCCGTGCAGGGCGGAGACGGGGTGCGGCTCGCCGAGGCCGAGGTTCCAGAGCGCTGCGGCCTCGGACTCCTGGCGTGCGTCGTCGACCTTGTTCGCGACGAGGAAGACGGGCTTGTTCGTCTTGCGGAGCAGGCGCACGACGTGCTCGTCGGTCGAGGTCGCGCCGACCGTGGCATCCACCACGAAGAGCACGACGTCGCAGAGCTCGATCGCGACCTCGGCCTGTGCGGCGACCGACGCGTCGATGCCCTTCGCATCGGGCTCCCACCCGCCGGTGTCGACGAGCGTGAAGCGTCGGTCGAGCCACTCGCCCTTGTACGCGACGCGGTCGCGCGTGACGCCGGGGGTGTCCTCGACGACGGCTTCGCGGCGACCGAGGATGCGGTTCACGAGGGCCGACTTGCCGACGTTCGGGCGGCCGACGATGGCGACCACCGGCAGCGCCGGCAGGTAGCGGATGCCCGCTTCGCCCTCTTCGGAGTGCTCGAGCACATCGAGGTCGTCCTCGTCGAGGTCGTAGTCGGAGAGCCCCGAGCGCAGTGCCGCGGCGCGCTGTTCGGCCAGATCGTCGTCGACGTCGGCGAGGCGGTCGGCGAGTCCTTCGTCGACGACGGGCTCGTCGTCGTACTCGTCGCGCTGGTCGGTCATGGGTGTCTCCTCAAAGTCTGCGGGCGCGTCTGATCGAGATGCACCCCGCTCTATTCAATCAGTGACCGGCTGGATGTTCCTGATGACGGCGATGACGGCGTCGACGGTCTGGTCGAAATCGAGTTCCGTCGAGTCGACCGTGGTCACGCCGTCGGCCGCGGTCATGAACTCGACGACCTTGGAATCGGCCTCGTCGCGCTGCCGCAGGGCATCGCCCACGGCCGCGGTGGCCGACCCGACGAGCTCCGCCGAGCGGCGCGCGGCGCGCACCTCGGGTGAGGCCGTCAGCAGGATGCGCACGGGTGCGTCGGGGGCGACCACGGTCGTGATGTCGCGGCCCTCGACGACGATGCCCGGCCGGGTCTCGGTGGCCATGCTGCTGCGGAACAGCTCGATGAGGTGTGTGCGTACCTCGGGCACGCGCGCGACGCGGCTCACGACCGCCGAGATCTCGGGGTCGCGGATGGCCGCCGTCACGTCGACGTCGCCGACGTGCACCGCGTACCCGGCGGGATCGGTCCCGATGCGGTAGTCGAAGCTCGCGAGCGAGGCGACGACGGATGCCGCGTCATCCGTGTCGATGCCGGACGCCTGGACGTGCCAGGCGAGCGCCCGATACGCGGCGCCGGTGTCGAGGAACCCGTATCCGAGCCGGCGTGCGACCGCCTTGGAGACGCTCGACTTCCCGCTGCCGGCGGGTCCGTCGATCGCGACGACGACGGGGATGTCGAGTGAGGACACGTTCAACCTGCAATCCGCCAGCCGCGCGCGGCCAGCTCGTCGGTGAGGCGCTCCTGCACCTCGGGGAGCACGAAGATCTCGGCCAGGCCCACCTGGGCGCCGGGCGAATGCTCGAGGCGGAGGTCCTCGAGGTTGACGCCGGCGTCGCCGACGTCGTGGAAGAGGCGGGCGAGCTGCCCGGGCCGGTCGTCGACCATGACGATGAGGCTCGCGTAGCGGCGGTCGACGCCGTGCTTGCCGGGCAGCCGCTCGACGCCGGTGTTGCCGCCGAAGAGCTCCTCGGCGATGCGCCGGCGGGCGCCGGGCGCCTCGAGGTCGCCCAGTGCGTCGATGAAGCGGTCGAGGTCGTCGCGGTACCCGCGGAGGATCTCGATGACCGGCGCGGCGTTCTGGCCGAGGATCTGCACCCAGAGCTCGGGGTCGCTCGCGGCCACCCGGGTGACGTCGCGGAGGCCCTGCCCGGCGAGGTTGACCGAGGCGTGGGGCGCGTCGATGAGCCGGCGCGCCATGAGGCTCGAGACGACCTGGGGCACGTGCGAGACGAGCGCGACGGCGCGGTCGTGCTGCTCGGGCGTGAGCTCGACGAGCGTCGCCCCGAGGTCGAGGATGAGGTCGTCGATGACGGATGCGTCGCGGTAGGAGATGCCCGCGTGCGCGGCGACGACCCACGGGCGTCCGACGAAGAGGTCGGCGCGCCCCGACATCGGTCCGCCGACCTCGCGGCCGGCCATCGGGTGCGTGCCGAGGTAGCGGGAGACGTCGGCGCCGCGAGCGACGAGGTCGTCGTGGATCGCGAGCTTCACGCTCGCGACATCCGTCACGATCGCGTTCGGGTACGCGGCCAGCTCGGATGCCACGACGTCGGCCGTGACGTCGGGCGGAACGCACACGACCACGAGCTGCGGCTCGTCACCGGGCGCGGCCGGGCGACCGGCCCCGTAGTCGGCGGCGATCGCGAGGTGCGTCGGCGACGCGTCGGCGAGGATCACCTCGACGCCCTTCGCCCGGAGGCCGAGCCCGATGCTCGCACCGAGCAGGCCCACGCCGACGACCCGGACCGGACCGGTGAGGCGGGATTCGGTCACGACTCCTCCTTCGGCGCCTCGCCGTCACCACGAGCCCGGCGCGCGGCATCCGCGTCCCGCGAGATGGTCAGCAGCAGGCCGCGCTCGGTGTCGGTGAGCTCGCGCATGACGCCGACGCGGAGGGTGCCGAGGTGCAGCGGACCGAAGCTGCGCCGCACGAGGTCGACGACCGGATGCCCCACCTCGGCCAGCATGCGGCGCACGATGCGATTGCGACCCGAGTGCAAGGTGAGCTCGACGATCGAGTGGCCGTCGTCGGCCTGGTGCTGCCTGACCTTGGCCCGGTCGACCTTGATCGGGCCGTCCTCGAGCTCGATGCCCTGCTTGAGCCGCTGGATCGTCTGCGCGGTGACCCGGCCCTTCACCTTGGCGATGTACGTCTTCTCGACGCCGAACGAGGGGTGCGCGAGCACGTGGGCGAGGTCGCCGTCGTTCGTGAGCAGCAGCAGGCCGCTCGTCTCGCCGTCGAGCCGGCCGACGTTGTAGATGCGCTCCTCGATCTCGTCGGTGAACTGCCGCAGGTCGGGGCGGCCCTGCTCGTCGCGCATCGACGAGACGACGCCGCGCGGCTTGTTCAGCATGTAGTAGCGCTTGTCGGGGTCGAGCTGGATCGCGACGCCGTCGACGGCGACGAGGTCGACCTCGGGGTCGACGCGGCGCCCGAGCTCGGTCACCACCTCGCCGTTGACCTCGATGCGCCCCTCGACGATGTACTGCTCGACGACCCGGCGGCTCGCGACGCCCGCCGCGGCGAGCACCTTCTGCAGGCGCACGCCCTCCGCGGGCGCGGCCCAGTCGTTGGCGATGCGGTCGGCGGTGCCGTCGCCGGCCCCGTCGTCGGGGCCGTTGGTATCAGTCACGGTCGAATCCTTCCTGGCCGTCGTCGAGCAACGGGGAGATGTGGGGCAGCTCGTCGAGCGAGTTGATGCCGAGGTTGGTGAGCAGCAGGTCGGTGGTGCCGTAGAGGAGTGCTCCGGTCTCGGCATCCGTGTCAACCTCGGTGACGAGTCCGCGGCCGAGCAGCGTGCGCACGACGGAGTCGACGTTCACCGCGCGGATCGAGGCGATCTGCGATCGGGAGATCGGTTGCTTGTACGCGATCACCGAGAGCGTCTCCAGTGCCGCCTGCGAAAGTCTCGTCGACGTCTGCGCGATCACGAAATCGGAGACGAGCGCGTCGTACTCGGTTCGCACGTAGAACCGCCATCCGCCGCCGACCTCGCGCAGTTCGAAGGCCCGGCGGATGCCGCGTGCCGAGGTCTCGTCGCCCGCGACGTCGGTGCGCGGCTCGCCGGAACCCGCCGCCCCGTCGTAGTCGGCGCGCAGGCGCGCGATGGCCGCTCGGACCTCGGCGACCGGGCGCGCGACCGCGGCGGCCAGGTGCACGACGCTCTGCGGCTCGTCGGCGATGAACAGGATCGCCTCGAGGGCGCGGTCGAGGTCGAGGTGGGGCTGGCCGGGCACGTCGAGCGGCGTGACGATCGAGAGCTCGGGGCCGTCGTGCGACTCCGACATCGCGGCCTCTGCTTCGACGGACTCATCCGTCGCGGCATCCGTGTCGCTCATCGCGGCATCCGTGTCACTCGTCATAGTCGGCTCCCAGGGCCTCGAGGTTGGCATCGGACCACGACTCGGCGGCCCAGTGGAGGGTCAGTTCGCCGAGCGGCTCGACCTGGTCGAACCCGATGGCGGCATGGCGGTAGAGCTCCAGCACCGCGAGGAACCGGGCGACCACCACGCCCGGTCGGGTGACGCCCGCGATGAGTTGGCGGAAGCTGACCGGTTCGCCGCGGCGCAGCACGGAGACGACGTGGGCGGCCTGCTCGCGGATCGAGACGAGCGGCGCGTGCAGGTGCGTGAGGCCCACGACCGGGATCTCCCGGGGGGTGAGGGCGAGCGTCGCGAGCGCGGCGAAGTCCTCGGCGCTGAGCGTCCACCGCAGCTCGGGCGCACGCTGGCGGAACTTGTCCTCGAGTCGCACGGTGCGCGCATGTCGGGTTCCCTCGGCCTCCAGGCCTGCCTGGAACCAGCGCGCCGCCTCCTTGAACGCGCGGTACTGCAGCAGGCGGGCGAAGAGCAGGTCGCGGGCCTCGAGCAACGCCACGTCCTCGGCGTCGACGAGTTCTCCCTGCGGGAGGAGCCCGGCGACCTTGAGGTCGAGCAGGGTGGCCGCCACGACGAGGAACTCCGACGCGCGGTCGAGCTCCTCCGCCGAGTCCACTCCCCGCAGGTAGGCGATGAACTCGTCGGTCACGGCCGACAGCGACACCTCGGTGATGTCGAGCTCGTGCTTCGCGATGAGCGAGAGCAGCAGGTCGAACGGGCCCTCGAAGTTCGTCAGCGCGACGCGGAACCCGGCAGCAGGCGCGTCGGATGCCTCGGCCGGGTCGGCCACGGCCTCGCCCGCCGGCGCGCCACCGATTCCGGCCTCGACGCCGGGCGCGTGCTCCCCCGAGACCGGAACGGCCTCAGGCGACCGCGCCACGGAAGACCAGCTCCCTCGCGAGCTGACGGTACGACTTGGATGCCTGGTGCTCGGGCGCGAACTCGGTGATCGGCGTGGCGGCGACCGTGGCATCGGGGAACTTCACCGTGCGCGTGATGACGGTCTCGAGCACGTCGTCGCCGAAGGCGTCGACCACTCGCTCGAGCACCTCGCGCGAGTGCAGCGTGCGCGAGTCGTACATGGTCGCGAGGATGCCGTCGAGCGTGATCGCGGGGTTGAGGCGGTCGCGCACCTTGTCGATCGTCTCGATGAGCAGCGCGACCCCGCGCAGCGCGAAGAACTCGCACTCGAGCGGGATGACGACGCCGTGCGCCGCCGTGAGGGCGTTGACCGTGAGCAGTCCGAGCGACGGCTGGCAGTCGATGAGGACCACGTCGTAGTCGACGGAGACCTTGCGGAGCACGCCGGCGAGGATCTGCTCGCGGGCCACCTCGTTGACCAGGTTGATCTCGGCGGCGGAGAGGTCGATGTTCGCCGGGATGACGTCGAGTCCCTCGACGCCCGAGTGCTGGATCGCGTCCTTCGGGTCGATCGCGCGAGAGAGCAGCAGGTCGTAGATCGTGGGCACGTCGTGCGTCTGCACGCCGAGACCGGCCGAGAGCGCGCCCTGCGGGTCGAAGTCGACGGCGAGCACCCGCCGGCCGTACTCGGCGAGCGTCGCGCCGAGGTTGATCGTGGTGGTCGTCTTGCCGACGCCGCCCTTCTGGTTGCAGAGGGCGATGATGCGGGCCGGACCGTGCGAACGCAGCGGCGCGGGCTCGGGGAACTCTCGGTGAGGACGACCGGTCGGACCGAGCTCCGGCGGGAGCGTTGCGATTCCGTCCGCCGAGTCGCGCGTCTGGTTGGTCACGTGTGGTCTCTCCCCTGCCTGCCGGCGCCTCGTCGTACGAGTTGCTTGGTCGATTCTAGCGAGCGCGGGGGTGGGCGGTCGTGTACATCTCCCGGAGTGTGTCAGCCGTGACGAGCGTGTAGATCTGCGTGGTGGCGACCGAGGAATGGCCGAGCAACTCCTGCACGACGCGCACGTCGGCCCCGCCCTCGAGCAGATGGGTCGCGAACGAGTGCCGAAGCGTGTGCGGGGAGACGGACATCGTGAGGCCCGCACGTTCGGCGGCATCGCGGATGACCTCCCACGCCGTCTGCCGGGACATCCGCCGACCGCGCATGCCGAGGAACAGCGCAGGCGTCGCCGTGCCGCGGACCGAGAGCACGGGCCGCGCGCGCACGAGGTACGCATCGAGCGCGGCGCGGGCGTACGAACCGAGCGGCACGATGCGCTGCTTGCCGCCCTTGCCGAAGAGCCGCACGACATCGCCGTCGACCAGGTCGTCGACGTTCAGGCCGATGGCCTCGGACACACGCGCCCCGGTCGCGTAGAGCACCTCGAGCAGGGCCGCATCGCGGAGCTCGACGACCTCCTCGCCTCCGGCCGCGGCGAGGAGCGCCTCGACGTCCTCGACCGAGATCGCCTTCGGGAGCCGCATGGGCAATTTCGGCGGACGCAGCTCGCGCGAGACGTCGGCCTCGATGAAGCCCTCGTCGACGAGGAAGCGATGCAGGCCCCGCACCGTGGAGATCACGCGCGCGACCGACGACGTCGCGAGCGGCGGCACACGATCGGCCCCGAGGAAGCGGATGAAGCGCGAGAGGTCCTGCTCGCCGACCGCGGCCGGCCCGGCGATCCCCTCCTGCGTGAGCCAGTCGGCGTAGATCGCCAGGTCGCGACGGTACGACGCGACCGTGTTCCTCGCGAGGCCGCGCTCGACCGTGAGGTGGCGGAGGTAGGCATCGACGGCCGACGGCCCGGTCACGAGGATCCCGTTCAGCCCCGTGCCGCAGGCGAGGCGACATCGGCGGATGCCGCGACCGCGCCGGTCACGCCACGCGGGGTGGATCGGCCCGGCCACTCGGCGTCGGCCGGGCCGAGGCTCTGCCAGCCGCGGGACCGCGACACCTGTGCGGCGAGGATCGCGATGACCAGTGACGGGTTCTGCACGCGGCGCGCGAGCACCGCGTCGACGCAGTCGTCGAGCGGCACCCAGCGCATCTCGATGTGCGCCTCCTCGTCTTCGCGAGCGAAGGCCTCGGCCGTGGCCGTGAGTCCGCGCGCGAGGTAGACGCGCAGGGCCTCATCGCTGCCGCCCGGCGAGGTGAAGAAGTCCGCGAGCACGGACCACTCGGAAGCCGCCAGGTCGCCCTCCTCGGCGAGCTCGCGCTTGGCCGCCTCGAGCGGGTCCTCGCCGGGCACGTCGAGCAGGCCGGCCGGGATCTCCCACCCTCGCGTGCGCACCGGATGCCGGTACTGGCGGATCAGGAACGCCCGATCGTCGTCGTCGAGCGCGAGCACGGCGACGGCGCCGGGGTGGTCCATGTAGTCGCGGACGATCGGCCCGTCGCCGAGGTCGAACGTGTCGCGGCGGATGTCCCACACCCGGCCCGCGAAGGCGAGCTCGCTCGCCGACACCGGCACGGAGACCGGTTCGTCGGCGAGCGGCTCGACCTCGAGGGGATCAGGCATTCGCGTCGTCGAAGAGCAGGCTGGACTTCTGCCGGTCGAGCGATGCCGCGACGAGCCCGCGGAACAGCGGGTGCGCCTGGTTCGGCCGGCTGCGCAGTTCGGGGTGGGCCTGCGTCGCGATGTAGTACGGGTGCACGTCGCGCGGCAGCTCGACGAACTCGACGAGGTGGCGGTCGGGCGAGGTGCCCGAGAAGACGAGTCCGGCCTCGGCGATGCGGTCGCGGTACGTGTTGTTGACCTCGTAGCGGTGGCGGTGGCGCTCGGAGACGAGCGTCGAGCCGTACACCTCCGCGGCGATCGAGCCCTCGGCGAGTGCCGCCGGGTAGAGTCCCAGCCGCATGGTGCCGCCGAGGTCGCCGCCGGCGATGATCTCGACCTGCTCCTCCATGGTCGCGATGACCGGGAACTCGGTGTCGGGATCGAACTCACTGGACGACGCGCCCGAGAGGCCGACGACGTTGCGCGAGTACTCGATGACCATGCACTGCAGGCCGAGGCAGAGTCCGAGCGTCGGGATGCCGTTCTCGCGCGCATAGCGGAGCGCTCCGAGCTTGCCCTCGATGCCGCGCACGCCGAAGCCGCCGGGCACGCAGATGCCGTCGAGTCCGGAGAGGTGCCGGTGCGCACCCTCTGGGGTCTGGCACTCGTCCGACGGGATCCACTCGATCTTGACCTTGGCGTCGTTGGCGAAGCCGCCGGCACGCAGCGCCTCCGTGACCGAGAGGTAGGCGTCGGGGAGGTCGATGTACTTGCCGACGAGCCCGATCGTGACCTCGTGCTTGGGGTCGTGCACGACGTCGAGGAGGCTGCTCCAGCCCGACCAGTCGACGTCTGCCGCCTTGCCGTCGAGGCCGAGCGAATCGATGATGTAGGCGTCGAGACCCTGGTCGTGCAGCATCGTCGGGATGTCGTAGATCGACGGGACGTCGACCGCGTTGACGACGGCGGCCTCGTCGACGTCGCACATGAGCGCGATCTTGCGCTTGTTCGACTCGGTCACCGGGCGATCGCTGCGCAGCACGAGCGCGTCGGGCTGGATGCCGATGGACCGGAGGGCCGCCACCGAGTGCTGCGTCGGCTTGGTCTTCTGCTCGCCGGAGGCGCCCATGTACGGCACGAGCGACACATGTACGAAGAAGACGTTCTTGCGTCCGAGTTCGTGACGCACCTGGCGCGCCGACTCGATGAACGGCTGCGACTCGATGTCGCCGACCGTGCCGCCGATCTCGGTGATGATGACGTCGGGCTTGGGCGACTCGGTCGCCTGCAGCCGCATGCGGCGCTTGATCTCGTCGGTGATGTGCGGGATCACCTGCACGGTGTCGCCGAGGTACTCGCCGCGTCGCTCCTTGGCGATGACCGTCGAGTAGATCTGCCCGGTCGTGACGTTCGCGGCCTGGCTGAGGTCGATGTCGAGGAACCGCTCGTAGTGACCGATGTCGAGGTCGGTCTCCGCGCCGTCGTCGGTCACGAAGACCTCGCCGTGCTGGAACGGGTTCATCGTTCCGGGATCGACGTTGAGATAGGGGTCGAGCTTCTGCATCACGACACGGAGACCGCGCGCGGTGAGCAGGTTGCCGAGACTGGCTGCTGTGAGCCCCTTGCCCAACGAAGAAACGACACCACCGGTCACGAAGATGTGCTTGGTCGTGTCGTCTGAGTTCTGTGCGCCTGACTGCGCTATTCCGCGTTCTTCCACCACGGGCTTATAGTCTAAGCCACGTTTGCCGTGACTTGGCTCGACATCCTGCACACGCTCCCCCTTCATCGTTCGCCCGGCATGATCGCCGGGCGATCCTCGTCGGTGTTTCAGCCGGTTCTCGCCCGCTCCGAGGCGAGTTCGAGCAGCTCTCGGGCGTGCGCGATGCCGCTCTCGGACTCGGCGAGTCCCGAGAGCAGGCGGGCCATCTCGGCCTCGCGTTCGGCTCCTTCGAGACGGCGGACGCTCGATTCGGTGACGCGCCCGTCGGTGCCCTTGATCACGCTCAGGTGGTTCGTGGCGAACGCCGCGACCTGGGCGAGGTGGGTCACGACGATGACCTGGGAGCGTTCGGCGAGTCGGGCGAGTCGGCGTCCGATCTCGATGGCCGCAGCGCCGCCGACCCCCGCGTCGACCTCGTCGAAGACGAAGGTGGGCACGGGGTCCGTGCCGGCGATGACGACCTCGATGGCGAGCATGACGCGCGAGAGCTCACCGCCCGACGCCCCCTTCGAGACCGACCTCGGCTCGGCGCCGGGATGCGGCTGCAGCAGGATCGACACCTGGTCGCGCCCGTGCAGGGCCGGCTCGTGTTCGGCATCGACCAGCACGGTCAGTCGCGCGTCGGGCATCGCCAGCGCCGCGAGCTCGACGGTCACGGCGTCCGCCAGGCGACCGGCCGCCTCGGTGCGCAGTTCGGTGACGGCAGCGGCCAGGCGGTCGACCTCGGCCGCGCTCTCGTCGACGGATGCCGCGAGTTGCTCGATGCGCTCATCGTCGCCGTCGAGCTCGACGAGCCGGAGTCCACCCGTCCGGCGGAATTCGAGCACCTCGTCGAGGGTGCTCCCGTGCCGGCGGATGAGCGCGGTCAGCTCCGCGCGTCGCGCCTGCACGGCCTCGAGCTCGCGTGCGCCGTCGGCATCGAGCCCGGCGATGTAGCCGGCCAGTTCGGCCGCGGCGTCCGCGAGCAGGAAGCCCGCGTTCTGCAGCACCTCGGCGATCGGGGCGAGCCCGGAGTCGTGCTCGAGCACGCGCTCGAGCTGCCGCTTCGCCCCGTCGACGAGGGCGACCGCGTCTGGGGCGTCGTCGACGACCTCGTCGGCCGAGATGAGCGCGTGCGCCTGCGCTGCGGCGAGGCGGAGTTCCTCGAGGTTGGACAGCCGGTCGGAGCGTTCGCCCAGCTCGACGTCCTCGCCGGGTTGCGGATCGACCGCCTCGACCTCGTCGAGCGCCTCCCGGAGTTCGGCGGCCTCGCGCATCCGCGCCTCGTGCGCGCTGGTGAGCTCCTCGAGCTCCGCCGCGTCGGCATGCCACGTGATGAAGGCGCGTCGGTAGTCGACGAGGGCGGCCTGCAACGCGGCGCCGGCGAACCGATCGAGCGCATCTCGCTGCGCGACGGCGGACCGCAGTCGCTGCTGATCTGCCTGTCCGTGCACGACGACGAGTTCGTCGCCGAGTTCGGTGAGCACGCCGATGGGGGCGCTGCGCCCTCCGACGACGGCCTTGCTCCGACCCTCGGACGAGACGGACCTCCCGAGCAGGAGCTCGCCCGCCTCGATCTCCCCGCCCGTCTCGGCGACGCGTTCGGCGACCGCGCCGTCGCCGGGGACGAACCATCGCCCCTCGACCCAGGCCTGCTTCGCACCGGACCGAACGGTGCCGGCATCGGCCCTCGCACCCAGCAGCAGCCCGAGCGCGGTGACGACCATGGTCTTGCCGGCGCCAGTCTCGCCCGTGACCGCGGTGAACCCGGGCCCGAGCGGCAGCGTCGCCTCGGCGATCACGCCGAGATCGCGGATTCCGAGTTCGTCAATCACGGCCCACCGGCCCTCGCCATCCGCTCACGGGCAACTGGAACTTGTTCACGAGCCGGTCGGTGAACGGAGCCTCGTGCAGGCGCGCCAGCCGAACCGGGATCGGCGACCGGCGGACGACGACCCGCGCACCAGGCGGGAGGTCGAAGGTGCGACGGCCGTCGCACCAGATGACGGCCGAGGTCTCGGTGCGCTGCAGGACCTCGACGGCGAGCGACGAGTCCGCGGCGACGACGAGCGGCCTCGCGAACAGGGCGTGCGCGCTGAGCGGCACGAGCAGCAGCGCCTCGAGGCCGGGCCACACGATGGGGCCCCCGGCGGAGAAGGCGTACGCAGTCGACCCCGTCGGCGTCGACATGACCACGCCGTCGCAGCCGAACGACGAGAGCGGGCGGCGATCGACCTCGATCACGACCTCGATCATGCGCTCGCGTTCGGCCTTCTCGATCGAGACCTCGTTCAGCGCCCAGCTTTCGTAGACGATCTCGTCGCCGATCTTCGCGCGCACCGACAGCGTCATGCGCTCCTCGACGACGTAGTCGCGCGCCAGTGCCCGTTGCACGGTGTATCCGAGGTCGTCGCGCTCGCTCTCGGCGAGGAATCCGACGTGGCCGAGGTTCACGCCGAGCAGGGCCACCTGCTGGTCGCGGACGAGTTCGGCCGCGCGGAGGATCGTGCCGTCGCCGCCGAGGACGATGACCAGCTCGATGAGCGCGGGATCGGTCTCCTCGAGTCGGCGCACCGCGCCGTTCAGCTCGGGAACGAACTCGTGCACGTCGTTCCACTGCTCGTCGGAGATGACCGGAACGGCGCCCGCGGCGATGAGCTGGGAGCAGACCTCTCCGGTCGCTTCGAGCGCGGTGGGACGACCGGTGTGCGAGACCACGAGGAAGTGCCGTGCATCGTTCACTCGGCGAAGCCTCCCGTCATCTGCTCGACCCGACGCATCCATTCTGTCGGATTCGTTCCGTGCCCGGCGTCGAGATGCACGAGGTACTCGTGATTTCCGCGCGTGCCCGAGATTGGGGAGGACATGACGCCGGTCGTGCCGATGCCGAGGTCATGGGCGGCCCAGAGCACGTTCGCGACGGCCTCGGAACGCAGCGCCGCGTCGTGCACGATGCCCTCGCGAACGCCGGAACGGCCGACCTCGAACTGCGGCTTCACGAGCAGCACGAAGTCCGCACCCTCCGCGGCGGTGGCGGCCAGCGCGGGCAGCACGGTCGTGAGCGAGATGAACGAGAGGTCGGCCGTCACGAGCGACGGCGCCTCGGCCACCCCGGTGAGCGAGGCCAGCGTCGCCCGGTCGAGGGAGCGGACGTTGCATCCCTCGACGAGCACGAGCCCTGGTGCGCCGAACAGCTCGGCGGCGAGCTGGCCGTGCCCGACGTCGACGGCCAGCACCATGCGGGCACCGCGCTCCAGCAGCACCTGGCTGAAGCCTCCCGTCGATGCGCCGGCATCCAGCGCCACGCGCCCGGCAGGGTCGACGCCGAAGCGGTCGAGCGCGGCGATCAGCTTGTGGGCCGCTCGCGAGACGTAGTGATCGGATGCCGCCACGGCGAGCTCGCGGTGCTCATCGACCTTGAGCGACGCCTTGACGGCGGGTCTTCCGTCGACGGTCACGAGGCCGGCCGCGATGAGGGTCGCCGCATGCGTGCGCGAGCGCGCGAGTCCTCGTTCGGCCAGGGCGGCATCGAGTCGCTGATCCGGCATGCTCAGTCGGACTGCCGGGTGGGATCGGAGTGCTCGAGCTCTGCCCTGAGCCGTTCCGCGAGGGCGAGGTACGCCGGCGCGCGCTCGTCGAGCGGAAGCGCCTCGATCGCGGCGATGGCCGCACGTGCCTCGTCGGATGCCTCGAAGGGCGCGTCGTCAATGCTCACGTCACCACGCTACCCGAGGCGTCCGACGACCGACCGGGACGCGCGACGAACCGGAGAACGCCGACCGCGAACACGGCCGGCGCCCCCGACTCAGGCGTACAGCGACGACGGGACGTCCAAGACGTGGATCGCCTGGCCCGAACGCCAGATGGCGGCGCACGCCGCCCGGAGCAGGTCGAGCTCGTCGTCACCTTCGGCCTCGATGACCACGCGCCGACCGTCGACCCGGACTCGCGAGCGGCCGACCCGGAGGGCGCCGCGCACCTCCTCGGTCGCCGGGTAGGGCTCGTGCAGCCCGCGCAGGTCGGCGACGATGTAGTCCGGTCGACTCGCGGCATCCGCGGCGAGCACCTGCTTGGCACGATCGATGCCCGTGAGCACGAGTGCGCTCGTCATGCCCGCACGATTCGCCCCGAGGATGTCGGTGTCGAGGCGATCGCCGACCACCAGGGGCCGTTCGGCCCCGAAGCGGCGCCTTGCCTCGTCGAAGATCGGCGTCTCGGGCTTGCCGGCCACGAGCGGGAGGCGTCCGACGGCGGTGTGCACCGCGGAGACGAGTGTTCCGTTCCCCGGTGCGATGCCGCGTGCCACCGGGATCGTCCAGTCGGTGTTCGTCGCGATCCACGGGATGCCGGGCGCGTCCGAACCGGGGCCGCCCGCGGCGTTGAGGGCGAACGCCGCCTCGGCGAGGTCCTTCCAGCCGATCTCGGGCGTGAAGCCCTGCACGAGCGCGTCGGGCGCGTCATCCGCCGATCTCGTCACGCGGTAGCCGCGCTTCTCGAGCTCGACGACGATGCCCTCACCGCCGACGACCATGACGAGGGCCCCCGGCGACACCTGCTCGTCGAGCAGTCGCATCGCGGCCTGCGGCGAGGTGACGACATCGCCCGGCTCGACCGCGAGGCCGAGTTCCGAGAGATGCCGGGCGACGGATGCATCGCTTCGCGAGGCGTTGTTCGTGATGTACCCGACCGCCATGCGCTGCTTCGCCGAGGACAGGCTCTCGACGGCGTACGGGATCGCCCCGGCGCCGGCGTAGACGACGCCGTCGAGATCGGCGAGCACGGCATCCGCGCCGTCGAGCGGCGCGGATCCGACGAGCTTCGAACGGAACAGCCCCACCCGCTACGCCCGATCCTCGTCGTCGCCCTCGGCCAGGACCGCGCGCACGTCGTCCTCGAGCACGTCGCCCGGGTCGCCGAGATCGTCGGCCTCGGACACCTGAGCGGATGCCTCGTCGGACTCGACCTCGACCTCGGTCTCGTCGGCCTCGACCTCGTCAACCTCAGCAGAGAAGGCTTCGTCGGCGACGTCGTCAGCGTCTGAGCCGGTCTCAGCGGCGGTCGGCTCGGCCTCGCCCGGGAGCTCCGGCTCCAGTTCGACCTCGTAGATCTCGACGAGATCGAGCTCGGGACCGCCGAGCGCCTCGTCGGCTCGCGCCGCACGGGACCGCCACGATGCGGCCTCATCGGCACGCCCGAGCTCGTCGAGCACCTCGGCGTACGCGGAGAAGAGCGCGGGGCTGTAGGTGAAGGCCCGGTCGGGATCGAGCTGCGGGATCTCGAGCTCGGCGAGGGCGAGTTCCGCCTGGCCGAGGTCGAGGCGCGCGCCGGACATGGCGATGGCCAATCCGACCTGGACGGCTGCGGGAAGCGAGGCTCGATCGACGGCGCGACCCACCTCGAGCGCGCGATCGGGGCGACCCACGCCGCGCTCGCTGTCGACCATCAGCGGGAGCTGGTCGTTGCTGCCCGAGATGCGACGGTACGTGCGGAGCTCTCGCAGGGCGAGTGCGAAGTCGCCGGTCGCATAGGCCGTGATCGCGAGTGTCTCTCGGACGACCGCGACGCGGCCGGCCCGACGGCCCGCGGACTGCGCGTGCTGGTGCGCGAGTTCGGGGTCGTCATCGAGGTACATGGATGCCGCGACCAGGTGACGGGCGACCCAGTCGGCGTTCTCCTTGCTGAGCGTCTTGAGCTCGGCGCGGGCGCCCTTGTCGAGATCCCGCGGCTCGATCGACTCGGGAATGAACGGGTCGTCGTGGTGCGGACGAACCGCCAGGTTCGCGGCACCCGCGGAATCGCGACGGAAGTCCCGCGGCTCGCTGGAGTCGCGTCGCTCGGGCCGCTCGCCATACGAACGCGATGCACCGCCATCGCGCTTCTCGTAGGGACGCGACGGGCCACCATCACGCTTCTCGTACGGACGCGACGGGCCACCATCACGCTTCTCGTACGGACGCGACGGGCCACCATCACGCTTCTCGTACGAACGCGGCGCACCGCCATCACGCTTCTCGTACGGACGCGAGGAACCACCATCACGCTTCTCGTACGGACGCGACGGGCCACCATCACGCTTCTCGTACGGACGCGAGGAACCACCATCACGCTTCTCGTACGGACGCTTGTTGTCGCGGTCACCATAGGAACGCGGCGCCCCG
>NZ_JBPEJF010000011.1:0-88798 GCF_051016555.1 Agromyces sp. Marseille-Q5079 | reverse complement strand
GCGAGGGCGCCCGCCAGGATGATCGACCCGCCCAGGAGGACCTGGATGACGGCGAGCACCACGCGGAGCACCGGGCCGGCGATCGCGATCGCCGCGACGAGCGCGAGTCCGGCCAGTCCGAGGGCGGCCATCGCAGGCGACGCGACGCCGCCGCCGACGTCGATCGAGGCCGCGGCGCCCTGGGCCTCCTGGCCCACGAGGCGCAGTACGAACCACGTCTGGCTCCACGCGAGGAGCGCGAGTCCGGCGCCGAGCAGGCCCGTGAGGAGCGCGATCGACTTGAGGCGGCCCCCGCTCACTGGACCCTCCGCATCTCGTTGGCGATCGCCACGGCCCTGAGGGGTGCGGCGGCCTTGTTCTGGGACTCCTCGAACTCGGACTCTGCGACCGAGTCGGCGACGAGTCCCGCACCGGCCTGGACCCGGGCGATGCCGCCCGAGATCGTGGCCGTGCGGATCGCGATGGCGAGGTCGGCATCGCCGCCGAAGCCGAAGTAGCCCACGACGCCGCCGTAGACGCCCCGTTGCGCGGGTTCGAGCTCGTCGATGATCTCGAGGGCACGCGGCTTCGGCGCCCCCGAGAGGGTGCCCGCCGGGAACGTGGCCCGGAAGACGTCGACGGCGTTCGCCCCGTCGGACAGGTCGCCCTCGACCGAGGAGACGAGGTGCATGATGTGGCTGAAGCGCTCGACGCGCATGAACTCGGTCACCTCGACCGAGCCGGCGACGCACACCTTTGCGAGGTCGTTGCGTGCGAGGTCGACGAGCATGAGGTGCTCCGCCTGCTCCTTCGGGTCGGCGATGAGCGCCGCCTCGAAGTCGGCGTCGGCCTCGGGCGTGTCGCCCCTCGGCTTTGACCCGGCGATCGGATGCGTGAACACCCGGCCGTGCTGGACCTTCACGAGCGCCTCGGGCGAGGACCCGACGATGTGGAGCGGCTCGCCCGCGGCATCCGTCAGGTGCAGGAAGTACATGTACGGGCTCGGGTTGAGCGCACGGAGCACGCGGTACACGTCGACCGGATCGGCCGTCGCCTCCTGGTCGAACCGCTGCGACACGACCACCTGGAAGACGTCGCCCTCGCGGATGTACTCGCGCGAGCGCTCGACGGCCGCCAGGAAGTCCGACTTCTCGGTGCGATGCGTCGGCGAGGTCTCGACGCCGAGGTCGATGTCCGCGAGCCAGGCCTCGGCCGGTCGGGCGAGGTCGCGCTGCATGCGGTCGAGCCGCTCCTGCGCGCCGACCCACATCGCGTCGGGCTCGTCGACGTCGTCGTTCAGCACGGACGCCACGAGTTGCACGGTTCCGGTGCGATGGTCGATCACCACGAGCTCCGCGACGAAGCAGAACGCCTGGCCCGGGACGTCGAAGTCGGCCGGCGGACGGTTGGGCAGGTGCTCGATCTGCCGGATCGCCTCCCAGCCGATGAAGCCGACGAGGCCGCCCATGAGCGGCGCGGCGCCCGGCACGTCGTCGGACCGCCAGCGCTCGTAGAGCGCCTCGAGCGCCGCGAGCGGTTCGAGGGATGCCGCGTCGCCGAGCGCCCTGGCCTCGTCGAGGCCGTGATCGTGGTCGTGCCAGTGCACCCGTCCGTCGCGCTCCGTCAGCACGCCGTACGACCTGACGCCGACGAACGAGTACCTGGACCAGATGCCGCCCTGCTCGGCGGATTCGAGCAGGAACGTGCCCGGGCGGCCGTGCGCGAGCTTGCGGTAGATGCCGACGGGGGTCTCGCCGTCGGCGAAGAGCTCACGGACGACGGGGACGACGCGTCGACCCGGCAGCAGGGCCGTGAACTCGTCGAAGGTGGTGGTGGCGGGCACGCGCGCTCCTCGTCAGTCGGCGGGCGGGAAGCCCTGGACGACCTCGAGCGGGTCGCCCACGAAGCAGGTTCGCGTGCCGGTGTGGCAGGCGACGCCGATCTGCTCGACGGTCACGAGGAGGGTGTCGGCGTCGCAGTCGAGCGCGGCCTGCCGCACGTACTGCGCGTGACCCGACGTGTCGCCCTTGCGCCAGTACTCCTGCCGCGACCGCGACCAGAAGGTCACGCGCCCCTCGGTGAGCGTACGGCGCATGGCCTCGCGGTCCATCCAGCCGAGCATCAGCACCTCTCCGGTGCCCTCCTGCTGGATGACGGCGGGCAGCAGCCCGTCGGCGTTGAACGACGCCCGCGCGAGCGCCGCGTCGACGGCGGCGCTCATCGGACGATCCGTCCGTCGGCGGCCAGTGCGGCCTTCACTTCGGCGATGGTCATCTCCCCATTGTGGAACACGGATGCCGCGAGCACGGCGTCGGCGCCGGCGGCGATCGCCGGTGCGAAGTGCTCGACCAAGCCGGCGCCGCCGGATGCGATCACGGGCACGCTCGAGAGCTCGCGCATCAGGGCGGTGAGCTCGAGGTCGAACCCGCGCTTGGTGCCGTCGGCGTCGATCGAGTTCACGAGCAGCTCCCCCGCGCCGAGCTCGATCGCCCGGGCGGCCCACTCGAGCGCGTCGAGGTCGGTCTCGGTGCGGCCGCCGTGCGTGGTCACCACGAACCCCGACGGCGTGCGCCCGGAGCGCTTGACGTCGAGCGAGAGCACGAGCACCTGGGCCCCGAACCGATCGGCGATCTCGCCGATGAGCGCCGGGCGCGCGATGGCGGCGCTGTTCACGCCGACCTTGTCGGCGCCGTGGCCGAGCAGGCGCGAGACGTCCTCGTTCGAGCGGACGCCGCCGCCCACCGTGAGCGGGATGAACACCTGCTCGGCGACGCGCTGGACCATCTCGTAGGTGGTCGAGCGGTCGTCGACCGTGGCGGTGACGTCGAGGAAGGTCAGCTCGTCGGCCCCCTGCTCGCCGTAACGGGCGGCGAGTTCGACCGGGTCGCCGGCATCCCTCAGGTTCTCGAAGTTGACGCCCTTGACGACGCGCCCGGAGGCCACGTCGAGGCACGGGATGACGCGGATCGCGACAGTCATCGCGGCCTACAACCGTGCGGCGTGGATCGCGCTCACGAGGATCGCGCGAGCGCCGATCGAATACAGCTGGTCCATGACCTGGTTCATGTCGACGCGCGGGATCATCACGCGCACGGCGACCCACTCGGGATCGTGGAGCGGAGAGACGGTCGGCGACTCGAATCCGGGTGCCGCCGCGGTCGCCGCCTCGAGGTGCGCGACCGGGACGTCGTAGTCGAGGAGCACGTACCGACGTGCGACGAGGACGCCCTGCAACCGCCGCACGAGCGTCGCCGTGCCGGGTTGCTCGGTCGGCGAACTCACCAGGACCGCGCTGGACTCGAGGATGACGGGCCCGAAGATCGACAGGCCGGCCTTCCGGAGCGTGGTGCCGGTCTCGACGACATCGGCGATCGCATCGGCGACGCCCAGCCGGACCGCCGATTCGACCGCGCCGTCGAGGGGAACGAGCGTGGCATCGACGCCGGCGTCGGCGAGGAACTTGCCGACGAGACCGGCATAGCTCGTCGCCACCCGCACGCCCTGGAGGTCGGACAGGTCGCGGAACCGATCGGCGTGACCGGCGAAGCGGAAGGTCGATCGCGCGAACTCGAGTTCGGCCGTCTCGGTCGCGACCGAGCCGGAGTCGATCAGGAGGTCGCGCCCGGTGATGCCGACGTCGAGCGCGCCGGAACCGACGTACGTCGCGATGTCACGCGGCCGCAGATAGAAGAACTCGACGCCGTTGCGGGCGTCGACGACGTGGAGCTCCTTCGTGTCGCGACGGCCGGTGTAGCCCGCCTCGGCGAGCATCTCGGCGGCGGTCTCGGAGAGCGAGCCCTTGTTGGGCACAGCGATGCGCAGGAGCACGGATGAATCGGTCATGAGGTGCTTTCGTTCGGAACGAGCAATCGATGCGGAGGCGAACGTCAGAGATGTCGGTACACGTCGGCGGGCGCGAGCCCCTTCGCGATCATCAGCACCTGCAGGTGGTAGAGCAGCTGCGAGATCTCCTCGGCAGCCTCGTCGTCGGTCTGGTACTCGGCGGCCATCCACACCTCGGCCGCCTCCTCGACGATCTTCTTCCCGATGGCGTGCACGCCGGCATCGAGCTCGCGCACGGTGCCGGAACCCTCGGGGCGGGTGCGGGCCTTGTCGCTGAGCTCGACGAAGAGTTCGTCGAATGTCTTCACGACTTCAGACTACCGGTGCCGTGCGCGCCCTCGTGGCGGTGCGAGGCCGCGAGGTCACGCAGCGCCGCAATCCGCTCGGCGGGGACCTCGGCACCGAACACCGCGGAGCCGGCCACGAACGTGTCTGCACCGGCCTCGGCGGCGATGCCGATGGTGTCGAGCGAGACGCCGCCGTCGACCTGCAACCAGACGTCGAGTCCGGCCGCACGCACCGCGTCGGACACCCGGCGCAGCTTCGGCATCGTCTCGTGCATGAAGGACTGGCCGCCGAACCCGGGCTCGACCGTCATGATCAGCACCTGATCGAACTCCGCGAGCAGGTCGAGGTACGGCGCGGCATCCGTGCCGGGCTTCAGGGCGATGCCCGCCCGGGCGCCGATCGAGCGGAGCCGACGGGCCAACCCCACCGGGTCGTCGGTCGCCTCGGCGTGGAACGTGACGGAGTACGCGCCGAGCTCGGCGTAGCCGGGAGCCCAGCGATCGACGTCGGAGATCATGAGGTGCACGTCGAGCGGGATGGGGCTCACGTCCTGGATGCGCCCGACCATCTGCGGTCCGAAGGTCAGGTTCGGCACGAAGTGGTTGTCCATGACGTCGACGTGCACGAGGTCGGCGGCCGCGATGCGCGCGAGCTCGGACTCGAGGTTCACGAAGTCGGCAGCGAGGATGCTCGGGTTGATCCGCGTCGTCATGCTGCCACCCTACCGAGCCGTCGCATCGCCGGCGGCCGGAGCTCCGGATGCCGCGACGCGGCGCACGAGCGCGATGAACATCGCGTCGGTGCCGTGGCGGTGGGGCCAGAGCTGCACCGTCGCGGCATCCGGACCGAGGTCGAGCGGATGCCGCGACACGGACTGCACCACCGCGGCCGTGTCGAGCCGCTCGGCGTCCGAACCCCAGCGAGCCAGCGCCGCACCCAAGGACCCGTGGGTCTCCGCCGTGTGCGGGGAGCAGGTCACGTAGGCGAGGATGCCGCCGGGGGCGAGCGCCGCGAAGGCCGAGTCGAGGAGCTCGCCCTGCAGGAGCGTGAGCTCGGCGACGTCTTCAGGGCGCTTGCGCCAGCGCGCCTCGGGCCGACGCCGGAGCGCCCCGAGTCCGGTGCAGGGCGCGTCGAGCAGGATCCGATCGAACCCGTCGAGCGCTCCGAACGCCGCCGCGTCGAGCGCGCGGCCGTCGCCGACCTGCACGTCGACCTCGAGGGGCACGCCCGCGATCGCCGAACGCACGAGGTCGGCGCGGACCGGGACCACCTCGTTGGCGGCGAGGAGGGCCCCGCCGGCGAGGGCCTCGGCCGCGAGCACCGCCGTCTTTCCGCCCGGGCCCGAGCAGAGATCGAGCCACCGCTCGCCCGGTCGCACCGGCGTCGCGCGGCTCAGGGCGAGCGCGGCGAGCTGGGAGCCTTCGTCCTGCACGCGGATGCGACCGCCCGCGGCCTCGACGACGGCGATCGGATGCTCCGCCGTGCCGCCGATCGGCGAGTACCGGTCGGGAGCGAACCCCTCGATGCCGGCGAGTTCGTCGACCCCGTCGCCGATGCCGGGCAGCACCGCGAGATTGACCCGCGGAGACGAGTTGTCGGCCTGCAGCAGCGCCTCGAGCTCGTCGGCGCGGCCCTCGCGGGCGAGCGCCGCACGCAGCGCCCGCACCACCCACATCGGATGGCTCTCGAGGCGGGCCAGGCGCTCGTCGTCGCTCGAGGCGCCCTCGGCCACGAGCTCGCGCCAGGCTTCGGCATCCGTGCGCGAGACCGTGCGCAGCACGGCGTTCACGAAACCGGATGCCTTCGGCGCGATGCGCCGAACGAGGTCGACCTGCTCGTTCACGGCGGCGTGGGTCGGCACCCGGGTCGCGAGCAGCTGGTGCACGCCGAGGCGCAGGACGTCGAGCACGGCCGGGTCGATCGCGTCGGCCGAACGGCCGGCCGCGATCTCGATCACGTGGTCGTAGTAGCCCAGACGCCGCAGCGTTCCGTACGTCAACTCGGTCGCCAATGCGGCATCCGCGGTGCTGAGCCGGGCCCGGCGGATGCGCGCCGGCAGCAGCAGGTTGGCGAAGGCCTCGTCGAGGCGGACCGCCTCGAGCACGTCGAAGGCGACCGTGCGAGCCGGTGAGACGCTCGGCGGCCGGTTCGTCGAAGGGCGACGGGGGCCGTCGCCGCTGCGCTGCGCGTTCATTCGGCCACCGCCCCGCTGCGGCCGGACCCGCGCCACCAGTCGGCCGCGGACATCGCCGTGCGACCCGCGGGCTGCACGCGCATCACCTCGACCGGGGCATCGGCCGTGCCGACGAGCACTTGTCGTCCGACCGCCGCGAACTCGCCGGGAACGAGCGATGGCGCGTCGGCGACATCGTGCGCGCTCGCGAGCTCGAGGAGCTTCAGGCGCGCGCCGTCGAGCGTCGTCCACGCGCCGGGCTCGGGCGTCACGCCCCGGTACCGGGCGAGCACCCGCCGTGCCGGCGCCGACCAGTCGAGACGGGCGTCGTCGATGCCGAGCTTCGGGGCGAAGGAGGACTCCCCTCGCTGCGGCACCGACCGCGCCGAGCCGTCGGCGATGCCGTCGACCACCTCCGCGAGCAGCGCTCCCCCGCTGACCGCGAGTTCGGCGAGCAGGCTGCCGGCCGTGTCGTCGGCACGGATCGGGTGCACGAGTTCGCCGAGGACGTCGCCGGCATCGAGCTCGGGCACGAGCCGGAACACGGCCGCCCCCGTCTCGGGCTCGTCGTTGATGAGTGCGTGCTGCACCGGCGCCGCGCCGCGCCAGGCCGGCAGCAGCGAGAAGTGCAGGTTGATCCAGCCGTGCACGGGCGACGACAGGAGCGGCTCCCGCACCAGGCCGCCGTATGCGACGATGACGCCCAGATCGGGTTCGGATGCCGCGATCCGGGACGTGACCTCGTCATCGAGCCTCGCCGCCTCGATCACCTCGAGTCCGAGGCGCTCGGCCGCCTGCGCGACCGGCGACGGCGTCAGCACCCGCTTCCGACCGAGCGGAGCGGACGGACGGGTGACCACGGCGACGATCTCGTGGCCGCTCCCGGCGAGTCGTTCGAGCGAGGGAACTGCGGCGGCCGGCGTACCGGCGAACACGAGACGGAGCTTCTGCACACTCCATTGTCGCCGACGACGGTGCGCACGGAACGTCGGCCGCCGTCACCCGCGCATCGCGACACGTCCCATCGGGGCTCACGGCACGTCGGCGTCAGTGCACATCGGTGTCAGGGCACGTCGGGGTCGTCGAACCGGACCCGGAGCGTCGCGGGTCGGCGCACCGGGCGGCCGGCGACGGGGCGACGCCGCTCCGTGGCCACGCGGATCATCTCGGAACGCAGCTCGCGAGCGACCCGCGCGCCCGCCGCGTAGTCGAAGCGCACGAGCGCCCGCGAGAGCGCGTCGTCGACCGGCGTGGGTCCGAGGACGTCGACGCCCTCGAGTGTCGTCGCCGCGGCGACGGCCGCGGCGACGTTCGCGGCGGAGGCCGTCACGCTCGCGACGCGGACCGCCGGCGGAAACCGCAGTGCCCGCCTGGATGCGAGCTCGGCCGACGCCCAGTCGCCCTGCCGCCACGTCGTGAGGGCCGTCGCCAAGGCCCCGCCCACCCCCACCAGGAACACGGGTGAGCCGGGCGCGACCAGGGCGGCGGCGTTGGACCACCAGCGCAGGCAGTCCTCGGCGACGCGGAGCGATTCGCGCAGCAGCATCCGCTCGCCGTCGAGCAGCAGCACAGCTCGGTACCCCCCGTCGGCGATCGGCTCCGCACCACGCGTGGCCACCACCAGCGCGGGCTCGGCCCCGACGCGCAGCACCGGCTTCTCGCCGTCGGAGAGCACCACCCGGGTGTTGGGGAAGGCCCGCCCGAGCTCGTCAGCCGTGCGGCTGGCGCCGATGGTCACCGCACGCAACCGCGTGCCCTCGCACGTGGGGCACGCCCAGCCGTTGGCGCTCTGGCCGCACAGCACGCATCGGGCGGCGCCGCCCTCGCGTGGGATCGCCAGTCCCCCGCCGCAGGCGGTGCAACGCGCCGGCTCCCGGCACCGATCGCAAGCGAGGAGGGGCGTGTTGCCCGGGCGCGCGACCTGCACGAGGACCGGCCCCTGCCGAGCCGCCTCCTGCGCCTGCCGCCATGCCGCCGACGGGATTCGGGCGGAGCCCGGCTCCTGGGAGGCCTGGTTCTCGGTCGGGATGACCCGCGGTCGCGCGTGCCGGGCGCCGGGAACCTCCTTCACCCAGCCGATCTCCACGAGCCTCGCCAGTTCGACGCTCGGCGAATGGGCGAGGAACAGCAGCGCCGCACCGGACTGCTCCTGCCGGATGAGGGCCGCGTCCCGCGGATGCACGCCGGGGGCGAGCTGCTCGGTCATCAGGGTGTCGCCGTCGTCCCACATGCCGATGAGGCCGAGCCTCGGCGCCGGCGCGTAGACGGTGGACCGGTTGCCGATGAGCACTCGGGCCGCGTCGCCGGTCGCGTCGAGGAAGGACCGGAACCGCGCTCCACCGCTCTGCCTGGCATCGGTGCGGAGGATGCGACGCGGATCGACGACCGCCTCGAGCGCGGCCTGCAGCTGCTCCTGGTCGCGGTAGTCGGGCACGATCAGCAGGCTCGACCGCTCGTCGGCGAGCACGTGCGCCGCGGCCTGCGCGAGGGTGAGCGCCCAGGCTCCCACCCACGCGCCGCTCGGGAGCCGAACCGGTCGCGGGTCGGCGGCGAACGCCATGCGCTCGCCCGATCGGAGGCCGTCCTCGATGCGACCCTCGGGCGCCCCGTGCACCGGGGCCGGAGCGGCCGGGACCGGTCCGGGGTCGGGCTCGGCCGCCGACCAGGCGCGCTCCACCCGCACGTAGCGCGACGGCACGGCGAGTCGGAGCACGTCGCTCGCGTTGCCCGCCGCACGATCCGCGGCCGCGCGCGCGAGCGCCCACACCTCGGGCATGAGCAGGGGCACCTCCGACACGACGTCTTCGAGATCGCTCAGGCGCCCCTCGAACGCGCTCGTGTCGACGAGCTCGACGAGCCAGCCGTTGGCGATGCGGCCGCCCGAACGCAGCGGCACGCGCACCCGGACACCGGGGATCGCCGTGTCGCGCAGGCGCTCGGGAACGCGGTAGTCGAAGAGCTGATCGAGTTGCGGGAGGGGCGAGTCGACGAGCACCCTGGCGACGGGGCCGCCCGTCACGTCAGAGTCCGGCGGCGGCGCGCAGGTCGTCGACGCGGTCGAGCCGCTCCCAGGTGAAGTCGGGAAGCTCACGGCCGAAGTGCCCGTACGCCGCCGTCTGCGCGTAGATCGGACGCAGCAGGTCGAGGTCGCGGATGATCGCTGCGGGGCGGAGGTCGAACACCTCGCGGACCGCCGCGATGAGGCGGTCCTCGGGCACGTGGGCGGTGCCGAAGGTCTCGACGTAGAGTCCGACGGGCGCCGCCTTGCCGATGGCGTAGGCGACCTGCACCTCGAGTCGGTCGGCGAGCCCGGCGGCGACCGCGTTCTTCGCGACCCAGCGCATCGCGTACGCCGCCGAACGGTCGACCTTCGAGGGGTCCTTGCCGCTGAATGCGCCGCCGCCGTGCCGGCTCGCACCGCCGTACGTGTCGATGATGATCTTGCGGCCCGTGAGGCCGGCGTCGCCCTGCGGACCGCCGATCTCGAAGCGTCCGGTGGGGTTGATCAGGACCGCGAGCTCGGGTCGGGCGAGCTCGACCTGATCGAGCACCGGCGTGATCACGAGCTCCTCGACCTCGGCGCGGAGCTGCTCGGTCGAGACCTTCGGCGAATGCTGCGTCGAGAGCACGACCGTCTCGATCGTGCGCGGAACCTGGCCCTCGTAGCCGATGGTGACCTGGGTCTTGCCGTCGGGACGCAGGTAGTCGAGCTCTCCGGCCTTGCGCACCTCGGTCAGGCGCTCCGCGAGGCGATGGGCGATCCAGATCGGAACCGGCATCAGCTGCGGGGTCTCACGGGTCGCGTAGCCGAACATGATGCCCTGGTCGCCGGCACCCTGTTTGTCGAGCGCGTCCTCGCTGGAACGCTCCCTCGATTCGAACGCGTCGTCGACGCCCTGCGCGATGTCGGGCGACTGGCCGCCGATCGACACGGAGACGCCGCACGAGCGGCCGTCGAACCACACATCGGACGAGTCGTAGCCGATGGAGGTCACGCGTTCGCGCACGATGGCCGGGATCTCGACGTAGCCGGAGGTGCTGACCTCGCCGGCGACGTGCACGAGGCCCGTGGTGACGAGCGTCTCGACGGCGACGCGACTCTTCGGGTCCACGCGCAGCAGGGCATCGAGGATCGAGTCCGAGATCTGGTCGCAGATCTTGTCGGGGTGGCCCTCGGTGACCGATTCGGAGGTGAAGAGTCGGAGCTGGCTCATGGGCGCGGTCTTCTTTCGTCAGGAGCGAGAGCGGATTCGGACGCGCACCGCTAGGCGGTGGTCACCGGATCCGACGCGCTCAGCGTATCGGGCGCGTCGCCCTGATCGCCGATCAGATGACGTGTCACGACATCGAGGATGTCGTCTGCCACCGACATCTTGCTCCCGGCGCTGCGGCCGAGCGTCGCGCCGCCGGCGCCCAGGATCACGACGCGGTTCTCGTCGCCGGCGAACCCCTCGGTCCAGCCGACGCGGTTGACCACGAGCAGGTCGGCGCCCTTCGCCTCGAGCTTCGCGGCACCGAGGGCGATGAGGCGGTCGTCGTCGGGCTCGGTCTCGGCCGCGAACCCGACGAGCAGGGTGCCCTCGTGCGGCGCGTGCCCGAGCTCGGCGAGGATGTCGGGGTTGCGGACGAGCTCGAGCGTGAGTCCGTCGTCGCCGGGCTGCTTCTTGATCTTGGACTCGCTCACCGAGGCGGGCCGGTAGTCGGCGACCGCCGCGGCCATGATCACGACATCGGCGGCGCGGGCCTCCTCGATCACGGCGGCCTGCAGCTCGGCGGCCGTCGAGACCGGGCGGATGCCGCATCCGACGGGATCGACGACCTCGAGGTTCGCGGCGATCAGGGTGACGTCGGCGCCGCGGGCCCTCGCGGCCTCGGCGAGGGCGACGCCCTGCTTGCCGCTGGAGCGGTTGCCGAGGAACCGCACCGGATCGAGCGGCTCGCGCGTGCCGCCGGCGGTCACGACGATGCGACGACCCGCGAGGTCGCGCCGGGCGGATGCCGCGACGCGGCGCAGGGCCGCCTCGACGATCACGTCGGGCTCGGCCATGCGCCCGGGTCCGCTGTCGGCGCCGGTGAGTTGGCCGACCGCGGGTCCGACGATCGTCACGCCGCGTTGGCGGAGCGTGTCGACGTTCGCGCGCGTCGCCGCGTTGGACCACATCTCGGTGTGCATCGCCGGGGCGATGACCACCGGCGCCTCGCTGGCGAGCACGGTGTTGCCGAGCAGGTCGTCGGCGAGGCCGTTCGCGAGCTTCGCGATGGAGTTGGCCGTGGCCGGCGCGATCACGATGAGGTCGGCCGCCTGGCCGATCGCCACGTGTCGCACCTCAGCCACGCCCTCGTAGAGGTCGGTGTGCACGGGGTTGCGGGAGATCGCCTCGAGCGTCGGCCGGCCGACGAAGCGCAGTGCACCCTCGGTCGGGACGACGTGGACGTCATGCCCCGCGAGCACGAGGGCGCGGACGACGCCGACGGCCTTGTACGCCGCGATGCCGCCGGTGATGCCGACGACGATGTTGAGCGGCGACATCCGTGCGTGCTTACTCGCCGAGGGGGCGGAGCACCAGCTTGTCTTCGTTGATCTCGTGCATCGCCACCGAGAGCGGCTTGTCGTCGATCGAGGAGTCGACCAGCGGACCCACGTTGTCGAAGAGGCTTCCCTCGTGGAGGTCGGCGTAGTAGTCGTTGATCTGACGCGCACGCTTGGAGGCGAAGATCACGAGCTGGTACTTCGAGTCGACCTTCGAGAGCAGGTCGTCGATGGGCGGGTCGATGATGCCGGACAGCTTCTCAGCCATGAAGAACTCCTTCGAAACGAACGGTCGCACCTGGCGTGCGCCGTGAAATCTGTGCCCGGGCAGCTCAACGCCGCCCTGAACGGGGCCTCATCAAGTCTACGACCTTTTGCGCGGCCTCGGGCACGTCGTGGTTGACGACCTGGTGGTCGAACTCGTCGACGGCCGCCAGTTCGACCTTGGCGGTCTCGAGCCGGCGCTGCTGCTCCGCGGGACTCTCGGTGCCGCGACCCACGAGCCGTCGCACCAGTTCGTCCCAGGTCGGCGGCAGCAGGAAGACGAGCGTGGCCTCGGGCATCGCCCGGCGCACGGAGCGCGCGCCCTGGATGTCGATCTCGAGCAGGACGCTGTCGCCCGCGGCGATCGCCTCCTCGACGGGACCCCTCGGGGTGCCGTACCGGTACGCGTTGTGCACCGTCGCCCATTCGAGCAGCTGGCCCTCCTCGACGAGGCGATCGAACTCGGCGTCGTCGACGAAGAAGTAGCTCTCCCCCTCGACCTCGCCCGGACGCGGCGCCCGGGTGGTCGCCGACACGGAGAGCCGGACGTCGGGATGATGGCGCCGGATGTACGAGGCGACCGTGCCCTTGCCGACCGCGGTCGGGCCCGCCAGCACGACGAGCCGGTCGCCGGTGCCGCCGTGCGACGCGATCCAGCCCGCGACGAACTCGCGGAGCCGGCGGCGCTGGAGACGGCCGAGACCGCCGAGCCGCTTCGCGCTGGAGATCTCGAGGTCCTCGAGGATGCGGGCGCTCTTCGTCACGCCGATGGCCGGGATCGAGGTCAGGTACTCCGTCACCCGCAGGCGACCCTCGGGCGACTCGGCGTCCTCGAACGCGACCCGGAGCACGTCGAGCGGACTCCGCTCGCCCGCCGCGATGGCGGCCTTCACGGCGGCACGAGCCCGGCGCGCGGCGACCGCCGCGCGCGAGGCGGCCACGCGATCGACCTCCGGCGGCGTGGACCTGGTCATCGCGTCAGGCACCCGCTGCTCCGTACTGGTCGGCCCGGCGCGCGATCGCGTCGCCGATGCCGTCGGGTCCGGCCGACAGCAGCGACCGGGACTCGTTGGCGATGACCCCGGAGGCGTAGCCGCCGAAGCGCACGCGGAGGTCGGCGGGCTCGGCGCCCTGATGACCGAAGCCCGGCGCAAGCACCGGCAGCCCGGGCCGCGGCGGCTCGACGTCGGTCGGGATGCCCGCGGCCGCGAGGTCGGTCGTGGCGCCGAAGACGACGCCGATGGAGCCGAGCGCGTGGCTCGCGGCATCCGCGCGGCCCTGGTTCCAGCTCACGACGCCCTGCGTGATCGCGCCCGCGACCGTGTGACCGGCTCGGCTCGACTGCTGCAGGACGGCACGCTGGATCGCGCAGGCCTCGGGGTTCGAGGTCGCGGCGAGCACGAACAGGCCCTTGCCTGCGGCCTCGGCGGCGACCATGACCTGCTCGATCGAACCGAGCCCCTGGTAGGCGCTGATCGTCATCGCGTCGGCCTCGAGGCTGGAGCCGCGACGCAGCCACGCCTCGCCGTACGCCTCGACGGTCGAGCCGATGTCGCCGCGCTTCACGTCGGCGATGACCAGCATGCCCGCGTCGCGCGCCTCGGCGAGCAGGCGCTCGAGCACGGCGTATCCGGCCGCGCCGTGGCGCTCGAAGAACGCGATCTGCGGCTTCAGGATGCCGACCCGGTCGGCCGCCGCCTCGATGACGCGCAGGCCGAACTCGCGCAGGCCCTCGGCGGAGTCGGGCTGGCCCCACTGGTCAAGGAGCGACGCGTGCGGGTCGAGGCCGACGCAGAGCCGCCCGTAGGCGGCGAAGACGGCGTCCAGCCGCTCGCCGAACGGGACCACGGTGCTCGCAGCGGTCATGCCGTGGCCCCACGGCGGATCGCGTACTCCTGGAGACTCGTCACCTCGAAGGGCTCGCCGCTCGCGTCGATCGACGCGACGGCCGCAGCCAGTTCGGCGATGGTCGTGAACAGCGGGATGTCGGAGGACACCGCCGCAGCCCGGATCTCGTAGCCGTCCGCGCGCGCGGACCGACCGCTCGGGGTGTTCACGACCAGGGCGACCTCGCCGCGGTGGATGAGCTCCACCACGGAGACGGCGTCCTCGGACGACTTGGCGCTGTACTTCGTCACCTGGCGGGCCGCGATGCCGTTGCGGCGGAGCACCTCGGCAGTGCCCTCGGTCGCGGCGATCTCGAAGCCGAGCTGGTGCAGGCGGAGGATCGGCAGGATGATCGCGCGCTTGTCGCCGTCGGCTACCGACACGAAGACGGTGCCGCTGGTCGGCATGCCGCCGTACGCGGCGAGCTGGCTCTTGGCGAACGCGCGCGGGAAGTCGCGGTCGATGCCCATGACCTCGCCGGTCGAGCGCATCTCGGGGCCGAGCACCGAGTCGACGATGAGGCCCTCCTTGGTGCGGAACCGGTGGAAGGGCAGCACGGCCTCCTTCACGGCGACCGGGGCGTCCAGCGGCACGCGCGAGCCGTCGGATGCCGGGAGCAGGCCCTCGGCGATGAGCTCGGCCACGGTCGCGCCGACCATGATGCGCGAGGCCGCCTTGGCCAGCGGGATGCCGAGCGCCTTGGAGACGAAGGGCACCGTGCGGCTGGCGCGCGGGTTCGCCTCGAGCACGTAGAGCACGCCGGCGCCGATCGCGAACTGCACGTTCAGCAGGCCCCGGACCCCGATGCCCTCGGCGATCGCACGCGTGGCGTCGCGCACGCGGTCGATCTCGGCACGGCCGAGCGTGACCGGCGGCAGGGTGCAGCTCGAGTCGCCGGAGTGGATGCCGGCCTCCTCGATGTGCTCCATCACGCCGCCGATGTAGAGGTCGGTGCCGTCGTAGAGGGCGTCGACGTCGATCTCGATCGCGTCGTCGAGGAAGCGGTCCACGAGCAGCGGATGCGTCGGCCCGACGATGCCCTGACCCTCGATGCGGGCGAAGTAGTCGGCGAGCGACGGCGAGTCGTAGACGATCTCCATGCCGCGGCCGCCGAGCACGTAGCTCGGGCGCACCAGCACCGGGTAGCCGATGCCCTCGGCGATCTGCACGGCGCCCGCGAGGTCGATCGCGGTGCCGTTGCGGGGGGCGAGCAGGCCCGCGTTGTCGAGGATCCCGGAGAACAGACCGCGCTCCTCGGCGAGGTCGATCGCATCGGGGGTCGTGCCGAGGATCGGGACGCCGGCCGCCTCGAGGCCCTTGGCGAGCCCCAGGGCGGTCTGGCCGCCCAGCTGCACGACGACGCCGACGAGCTCGCCGGACTGCGATTCGGCATGGATGACCTCGAGCACGTCCTCGAGCGTCAGCGGCTCGAAGTAGAGCCGGTCGCTCGTGTCGTAGTCGGTCGAGACCGTCTCGGGGTTGCAGTTGATCATGATCGTCTCGAACCCGGCTGCCGAGAGCGCGAACGACGCGTGCACGCACGAGTAGTCGAACTCGACGCCCTGGCCGATTCGGTTCGGGCCGGACCCGAGGATGACGACCTTGCGACGATCGGAGGGTGCGACCTCGGTCTCGAAGTCGTAGCTCGAGTAGTGGTACGGCGTGAGCGCCGGGAACTCCCCCGCGCACGTGTCGACGGTCTTGAACACCGGGCGGATGCCGAGGATGTGGCGCACCTCGCGGGCGTCGGCCTCGCCGAAGCCCCGGAGCTGGCCGATCTGCGCGTCGGAGAAGCCGTGGTCCTTGGCGAGCAGGAGGAGGTCGGTGTCGAGGTTCTCGGCGGCGGCGACCTGCTCGGCGACCTCGTTGATGAGCACGATCTGGTCGAGGAACCAGGGGTCGATCTTCGTGGCGTCGAACGCCTGCTCGATCGACGCGCCCTTGCGCAGCGCCTGCTGCACGAGCACGATGCGGCCGTCGGTCGGGGTGCGCGAGGTCTCGAGCAGCTCGTCGACGCTGCGCGGCTCCTCGCCCCAGTGGAAGGAGGATCCGCGCTTCTCGAGCGAGCGGAGGGCCTTCTGCAGCGCAGTCGCGTAGTTGCGGCCGATCGCCATGGCCTCGCCGACCGACTTCATGGTCGTCGTGAGGGTCGGGTCGGCGGCCGGGAACTTCTCGAACGCGAACCGGGGCACCTTGACCACGACGTAGTCGAGCGTCGGCTCGAAGCTCGCCGGCGTCACGCGCGTGATGTCGTTCGGGATCTCGTCGAGGCGGTAGCCGATGGCGAGCTTCGCGGCGATCTTCGCGATCGGGAAGCCCGTCGCCTTCGAGGCGAGGGCCGACGACCGGGAGACGCGCGGGTTCATCTCGATGACGATGACGCGGCCGTCGGCCGGGTCGATCGCGAACTGGATGTTGCACCCGCCGGTGTCCACGCCGACGGCGCGGATGATGTCGATGCCGATGTCGCGGAGGTGCTGATACTCGCGGTCCGTCAGCGTGAGCGCCGGCGCGACGGTGATCGAGTCGCCCGTGTGCACGCCGACCGGGTCGACGTTCTCGATCGAGCAGACGACGACCGTGTTGTCGGCCGTGTCGCGCATGAGCTCGAGCTCGTACTCCTTCCAGCCGAGGATCGACTCCTCGAGGAGCACCTCGGTCGTGGGCGAGTCGTGCAGGCCCTGCGTGACGATGCGCACCAGGTCTTCCTCGGTGTATGCGAAGCCCGAGCCGAGTCCGCCCATCGTGAACGACGGACGCACCACGAGCGGGTAGCCGAGGTCCTCGGCGAACGCCTTCGCCTCGTCGAGGGTCTTCGCCACGTGCGAACGCGCGACGCCGGCGCCGGCCTCGATCACGAGGTCCTTGAAGAGCTGGCGGTCTTCACCCTTGCGGATCGCCTCGACCTTCGCGCCGATGAGCTCGACGCCGTGCTTCTGCAGGATGCCGGCGTCGTGCAGCGCGATCGCCGCGTTCAGCGCCGTCTGGCCGCCGAGCGTCGGCAGCACCGCGTCGGGGCGCTCCTTGATGATGATCGACTCGATGATCTCGGGCGTGATCGGCTCGATGTAGGTCGCATCCGCGAAGTCGGGGTCGGTCATGATCGTGGCCGGGTTCGGGTTCACGAGGATGACGCGCACCCCCTCTGCACGGAGGACCCGGCACGCCTGGGTGCCCGAGTAGTCGAACTCCGCGGCCTGTCCGATGACGATCGGACCGGATCCGATGACGAGGACGCTGTTGATATCGTCGCGCTTGGGCATCAGGCCTGGTTCTCCTTGCTCGCGATGACCATGTCGCGGAACCGGTCGAAGAGGTAGTTGGCGTCGTGCGGGCCGGCCGCGGACTCCGGGTGGTACTGCACCGAGAAGGCGGGGATGTCGAGGCAGTTCAGGCCCTCGACGACGTTGTCGTTGAGGTCGACGTGGCTGACCTCGACGCGGCCGAAGCCCTGGCTCGACTCGCTGACGCGGTCGATCGGCGCGTCGACGGCGAAGCCGTGGTTGTGCGCCGTGATCTCGACGCGGCCCGTGGCCTTGTCGACGACGGGCTGGTTGATACCGCGGTGGCCGAAGGGCAGCTTGTACGTGCCGAACCCGAGGGCGCGGCCGAGCAGCTGGTTGCCGAAGCAGATGCCGAAGTAGGGAACCCCGGCGCGCAGGGCGCTCCGCAGGATCTCCACATGCCGATCGGATGCCGCGGGGTCGCCGGGCCCGTTCGAGAAGAACAGCGCATCCGGCCGATCTGCGAGCACCTCCTCGGCCGTGATCGACTGCGGCAGCACCTTGACGTCGAATCCGCGCTCGGCGAGGAAGTTCAGCGTCGACGTCTTGACGCCGAGGTCGAGCACGGCGACCGAGCCGACGCGCTCCCCCTTCGCGGCGAGCTCGTACGACTCGGTGGTGGACACGGAGTCGGAGAGGTTGCGCCCGCTCATCTCGGTCGTGCCGCGCACGAGCTCGAGCTGTTCGCCGTGCGTCAGCGCGGCGGCCTCACCCGAGAAGATGCCCGAGCGCATGGCCCCGGCCGAGCGCAGGTGACGCGTGAGGGCACGCGTGTCGATGCCGCTGATGCCGACGACGCCGGCCGCCTCGAGGTCGTCGTCGAGGCTCCGCTGCGAGCGGAAGTTCGACACGACGCGGGAGGGGTCGCGCACGATGAACCCGGCGACCCAGATGCGCGCCGACTCCATGTCCTCGTCGTTCATGCCCGTGTTGCCGATGTGCGGCGCGGTCATCATGACGATCTGCCCGGCGTACGACGGATCGGTCAGGGTCTCCTGGTAGCCGGTCATGCCGGTCGCGAAGACGGCCTCGCCGAGGGTGCGTCCACGGGCACCGTACGCGCGGCCCTCGAATCGGGTGCCGTCTTCGAGCACGAGCACGGCCGGCTCGTGCAGGCGGGTGGTGGTCTCAGTCATCCGAGGCCTCGCTCTCCTGATGGGGCTGCAGCACGGGTCGTGCCGCAGCGATGTCGTTGACGGCGGCGATGATTCGCGCCGAGTCGCCCGGATTCCGGGCTCTGAGGTAGCTGTCGACGTACGGCGCCACGCGCTCGGGCTCGGCGTCGTGGAGGTTCGCGATCCAGCTCAGCGCCACGAGGCCGCCGGGCTCGACGCCGCGATCGATGGCGTAGGTGGCCTCGCCCGCGGACACGAGCCGGTCGGCGGGGACGAACGAGGGCTGCTCGCCCGCGATGCGCAGCACGACGCCCTCGCCGAACACCTCGATGCGCCCGGCGCCGCGGAACGCGAGGCCTTCGACGGCGAGCCGCTCGAGGGGCGACCCGATGGGCGTGGTGGCCACGTAGAGCACCTCGGTCTCGAACACCGCCGTGCCGGCGAGGGTCGGGAGCGGGTATGCCGAGAGCTGCTCGTCGCGGACCACGCGACGACGCCACGAGCGGTAGGCCAGCCAGGCCAGGAGCCCGACGACGACGATCGCGACGACGGCGCCGATCCACTTATCCACGGGCACCTCCGGTGACGGCGGCCGCGCGTCGGGCGACCGCGTCGGCCGGCTGCACGACGCCGTCGAGCACCGTGGCGTACCCGGCGTGGAACGTCGAGACCACGCGGCCCGGCAGGGTGCGACCGAGGTAGGGCGAGTTGACGCTTCGCCCGGCCAGGCGATCGAGGCCGAACTCCGATGCCGCGGCCGGGTCGTAGAGCGTGAGCTCGGGCGCCGCCCCGGCGGCGATCGCCTCGCCCTGGCCGCGCAGGCGGCCGATGCGGGCGGGTGCCGACGAGAGCACACGGGCGACGTCGGCCCAGTCGAGCAGTCCGGTCTCGACGACCGAGGCGTGCACGACCGAGAGGGCGGACTCGAGCCCGACCATGCCGTTCGCCGCGGCATCCCACTCGCTCTGCTTGGCCTCGATCGGGTGCGGCGCGTGGTCGGTCGCGACGATGTCGATCGTGCCGTCGGCGAGGGCCGCACGCAGCGCCTCGACGTCTTCGGCCCGGCGCAGCGGCGGGTTGACCTTGTAGCGGGGGTCGTAGCTCGACACGAGGTCCTCGGTGAGCAGCAGGTGGTGCGGCGTGACCTCGGCCGTCACGTCGATGCCGCGGGCCTTCGCCCAGCGGATGACCTCGACGGAGCCCGCGGTCGACACGTGGCAGACGTGCAGGCGGCTGCCCACGTGCTCGGCCAGCAGCACGTCGCGGGCGATGATCGACTCCTCGGCGACGGCGGGCCAGCCCGCGAGGCCGAGTTCGCCGGACAGCGCGCCCTCGTTCATCTGCGCACCCTGGGTGAGGCGCGGCTCCTGCGCGTGCTGGGCGATCACGCCGTCGAACGCCTTGACGTACTCGAGTGCGCGGCGCATGAGGAGCGGGTCGAAGACGCAGAATCCGTCGTCGCTGAAGACGCGCACGTTCGCGCGGGACGTGGCCATGGCTCCGAGCTCGGCGAGCTGCTCGCCCCGGAGGCCGACCGTCACGGCGCCGATGGGCTGCACCGTGGCGTAGCCGGCCGCGAGTCCGAGGCTCGCCTCCTGCTCCACGACGCCCGCAGTGTCAGCCACCGGCGACGTGTTGGCCATCGCGAACACGGCGGTGAACCCGCCCGCGGCCGCGGCCTGCGTGCCGGTGAGCACCGTCTCGCTCTGCTCGTAGCCGGGCTCGCGCAGGTGCGTGTGCAGGTCGACGAGGCCGGGGAGCGCGATGAGGCCGTCGGCGTCGATCACCGTCGCGCCCGCGGCATCCGTGATGCGTCCGACCTCGGCGATGATGCCGCCGTCGAGTCGGATGTCGGCGCGCTCACCCGTGGGGAGCGTCGCACCGGTGATGAGGAACGACTCGCTCATCAGGCCTCACCTCGTTCGCCCGAGAGCAGAAGGTACAGGGCGGCCATTCTCACTGATACTCCGTTCGCGACCTGCTCCCTGACCGTGGACTGCGCTGAGTCCGCCGCGAGAGCGGAGATCTCCAGCCCTCGGTTCATCGGTCCGGGATGCATGACCATCGTAGTCGTGGGCAACTGGGAGAACCTGGCATCGTCCAGCCCCCAGGTTCGTGCGTATTCGCGGCTGTTCGGGAAGAACGCGCCGTGCATGCGCTCCGCCTGGATGCGGAGCATCATGACCACGTCGGGCTGCGTCGCGAGCGCCTCGTCGAGGTCGAAGACGATCGACGCCGGCCAGCCCGACGTGTCGACCGGGACGAGCGTGGGCGGCGCGACGAGGGTGACCTCGGCGCCGAGCGTCGAGAGGAGCCAGACGTTTGACCTGGCGACGCGCGAGTGCAGGATGTCGCCGACGATGACGACGCGCACGCCGTCGAGGCCCTTGCCGCGGCTGGCCGCGCCGTGCAGCCGGCTGCGCATGGTGAACGCGTCGAGCAACGCCTGGGTCGGGTGCTCGTGCGTGCCGTCGCCCGCGTTCACGACGCCCGCGTCGATCCAGCCGCTCGTCGCGAGCGTGTAGGGCGCGCCCGACGCCGGGTGCCGGATGACCACGCCGTCGGCGCCCATGGCCTGCAGGGTCTGCGCCGTGTCCTTCAGGCTCTCGCCCTTGGAGACGCTGGAGCCCTTCGCGCTGAAGTTGATGACGTCGGCCGAGAGGCGCTTCGCGGCGGCCTCGAACGAGATGCGGGTGCGCGTCGAGTCCTCGAAGAAGAGGTTCACGACGGTCTTGCCGCGCAGGGTCGGGAGCTTCTTCACCTCGCGATGCTGGACGGCGGCCATGTCCTCGGCGATGTCGAGCAGCGTGACGGCCTCGTCGCGCGTGAGCTCGCGGGTGCTGAGCAGGTGCCTCATTCGGCGCTCCCCTCGATGGAGACGTGGTCCTCGACGCCGTCGACCTCGGCGAGCCGCACGTTGATGCGCTCGCTCGCCGCGCTCGGCAGGTTCTTGCCGACGAAGTCCGCGCGGATCGGGAACTCCCGGTGCCCACGGTCGACGAGCACCGCGAGGCGCACCGCCCGTGCGCGACCCAGATCGCTCAGGGCGTCGAACGCCGATCGGATCGTGCGGCCCGAGTAGAGCACGTCGTCGACGAGCACGACGGTCTTGCCGTCGATGGACCCCGGGATCTCGGTCGGAGAGGGCATGCGGATGCCGCTGCGCGAGAGATCGTCGCGGTACATGGTCACGTCGAGCGATCCGGCGAGCTGGGCGGGCGCCGACGGCTCGATGCGCTGGATCACGGCTGCGATGCGCTTGGCGAGAACCGTGCCGCGCGTCGGGATGCCGAGGAGGAGGAGATGCTCTGCGCCGCGATTGGACTCGAGGATCTCGTGTGCGATTCGGGTCAGAGCCCGTTGTACGTCGGCTTGGGTGAGCACGGTGCGCGCCACGGAAGCGACTCCCTTCTCCGCCTCACGGGACGGTCTTCAAGGTTGCCAGTCCTTCGAGCCTATCAGGGCGACACGCGACGAGCCGCCCGGCGTCTCGGCCGGGCGGCTCGTCGCGCGCAGGGGGCGGGCGTCAACGGCGGCGGATCGGGCGCTTCAGCGCGGTCGCTGCGACGACCATCGCGCCGGCGACCAGCACGATGTCCTTCAGGATGTACTGCGCGGTGAGGGTCGGACCCACCGCCGAGAACAGCTCGGAGCCGAAGAAGACGAGCGGGGAGAAGATCCCGACGAACGTCCCCGCGAGGGCGAGCAGTCCGATCCGGAGCAGCACGCCCGTCACGAGGGAGATGCCGACGAACGTCTCGAGTGCCGCGGTGAGCGCGAGCGCGGCGTAGCCGTCGACGATGCCGAACGAGAGCGCGGACCAGGTGCGCTCCACGAGCGCCTCGACCGGACTGACGCCCGGGAAGAGCTTCAGCACGCCGAAGACCAGGAAGACGAGTCCGAGGCTGACGCGGAGTGTCGGCACGGAGGTGCGGGCGAGGAACCGCTGGATGACGGACTGAGCGGCTTCGGCGCGATCGAGGATGGCGTCGAGTGAGGCCGCGGTCGAGGTGCGGCCGCTGCCGAGGGCGGTGGTGGACATGGTGCTCCCTTCAGAGCGATGAGGTGTTGGGCGACGGCCGGAAGCGGCGTGCAGAGTCATCTCATCGCGCTCGGGGATCCGTCGCGTCCGTGCCTCCGCTGAGAGGCGATCCGTGCGTTCGCTGAATCGCTCTCGGGGACAGCACGGGGGCGGCCCTCCCTCTCGATGTGCTCATCTCGAGGCGCCCCTGCTCATGTGAGCAGCATCCGACGCCGGGCCTGCGCGACTGAGCGGGAACGGCCGAATCCTGCGGGGCTGGAACCGAGACATCCTCGGGCATGCACGCACCGCATCGATGGCAGCGCACCCAGTACGCGACAGCATCCGCCTCGGTGCAGTGGAGGGACGCGGGGGCGCCGAGCCATGCGTCGACGGCATGGCCGAGGGCGGATGGCTCGCCAGCCCTGGGCGCACGGCGACGACCGGTCGGGGAATGCCACCCGTCGACGACGTGGCGAAACGGAGAACGGGGCCGCCGGGCGAAGCGCCCGACGACCCCGTGGCCGTGCTGTGGTGGTTCGGCCGATCAGGCCTTCGAGTGCGAGATGGCCGCGAGGAGCCCGTTGACGAAGCCCGCGGAGTCGTCGGTCGAGAGGACCGTCGCGGCCTCGACCGCCTCGGAGATCGCGACCGCGTCGGGGACCTCGTCGTTGTGGAGGATCTCCCACGCGCCGATGCGCAGCAGCGCCCGGTCGACGGCCGGCATGCGATCGAGGGTCCAGCCGCGCGAGTGCGTCGTGATCAGCTCGTCGATCTCCTCGCGGTGATCGACGACGCCGTCGACGATCTCGCGCGCGTACAGCCACGACGTCTGGCGCTCGGGCTCCCCCGCGGCGCGCTCGGCCTCGACGGCCAGCAGCTGCTCGACCGGCACCTGCCGCATGTCGGCCGAGTACAACAGGTCGAGGGCGCGCTTGCGCGCCTTCGTTCGTGCGCTCACTAGTCGTTCACGCGCCCGAGGTAGTCGCCGGTGCGGGTGTCGACCTTGACCTTGGTGCCGGTCTCGAGGAACAGCGGAACCTGGATCTCGTAGCCCGTCTGGACGGTCGCCGGCTTGGTGCCGCCGGTCGAGCGGTCGCCCTGCAGGCCCGGCTCGGTGTACGTGATCTCGAGCACGACGGATGCCGGGAGCTCGACGTAGAGCGGGTTGCCGTTGTTCAGCGCGATGGTGACGGCCTGGTTCTCGAGCATGAAGTTGGCGGCGTCGCCGACGACCGTGCCCGGGACGGTGATCTGGTCGTAGTCGGACGTGTCCATGAACACGAACCCGTCGCCGTCGGCGTAGAGGTACGTGAAGTCGCGGCGGTCGACGTTCTCGATCTCGATCTTGGCGCCCGCGTTGTACGTGCGGTCGACGACCTTGCCGGACACGACGTTCTTGAGCTTGGTCCGCACGAACGCGCCGCCCTTGCCGGGCTTGACGTGCTGGAACTCGATGACGCTCCAGAGCTGGCCGTCGATGGAGAGGACGACGCCGTTCTTGATGTCAGCGGTGCTTGCCATGGAGGTGATTCCGTTCGATTCGAGGAAAGTTGCGGGCGCACGACGAAGGTGTGCGACTGATCGAGTGTAGTCGACTCACCCGAGCGAACGCAGGACGGCGTCGACCGCGAGCCGGTAGGAACCGGATCCGAACCCGGCGATCACCCCGGTCGCGATGCCGGAGATGACGCTCGTGTGCCGGAAGGTCTCCCTGGCGTGGGGGTTGGAGAGGTGCACCTCGACGAGCGGCACTCCCGCCTGCTTGAGCTGGGCCGCGGCATCACGCAGCGCGTAGCTGTAGTGGGTGAACGCGGCGGGATTCAGCACGACCGGCAGGCGGCGGTCGACGGCCTCGTGGATCCAGCCGACGAGTTCGGCCTCGTCGTCGGTCTGCCGCAGATCGATCTCGACCCCGTCGGGCACGGATGCCGCGAGCTCGGCGCCGATCTCGGCGAGGGTCTCGCTGCCGTAGACCTCGGGTTCGCGGGTGCCCAGGCGCCCGAGGTTCGGGCCGTTCAGCACCAGGATCGTCGTCATCCGCCCAGCCTATCGGCGCGGCATCCGACCCCTCGTCGCGTGACGCCGGACCGCTCGCCCGCGTTCAGGAGCCGATCTCCTGGTACGCGGCGAACAGCAGGGACTGGTCGGGCGCCTGCATGACGGTGGGCTTGGCGAGGTCGTCGAGCACGATGAAGCGCAACTGGCCGCCGCGGGACTTCTTGTCGCGCTGCATGGTCGCGAGCAGCGTCGGCCACCGGCCGGCCGGGTAGGACGTCGGCAGGCCGAGGAGTTCGAGGATGCTGCGATGCCGATCGGCGACCTCGTCGGAGAGACGACCCGAGAGACGACCGAGCTCGGCGGCGAACGCCATGCCGACCGAGATGGCGGCGCCGTGGCGCCACTGGTAGCGCTCGGCGTGCTCGACCGCGTGGCCGAGTGTGTGGCCGTAGTTCAGGATCTCGCGCAGGCCCTGCTCGGTGAGGTCCTCGGAGACGACATCCGCCTTCATCTGGATCGCGAGTTCGACGACCCGGCGGAACTGGGGCGTCGTCGGATCGGTCGCGGCATCGGGGTCGGCCTCGATCGTGTCGAGGATCTCGGGGTACCGGATGAAGCCGGCCTTCACGATCTCGGCGAACCCGGCGAGGATCTCGTTGCGCGGCAGGGTGTCGAGCAGGTCGAGGTCGCAGAGCACCGCGGCCGGCGGATGGAATGCGCCGACGAGATTCTTGCCCTCGTTCGTGTTGATGCCCGTCTTGCCACCGACCGCCGCGTCGACCATGCCGAGCACCGTCGTCGGCACCTGCACCACGCGCACACCGCGGAGCCAGGTCGCCGCGACGAAGCCCGCGAGATCGGTGACGGCGCCGCCTCCGATTCCGACGACCGCGTCGGTGCGGGTGAAGTCGGCCTGGCCGAGCACCTGCCAGCAGAACGCCGCGACCTCGATGCGCTTGCCCGCCTCGGCATCGGGGATCTCGGCGAGCAGCACCTCGAACCGGTCTTGGAGCGATTCGCGCAGGGCGGCGGCGCGAGCGCCGAGCGTCGCCGGGTGCACGACGAGCACCTTGCGCACGGCGGGGCCGAGCGCGTCGGGGAGCCCGGCGAGCACGCCGTTGCCGATGACGACGTCGTAGCCGGCCTCTCCTCCGACGCGGATCGTCGTGCTGGAATCGGCTGCTGCGGTCATCGTGTTCCTCCGAAGTGCCCGGTGATCTGTTCGACGATGCGTGCGACCGAGCGGCGCGACGTGTCGATCTCGAGGTCGGCGAGCGAGGCGTAGATCGGCGCGCGCTCGCCTTGGATCGCGACCCAACGGGCGAGTCCGCCCTCGGCCAGCAGCGGACGGTTGCCGCCGGCCAGCCTCGTCGCGACCACATCGGCGGAGACCTGGAGCCAGACGACCGGGAGGTCGGCGAGCTCGCGTCGGGTGTCGGGGTGCAGCACCGATCCGCCGCCGAGGGAGACGACCGCCTGCTCGCCGAGCGCCTCGGTGACGAGTTCGCGCTCCACGACCCGGAAGTACTCCTCGCCCTCGCGCGCGAAGATCTCCTCGATCGGACCGTATCGGCCCTCGACGAGCGCATCGGTGTCGACGAACGGCGCACCGACGGATGCCGCGAGCCGGGCGCCGACCCGTGACTTGCCTGCCCCCATCGGCCCGATCAGGACGATCGGGAGTCCGATCGTCGCCGCCGGCGCTCCGGCATCAGCCACGCGCGTCGGGAGCCTCCGCCGAGACGATCTCGGTGCGGAGTGCGTCGGGGATCGAGGCGAGGTAGCTCTCGAGGTTGCGGCGCGTCTCGGCGATCGAGTCGCCGCCGAACTTCTCGAGCACGGCGTTCGCGAGCGTGAGCGCGACCATCGCCTCGGCCACGACGCCCGCCGCGGGCACCGCGCAGACATCCGATCGCTGGTGGTGTGCGGCGGCCGCCTCGCCCGTGGCGATGTCGACCGTGGGCAGCGCATGCGGCACCGTCGCGATGGGCTTCATCCCGGCGCGGACGCGGAGCACGGTGCCCGTGGACATGCCGCCCTCGGTGCCGCCGGCCCGATCGCTCGAGCGCACGATGCGTCCGTCGGAGAGGTGCAGTTCGTCGTGCGCCTCGGACCCGCGACGCGTGGTGGTGAGGAAGCCGTCGCCGACCTCGACGCCCTTGATCGCCTGGATGCCCATGAGGGCCGCGGCGAGCTGCGAGTCGAGTCGGCGATCCCAGTGCACGTGCGAGCCGAGCCCCGGCGGCACGCCGTAGGCGAGCACCTCGACGACGCCGCCCAGGGTGTCGCCGTCCTTGTGGGCCGCATCGACCTCGGCGACCATGAGCGCGGACGTCTCGGCGTCGAAACAGCGCAGCGGGTCGGCGTCGAGCGCGTCGACGTCGACCGGAAGCGGCAACGGGCGCCCCTCGGGCACGCGGACCGGGCCGATCGCGATCGTATGCGCGACGAGGTCGATGCCGAGCTCACCGAGGAAGCTGCGGGCGACGGCGCCGAGTGCGACGCGCGCAGCGGTCTCGCGTGCGCTCGCACGTTCGAGCACCGGGCGGGCCTCGTCGAAGCCGTACTTCTGCATGCCGACGAGGTCGGCGTGACCGGGCCGCGGGCGCGTGAGCGCAGCGCCTCGACCGCGGCCGAGCCGGGCGGGGTCGATTGGCTCGGGGCTCATCACCTCCTGCCACTTCGGCCATTCGGTGTTGCCGATGCGCAGCGCGATCGGGCCGCCGATGCTCGAGCCGTGGCGCACGCCGCCGGAGATCGCGAGCTCGTCCTGCTCGAACTTCATGCGCGCGCCACGGCCGTAGCCGAGTTTGCGGCGCGCCAGATCGGCACGGATGTCATCGAGTGAAACGGGGATACCGGCGGGAAGACCCTCGAGGATCGCGACGAGCTCAGGGCCGTGCGACTCTCCGGCAGTGAGCCAACGGAGCATGCCGTCTATCCTTCCACAGGCTCAGCGGAGGGATTCGCGCATGACGTCGAGCACGGCAGCCTCGTCGGGCAGCACCGCGGCGGGGTCGCCGCCGACGAAGACCCGCACCTGCAGCAGCGCCTGGTGCAGCAGCATCCCGCGTCCGTCGATGACGGCGCCTCCCCCGTCGCCCCACTGGCGTGCCAACGCCGTCGGCCAGGGCGCGTAGGCGACGTCGAGCAGCAGCGCCTCCGTTGCGAGGGCAGCGGATGCCGCGACGCCGGCGTCTGTGCCACCCGGCAGCGTGCTGACGACGAGGTCGACAGGCTCGGCGTGAGCGAGCGCGCCGACGTGCTCGGGTTCGACGATCACGCCGACGGACCGACCGAGTTCGACGAGCGACTCCCCCGCATCGGGCCGCCGAAGCAGCAGTCGCACATGGGCGACGCCGAGCTCGGCGACGGCCACGACCGCGGATGCCGCGGTCGCCCCGCCCCCGATGATGATCGCCGTGCGCGCGGACTCGAGGCCCGCCTCGGTGAGCGAACGGACGATGCCGCCGACATCCGTGTTGAACCCGAGTCGCCGTCCGCCCTCGAAGAGCACCGTGTTCGCCGCGCCGGTGAGTCGCGCGACGACGTCGATCTCGTCGAGGGCCGGAACCACCTCGTACTTCAACGGCATCGTGAGCGAGAGGCCGCGCCACGACGCGTCGCGGCTCAGCACGAACTCGCCGACGCCGGCGCCGTCCATCTCGACGCGCTCATACGACCAGTCGAGGCCGAGTCGTCGATACGCCGCCCGGTGCAGGTCGGGGCTCTTCGAATGCGCGATCGGCTTGCCGAGCACGGCGAGCCGTGGCGTCCCGTCACTCACAGTAGGCCGCGTTCTCCTCGCTCGCCGCGCACCACTCCTGCAGTTGCGCGACCGCAGCCTCGTGTTCCTCGACCGTCGTGGAGAACACGGTCTCGCCGGTCGCGAGGTTCACGGGCACGAAGAAGAGCCACGTCCCGTCGGCAGGATGCAGGGCCGCGGCGATCGCGACATCGCCGGGGTTTCCGATCGGGCCGACCGGGAGCCCGGGGTTCGCATAGGTGTTGTACGGGTTGCTGGCGTCGGCGCGCTCCTCGTCGGTCGTCCACACCGTGTGCGTGTTGCCGGTCCCGTACGCCACGGTCGCGTCCGATTCGAGGTTGATGCCCTGGTCGAGCCGGTTCTGGAAGACGCGCGCGATCTTCGGAAAGTCATCGGTGTTCGACCCGGCCTCGCGCTGCACGATGGAAGCGAGGATCACCGTCTTCCAGCGATCGGCCTCCGGAACGCCTGCCGCGTCGAGCGCCTCGAACTGCCGGTCGACGAGCGTCTGCAGCACACCATGGGCATCGATGCCGGGGTCGAGGGTGTACGTCGCAGGGAACAGGAATCCCTCGAGCGAGGTCGCCTCGGCCGGGAGCCCGTAGGTCTTGGGCGATTCGGCCGCGGCGGCCTGCAGGTCTTCGAGCGGGATGCCGGTGCCCTCGGACGCCGAGACCAGCACGTCGGGCAGCGCCGTGCCCTCGGGGATCACGAACGTGTTCTCGAGCTTGTTCGCAGGGTCCTGGAGCGCATCGAGGGCCGCCGCAGAACTCATCTGGCTCGCGAGCTGGTACGCCCCCGGCTGGAACTCGGGCTCGGGGCTCTGTGCGAGCAGGTGGTCGTAGAAGGCGTCGTACGACGCGACCACGTCCTGCGCGACGAGGTTCGTCGCGATGTCGGAGCCCGTGTCGCCCTCATGGATCATGAAGACGACCTCGCCGCTGCCTGCGCCCTCATAGTCGGCCGCCGGCGTGAACCGCTCGACGATCGCGGTGATCGGCCCTTGGAGGAAGAACGCCGCGCCCGCGACGAGGCCGCCGACGATCAGCAGGCCGATCAGGCATCCCCAGGCGCCGCGACGCTTCTTCTTGGGCTGGTGGTAGTCGTCGTAGACCGAGGCACGACGGTCGGCCCGGCTCGAGACGAACGGGTCCACCGGTGGGTCTGCTTCGACCTGGGGGGCTGCTTCGACCTGGGGGGCTGCTTCGACCTGGGGGGCTGCTTCGACCGGCGCCGCGGGTGCGGCCTCCGCCAGGGCCTCTGCTTCGCGACGCTGCTCGAGCTCGCGCATCTCCCGACGCGTCATCGGGCGGTTCTCGGTCGACCCGTCGGATGACGCGGGGGCTGCGGCGCCACCCCCGGCGGCGCCGACCTCGGCCTGCCGAGCGGGTCCGGCCGCGCTCGCGGCCTTGCGAGCGGCATCCGCCTGGGCCTCGCCGTTGAGCAGCGCGTGCCAGTCGGTGGCAAGGCGGTCGGAGGTGGGGTCTCGGCGCTCTGGGGGGAGCTGGGTCACAGGGTGGACGGCCCTTCGTGGGAGGGGATCGCGCGCCCGGGAGGATTTCCGGAAGCACGTTCGCTGTCGAGTGCGTGTTGCAAAATGATAACGGCTGCCACCTGATCGATCACCGGACGCTGCGTGCGGGTCGAGCGTCCGGAGGCCCGCAACGCCTGTTGCGCGCTGACGGTCGAGAGCCGCTCGTCGACCAGTCGCACGGATGCGCCGGCCGAGGACAGGCGCTCGGCGAAGGCCACCGCGTCGTCGGTCGACGGCGTCGACGCGCCCGACATCGACAGCGGGTGGCCCACGACGAGTTCGAACGCACCGTACTCCTCGGCGAGGTCGAGGACGCGCCGCACATCGGCGTCGCCGTCGGCGGCCCGAGGCACCGTCTCGATCGGCACCGCGAGCATGCCGCCCGCATCGGTCCGGGCGACGCCGATGCGGGCGCGTCCGACGTCGATGCCCAGCCTCACGCCGGAACGCATCGGAGTCCTACGCGAACTCGCGGCGCACCGCGTCCAGCGCGGCGGGGATCGCCGACAGATCGTTGCCGCCGCCCTGCGCGAGGTCGGGCTTGCCGCCGCCACCGCCGCCGAGCACGCCCGCCATCGTCTTCGCGAGCGCGCCGGCGTTCGCGCCGACCTCGCGTGCGGCGGGGGACGTCGCGACGATCGCGACCGGTCGGCCGGAGACCTCGGCCGCGAGGGCCACGACGGATGCCGCGTCGCCGAGCTTCGCGCGGACCGCGGTCGCGAGCGACCGCAGTTCATCGCCCGAAGCGAGCGAGCCCACCGTCTCGGCGACGAGCAGCACATCGCCCGTGCGCACGGCATTCGCCGCGAGGGCCGGGACCCGGTCGGTCAACGCCCGCGCCTCGAACTGGGCGATGCGCTTCTCGGCGGCCTTGAGGTTCGCCACGAGGTCGCCGACGCGCTCGACGAGCTGGTCGGGCCGGGTCTTCAGGTTCGAGGTCAACTCGGAGACGAGGGCGCGCTCGGCCGCGAACCGGCGGAACGCGTCGAGACCGACGAGCGACTCGACACGGCGGTTGGACGCACCGACCGAGGACTCGCCGATGATGTTGATCATGCCGACCTCGGCGCTGGACTTGACGTGCGTGCCCGCGCAGAGCTCGCGCGACCAGGGGCCGCCGATGTCGACCACGCGCACCACGTCGCCGTACTTCTCGCCGAACAGCGCCATGGCGCCGAGCGACTTGGCCTCGGCGAGCGGCAGTTCGCGCGTGACGACCTCGAGGTTGTCGCGCACGGCGTTGTTCGAGATCTCCTCGATCTCGCTGCGCGTCTCAGGCGAGAGCGCCTGGTTCCACCCGTAGTCGAGACGCAGGTAGCCGGCCTTGTTGAACGAACCGGACTGGTGCGCGTTCGGGCCGAGCACCTGGCGCAGCGCCGCGTGCACGAGGTGCGTGCCCGAGTGCGCCTGCGTCGCGCCGCGGCGGTACTCGCCGTCGACGACGCTGGTCGCCGGGACGCCCACGCCGACCTCGCCGGTGAGCACCTTCACGGTGTGGCTGATGAGGCCCTTGACCGGCTTCTGCACGTCGAGCACCTCGAGCTCGAACCCGTCGCCGACGATGCGGCCCTGATCGGGAGCCTGGCCGCCGGACTCGGCGTAGAGCGACGTCTCGGCGAGGATGACCTCGGCGGTCTGCCCGGCGATCGCCGCCGCCACCGGGTGGCCGTCGACGAGGATGCCGAGCACGGTCGACTCGGTCATCAGGTCGGTGTATCCGGTGAAGACCGTCTCGCCCTTGGCGCGGAAGTCGGCATACACCGAGAGGTCGGCGAGCACCTTCTTCTTCGACTTCGCGTCCGCCTTCGCGCGGGTGCGCTGCGCGGTCATGAGCTCGTCGAACGCCACGCGGTCGACCGCGATGCCGGCCTCCTCGGCCATCTCGAGCGTGAGCTCGATCGGGAACCCGTACGTGTCGTGCAGGAGGAACGCCGTGTTGCCGGCGAGCTCCTGCTTGCCCGCGGTCTTCGTCTCGGCCACGGCCACGTCGAGGATCGAGGTGCCCGCCGCGAGCGTGCGGAGGAACGTCTCCTCCTCGCCGATGGCCAGCTGCTCGATGTGCGCGTAGTCGCGCTCGACCTCGGGATAGGCGCTCTTCATGGCGTCGCGCGAGGCTGCGAACAGTTCGCGGAACGTGGGTCCCTCGACGCCGAGCAGACGCATCGCGCGGATGCTGCGGCGCAGCAGTCGACGCAGGATGTAGCCGCGACCCTCGTTGGACGGGCTCACGCCGTCGCTCATGAGCATGAGCGCCGAGCGCACGTGGTCGGCGATCACGCGCATGCGCACATCGTCCTCGTGGTCGGCGCCGTACGCGCGCCCGGAGATCTCGGCAGCGCGGTCGAGCACGGGGCGCACCTGGTCGATCTCGTACATGTTCTCGACGCCCTGCTTGATGAACGCGACGCGCTCGAGGCCCATGCCGGTGTCGATGTTCTTCTGCGGCAGTTCCTTGACGATGCGGAAGTCCGTCTTCGACGTGACGTCGGCGATGAGGTACTGCATGAAGACGAGATTCCAGATCTCGACGTAGCGGTCGTCATCGGTCGCCGGGCCGCCGTCGATGCCGTATGCCGGACCGCGGTCGAAGAAGATCTCGGAGCAGGGGCCCGCAGGGCCGGGCTGGCCGGTGTGCCAGTAGTTCGTGTCCTTGCCGAGGCGCTGGATGCGCTCGTCGGGCAGGCCGGCGACCTTCTTCCAGAGTTCGATGGCCTCGTCGTCCTCTTCGTAGACGGTGACCCAGAGGTCCTCGGGCCGGAACCCGTAGCCGCCGTCGTCCTCGGGCGTCGTGAGGAGCTCCCACGCGAACGAGATGGCGCCTTCCTTGAAGTAGTCGCCGAACGAGAAGTTGCCGTTCATCTGGAAGAACGTGCCGTGGCGAGGGGTCTTGCCGACCTCTTCGATGTCGTTCGTGCGAATGCACTTCTGGACGCTGGTGGCGCGCGGGTACGGCGCTGGGACGATGCCCGTGAGGTACGGCACGAACGGCACCATGCCGGCCACCGTGAAGAGCAGCGTCGGGTCGTCGGAGACGAGCGGGGCGGACGGCACGACGGTGTGGCCACGGCGTGCGAAGAAGTCCAGCCAACGCTGGCGGATGTCTGCAGTCTGCATGATTCCGTTCTGGGTTCTGCTGCCGGAGGATTCTCCGGGATGGGATCGTCGAGTCGGTCGGCTCAGTCGAGGAGGTCGTCGGCGGCGGACCGCAGCTCGGCCTCGCGCTCGTGGTAGCCATCGGCGATGGCGCGGCCGAAGGCCTTCGCCTTCGCGTCCACGCTCGAGAAGAACTGGCGCCCCTGCGTGGTCTGGTTGACCTGGTGCGCCACCACGAATCCGGTGGCGATGCCAGCTGCGAACCACAGAATGCTCTTCACGAAGTGCTCCTCTGACCGATCTCGTCGCGCGGCGCACCTGGCGCGCTGCCGCTTGGCTCCGACCAGTCTAGTGGCGCGTCGACGGGCGGCATCCGACCCCGGGGACGCGGCAGGGGCCGCGGAGAAGTCTCCGCGGCCCCTGCCGTGTGAACGCTGTGGATCAGCGAGCGGCGTAGTACTCGACGACGAGCTGCACTTCACAGGTCACGGGGACCTCGGCGCGCTTCGGACGACGGACGAGCTTCGCCTGGAGCTTGTCGAGCTCGACCTCGAGGTAGCCCGGGGTCTTGGGGAGCACGTCGACGTGGCCACCGGCGGCGGCGACCTGGAACGGCTCGGTGCCCTCGCTGCGCGCCTTGACGTGCACGAGCTGGCCCGGCTTCACGCGGAACGAGGGGCGGTCCACGAGCTGGCCGTCGACGAGGATGTGGCGGTGCACGACGAACTGTCGAGCCTGCGTGATGGTGCGGGCGAAGCCGGCGCGCAGCACGAGGGCGTCGAGACGCATCTCGAGCAGCTCGACGAGGTTCTCACCGGTCTGGCCCGCGCTGCGCTTGGCCTCGACGTAGGCGATCTTCAGCTGCTTCTCGCGGATGCCGTACTGGGCGCGCAGACGCTGCTTCTCGCGCAGACGGACGGCGTAGTCGCTGTCCTGCTTGCGCTTCGTGCGTCCGTGCTCGCCGGGAGCATAGGGGCGCTTCTCCATGTAGCGCGCGGCCTTCGGGGTCAGGGCGACACCGAGGGCGCGGGAGAGGCGGGTCTTGCTACGTGACTGGTTCGACACGAATGTCCTTTCGGAAGAATCTCAAGTGAATTCGCGGCGCGATCGTGCGCCGGGAAACTGTGTCAGAGGGATTCGCCAAGGGTGGATCGGCTACAGATCGCACCCGTTCGCCGGTGACCCCCTCGCAGCCGCGCTCGAGGATCAGGCTTCAGGCCAGAGGACACTCTACCACGACGGGCCTGAACGCTCCTGCACCCGAGACCGCGGACTCCGGCCGTGGGATGCCGCGACGCCGACGCACGCCGACGTGCGACGCTTCAGCGGCCGCCCCGCACGATACGGCGCAGCTTCGAGAGTCGGGCACTCACCTCGCGCTCGTTGCCGTGCTCGGTCGGCTCGTAGTACACGGCGCCCCGGAGCGACTCGGGCAGGTAGTCCTGTGCGACGACGCCGATCGCGTCGTCGTGCGGGTAGAGGTAGCCCTTGCCGTGGCCGAGACGCTTGGCGCCGGGATAGTGGGCATCGCGCAGGTGCTTCGGCACACGGCCCGCCTTGCCCGCGCGCACATCGGCGATGGCCTTGTCGATGCCCAGGTAGGCGGCGTTCGACTTGGGGGCCGTCGCGAGGTGCACGACCGCCTGCGCGAGGGGGATGCGACCCTCGGGCATGCCGATGAACTGCACCGCGTCGGCGGCCGCGACCGCGACGCCGAGCGCCGTGGGGTCGGCCAGGCCGATGTCCTCGGATGCCAGGACGATGATGCGGCGAGCGATGAACCGGGGGTCCTCCCCCGCCTCGATCATGCGCGCCAGATAATGGAGCGCCGCATCGACGTCGCTCCCCCGCACCGACTTGATGAACGCGCTGATCACGTCGTAGTGCTCGTCGCCGTTGCGGTCGTAGCGGAGCAGGGCACGGTCGACGGCCCGCGCCACGAGCTCGGCGGTGATGACGGGCTTGGCCGGCGCCGCGGCATCCGCCTCGGCGGCATCGCCCTCGCCGCCCGACTCGTCGGCATCGGGCTCGGCGTCCTGCCCGTCGGACTCCTCGGCCGCGAGGCTCGCGACGCCCGCCGCCGCGACGGATGCCGCCTCGAGGGCGGTCAGCGCGCGGCGCGCATCGCCGGAGGCCAGCCTGACGATCGCCGCACGAGCCTCGGGTTCGAGCACCACCGCGTCGGCGAGGCCGCGCGGGTCTTCCACTGCCCGATCGACCAGCAGGGAGAGGTCGTCGTCGGAGAGCAGTTCGAGCGTGAGCAGGAGCGACCGCGACAGCAGCGGGGAGATCACCGAGAACGACGGGTTCTCGGTCGTGGCCGCGACCAGGATCACCCAGCCGTTCTCGACGCCGGGGAGCAGCGCATCCTGCTGCGCCTTGGTGAACCGGTGGATCTCGTCGAGGAACAGCACGGTCGAGAGCCCGTACAGGTCGCGGCTGGACCTCGCCTCCTCCATGACCTGTCGGACGTCTCGCACGCCGGCCGTGACGGCGGAGAGCTCGACGAACTTGCGCCCGGAGGAACGGGCGATCGCCTGCGCCAGCGTGGTCTTGCCCGTGCCGGGCGGACCCCACAGGATCACCGACACGGAGCCGGACTCCCCGGTGCGGTCGCCCGCCAGCGCCACGAGCGGCGAGCCGGGCGTGAGCAGGTGGCGCTGTCCGGCGACCTCGTCGAGGCTCGTCGGGCGCATGCGCACAGCCAGCGGCGTCGCGCCGGAACGCAGTCCCTGCGCCGTGTTCACCATGCCGTCAAGCGTAGCCGCGACATCCGACACGACCGTCGCCGCGGTCGGCACGCGTGCCCGATCGGCCGGGCGATTGGTGCCGACCCGCACCCTTGCGTAGAGTCTGCTCGCAGGAGTCCCCGAGAAGGAGCATGCGTGGTATCGAACGACCGTCAGGCGCGCGAGGAACGAGCGCGGCTTCGCACCTACCAGGCCCGACAGCAGGTGCACGCCGGCAAGCAGCGCCGCAGATCCCGCGACAACCTGATCGCGGGCATCGGCCTCGTCGTCGTGCTCGCCCTGGCGACGGCCGCGCAATTGTTCTACTTCAACGGCGGCCCGGGTGCGTCCGATCCCGTCGCGAGCCCCGAGGCCACGACCGCTCCGCCGACGGATGCCGCGGGCCAGAACACCGGCGACGTCCCGTCGTCCGACATCGCCGAGGACCGCACCTGGACCGGCACGATGACCCTGAACGACATCCCGCTCGGCATCGAACTCGACGGCGCAGCCGCACCGCAGGCGGTCTCGAGCGAGCTCAGCCTGATCCAGTCCGGCTTCTACGACGGCGTGGGCTGCCACCGCCTCACGACCGACGGCATCTACGTCCTCCAGTGCGGCGACCCGGCCGGCGACGGCAGCGGCGGCCCCGGCTACAGCTACGGGCCGATCGAGAACGATCCCGAAGACGGCGTGTACCCCGCCGGCACCATCGCGATGGCACGTCAGGGCGGCAACGCCTACAGCCAGGGCAGCCAGTTCTTCATCGTCTACCAGGACACCACGCTGCCCAGCGAGGAGGGCGTCGGCGGATACTCCGTCATCGGCCGCGTGACGAGCGGCCTCGACCAGCTGCAGGCGGGCGTGATCGACGCGGGCGTCGTCGACGGCGGCACCGACGGCAGCCCCGTGGTGCCCGTCACGATCACCTCGATCGACGTGCAGTGACGCAGGCCGCATCGCCGACCGGCGGTGCAATAGGGTTGAAACCGACAACGCCGCCCTCGGGCGGTTTCCGAGCACGACAGGGTGAGGCCGTGACCGATTCAACACAAGAGCCGTGGGGCCGCGTCGACGAGACGGGCACCGTCTTCGTTCGCACCAGCGACGGCGAGCGTGAGGTCGGGCAGTACCCCGACGCCACTCCCGAGGAGGCGCTGGCCTACTTCGAACGCAAGTACGCCGACCTCGCCGGGCAGGTCACGCTCCTCGAGCAGCGCGCCCGCCGCGGCGCGCCCGCCGCGGACATCGCCAAGGCCGTGAACACGCTCACCTCGTCGATCGCCGATGCGCACGCCGTGGGCGACCTCGAGTCGCTCGCGCGCCGCCTCGAGGCGCTCTCGGGAACGACCAAGGAACTCACCGAGCAGCAGCAGGCCGAGGCCAAGGCCGCGCAGGCCGACGCCCTCGCCGAGCGCACGAAGATCGTCGAGCAGGCCGAGGCTCTCGCGGCACAGGACCCCGCGAAGACCCAGTGGAAGCAGGCGACCGCAGAGCTGGACGCCCTCTTCACCAGTTGGCAGCGCCACCAGCAGGACGGTCCGCGCCTGCCGAAGAACGACGCCAACGAGCTCTGGAAGCGGTTCCGCGCCGCCCGCTCCACGGTCGAGACGCACCGCAAGGCGTTCTTCGCCGAGCTCGATGCCACCCATCGCGATGTCCGCACGCGCAAGCAGCAGCTCATCGAGCGCGCCGAAGCCCTCGCCCCGCGCGGGGCCGACGCCATCGGCGACTACCGCGCGCTGCTCGACGACTGGAAGCAGGCCGGCCGCGCCGGCAAGAAGCTCGATGACGCGCTGTGGGCCAAGTTCAAGGCCGCCGGCGACGTGCTCTTCCACGCCAAGGCCGAGGCCGACGCCCTCGACGACGAGGAGTACCAGGCGAACCTCACCGCGAAGCTCGAGCTCCTCGAGACCGCGGAGAAGCTCCTGTCCGAGAAGGACCCGAAGGCCGCGCGCTCGGCCCTCAACAAGGTCCAGCGCGACTGGGACGAGATCGGGCGCGTGCCTCGCGATCAGGTCCGCCCGGTCGAAGACCGGCTCCGGAAGGTCGAGACCCACGTCCGTTCGCTCGAAGACGAGCGCTGGGAGCGCGAGGACCCCGAGAAGAAGGCCCGCTCCGAGGGCATGCTCGGCCAGCTCCACGACGCGATCGCCAAGCTCGAGGACGATCTCGCGGCAGCCGAAGCCGCGAACGACACGCGTGCAGCGGCCGAGGCGCGTGACGCGCTCGAGGCCCGCCGCGCGTGGTTGAAGGCACTCGGAGGCTGACGATCTCGATGGACCGGGTTATCCACAACCCGGTCCATCGCTCTTCTCCGGGGGTCTCGCCCGCCATCATGGTGTGGTGACCAGACTCCCCAACGTCCTCGGCACCGACGACCTCTCGATCGCCGAGCTCTGCGCCGCCCGTCTCGACGGCGACCTGTATCCGATCGGCGGCGCGTGGGCGCCGATCGACGAGCCCGACCTGCCGTCGTTCCGAGCGCTGGTGGTCGCCAAGCGCGCACCGCGCTCGCTGATCGTCGAACGGATGTCCGCAGCGTGGGTCCACGGCGCCATGCTCACTCCCCCGCGCACGGCCCAGTTCTGCGTCACGACGGCCGCCCGCATCGCGGTCATCTCGGACCCCGCCATCGAGGTCCGAGAGGTACGGCTCGAACCCGCCGAGATCGTCGCCATCGGCGGTGTCCGATGCACCACGATCGTCCGAACGGCGTTCGACCTGCTCCGCGACGCGTCGACGCCGGATGCCGCGGTGACGCCGGTCGTCTCGGCCCTGCTTCGTCAGACGCCCGGGCTCGAGCCTCGACTGCGCGAACGTCTCAGCTCGGCCGTCCGGCTTCCGCACAAGGCCCGCGCGCACGCGCGGTTGCGCTCAGCCGTCGCTGACGCGATAGACGTCGTAGACGGCGTCGATGCGGCGCACCGCGTTCAGAACGCGGTCGAGGTGGGTGGTGTCGCCCATCTCGAACACGAAGCGACTGAGCGCGAGTCGATCGTTCGAGGTTGACACGTTCGCCGACAGGATGTTCACGTGGTGCTCCGAGAGCACGCGCGTCACGTCGGAGAGCAGCCCGGCGCGGTCCAGCGCCTCGATCTGGATGTGCACGAGGAAGATGCTCTTCGAGCTCGGGGCCCATTCGACGTCGATCATGCGCTCGGGTTCGCGCAGCAGCGACTGGACGTTGTGGCACGTCGCCTGGTGCACCGATACCCCCGCGCCGCGGGTCACGAATCCCACGATCGCGTCGCCCGGCACCGGCGTGCAGCAGCGAGCCAGCTTCACCAGGATGTCGGGCGCTCCGCGCACGAGCACACCGGAGTCGGAGTGCCGCGCGATCGAACGGGCGCGCACCGGGATCGGCAGATCGGGCTCATCGCCCTCGTCGACGTCGCGAACGAGCGCGACGACCTTCTCGAGCACCGACTGCGTCGAGACGTGGCCTTCGCCAACGGCGGCATAGAGCGCTGAGACGTCTTCGTAGCGCAACAGTGCGGCGACCTCGGCGAACGAGTCCTGGCTCATCAGCTTCTGCAACGGCAGGTTCTGCTTGCGCATCGCCCTGGCGATCGCGTCACGACCCTGTTCGATCGCCTCGTCGCGGCGTTCCTTCGTGAACCACTGACGGATCTTGTTGCGCGCCCTCGGACTCTTGACGAACCCGAGCCAATCCTGGCTCGGTCCGGAATCCGGGTTCTTCGAGGTGAAGACCTCCACGACATCGCCGCTCGAGAGCTCGCTCTCCAGCGGCACGAGCCGGCCGTTGACCTTGGCCCCCATCGTGCGGTGGCCGACCTCCGTGTGGACGGCGTAGGCGAAGTCGACGGGGGTCGCTCCCGACGGGAGTCCGATCACGCGACCCTTCGGCGTGAAGACGTAGACCTCCTTCGCGCCGATCTCGAACCGGAGCGAGTCGAGGAACTCGCCGGGATCAGCCGTCTCCGCCTGCCAATCGGAGATGTGCGCGAGCCAGGCCATGTCGGTTTCCTGCGTGCTCGACGTCTCATCGGTCGTCCGGCCGCTGGCCATCCGCTCCTTGTACTTCCAGTGCGCGGCGACACCGTACTCGGCTCGTTGGTGCATGTCGTGCGTTCGGATCTGGATCTCGACCGCACGCCCCTTCGGACCGATGACCGTCGTGTGCAGCGACTGGTACAGGTTGAACTTCGGCGTCGCGATGTAGTCCTTGAATCGCCCGGGCAACGGAGTCCACCTGGCGTGGATGGAGCCGAGCACGGCGTAGCAGTCGCGCACCGAGTTCACGAGCACGCGGATTCCGACGAGGTCGTAGATCTCGTCGAAGTCACGGCCGCGCACGATCATCTTCTGGTAGATCGAGTAGTACTGCTTCGGGCGCCCCATGACCTTTCCGCGGATGCGAGCGCTCTTCAGGTCGTCGTTGACCAGGTCGATCACCTGCTGCACGAACTGCTCGCGCTGCGGGGTGCGCTGCCGCACGAGGCTCTCGATCTCGGCGTACAACTTGGGGTACAGCACCGCGAACGAGAGGTCTTCGAGCTCCCACTTGATGGTCTGGATGCCGAGTCGATGCGCCAGCGGCGCATAGATCTCGAGGGTCTCTGTCGCCTTGCGAGTCGCCGACGCCGCCGGGACGAATCCCCACGTGCGCGCGTTGTGGAGGCGGTCTGCGAGCTTGATGATCAGCACGCGGATGTCCTTCGACATCGCGACGATCATCTTGCGCACGGTCTCGGCTTGCGTGGAGTCGCCGTACTTGACCTTGTCGAGCTTGGTCACGCCGTCGACGAGCATCGCGATCTCGTCACCGAAGTCGGCGCGGACCTGGTCGAGCGTGTACGCCGTGTCCTCGACGGTGTCGTGCAGCAGCGCTGCGGCCACCGTCTTGGAGCCGATGCCGAGGTCGGCGAGGATCTGCGCGACCGCGACCGGATGCGTGATGTACGGCTCGCCGCTCTTGCGCTTCTGGCCCTCGTGGGCGCGCTCGGCGACCGTGTACGCCCGCTCGACGATCGCGAGGTCGGCCTTCGGATGATGCATCCGAACCGTCCGCAGCAACGTGTCGATCGCGCCCGACGGCTGCGCCTTCGAGAAGATCCGCGGAACGAGTCGGCGCAACGACGCCGTCGAGTTCGCTCCTGCTTCAGTCATGCGCACACCTCCGGGAACTCAATTATCGTCGCTCCAGGAGGGTGCGCATGCCGATCTCGCCGTGGGCGGACATCATGCGGTCGGCTGAGCCTCCGCGATCGACGGCTCCGAAGCGCGCTCGCGCTCCTTCAGGACCTTCTGGTCGTGGCGTCGGATGGCGGGCTCCCGTTCTCGCAGCTGCGAGTACATGGGGGCCGCGAGGAACACGGTCGACCACGTTCCGACGAGGATGCCGATGAGCAGCGCGAGCGAGATGTCGCGGAGCGTGTCGGCACCGAGCGCGCCGGCGCCGATGAAGAGGATCGACGCGACCGGCAGCGCCGCGACGACGCTCGTGTTGATCGACCGGACGAGGGTCTGGTTCACCGCGAGGTTCACCGACTCCGCGAAGGTTCGACGCGACTCGCTGCCGTCTTGGGCCGTGTTCTCGCGGATCTTGTCGAACACGACGACCGTGTCGTAGAGCGAGTAGCTCAGGATCGTCAGGATGCCGATGGTCGCCGCGGGGCTGATCTCGAATCCGACGGCCGCGTAGATGCCCACGGTCAGGATGAGGTCGACGATGAGCGAGAGGATCGCCGCCAGCGACATCTTCCAGGTTCGGAAGTAGATCGCCATGATGATGCCGGCGAGCAGGAGGAACGCACCCAGGCCGAGCAGTGCCTGACGCGTGACGTCGGCGCCCCAGCTCGGTCCGACGAACGAGGACGTGACCTCGGACTCGGGGACGTCGTAGCCCTCGGCCAGTGCCTTGCTGACCTCGAGCGAGTCGGCCTGCGAGAGCTGATCGGTCTGCACCCGGATGCCATCGCCACCGACGACGGCGACCGTGACGGTCGCGTCGGGAACGACCTCGGCGACGGCATCGTGCGCGATCGACGGATCGGGGTTCGCGACATCCGCGATCTGGAACTGCGAACCACCGCGGAACTCGATGCTGAAGTGCACGCCGCGCATCGCCGGGATCACGACCGACAGGATGATGAGCACCCCGGCGATGATGTACCACTTGTTGCGGCCGCCGATGAAGTTGAACGAGCGCTTGCCCGTGTAGAGGTCGTTACCGAACGTGGTCAGACGGCTCGCCATCAGGACTCCTTGCCTTCACTCGAACCGGTGCCGACGCCGGCGTTCGCCTTGCGCTCTGCGATGGTCTGTCGTCGCTGAGCTTCCTTCGAGCTCGATGCGGCCTTGCCGACGGGGACTGCGACGGGCTTGCGGAACTCCGCACGACCGCGGTAGACCGCACCGAGCGCGGTCGGGTCGAGGCCCGACCACGGGTTTCCGCTCGAGAAGAATCGCGTCTGCGCGAGCAGCTGCAGCATCGGGTGCGTGAACAGGATGACCACGAGCACGTCGATGATGGTCGTCAGACCGAGGGTGTACGCGAAGCCCTTGACGCTGCCGACGGCGAGCACGAACAGCACGACCGCGGCGAGCAGGTTGACGCCCTTCGATGCGAGCACCGTGCGGAAGGCGCGCTTCCAGCCGGCTTCGACGGCACCCACCAGGGGGCGACCCTCGCGAAGCTCGTCGCGCACACGCTCGAAGTAGACGATGAACGAGTCCGCGGTGAAGCCGATGGCCACGATCAGACCCGCGATGCCGGCCAACGAGAGCCGGTACCCCTCGCGCCACGACAGGATCGTGATCATCAGGTAGGTGATGACCGCCGCGATCGCCAACGATGCGATCGTGACGGACCCGAGGGCCCGGTACTGGAAGAGCGTGTAGATCACGACGAGGATCAGGCCGATGAGACCGGCGAGCAGGCCCGCCTGCAGCTGGGATGTGCCCAGCGTCGGCGAGATCGTCTCGGAGGACTGGACGGTGAAGCTCAGCGGCAGTGCACCGAACTTCAGCTGGTCGGCCAGTGCCTTCGAGGACTCCTGCGTGAAGTTGCCGGTGATCTGCGGTCGGCCGTCGGTGATCGCCCCGTTCATCGACGGCGCGGTCAGGACCGCACCGTCGAGCACGAAGGCGAACTGGTCGCGCGGCGTCTGGCCCGAGAGTCCGTAGAGGCGCGTGCTGACCGACGCGAAGTCCTTGGTGCCCTCGTCGTCGAACTGGATGTTGACGGCCCAGGTGCCCGTGCTGGCGCCGGTGGACGTCGTGACGGTTCCGTTCGTCGCGTCGACGATGTTCTCACCGCTGGCCTCGACCGGACCGAGCAGGTACTTCACCGTGCGGGTCTGGTCGCACGTGACGAGCGGCTCGTCAGCCGGCGCGACGTTGGTCTCCGCGTCGTCGAGCGTCGAGCAGTCGAACGTGTCGAACTGCTCCTGCAGGGCGGGGGTGATCCACGCCGGGTCGCTGCCGTCGGTCGGCACGGCGGTCGGCGTCGAGGACAGCTCCTCGGCGGGATCGGTCGCCGCGGGCGAGTCGGTCGGGCTGATCGACTCCGTCGTGGCGGCGTCGGTCGCGAGCACCGCGCGAAGTTCGAGCTTCGAGGACTGCTCGATGCGCGCACGGGTCTGGTCGTCGAGCTCGCCCGGGATGCGAACGACGACGTTCGAACCCTCGGTGTTGATCTCGGGCTCCGCGACGCCCGACGCGTCGACGCGCTGGCGGATGATCGAGACGGCCTGGTCGAGCTGTTCCTGGCTCGCCGTCTGACCGCTCTCGAGCTGTGGCTCGAGGATGATCTGCGTGCCGCCCTCGAGGTCGAGTGCGAGCTTGGGCGTCCAGGAGCCTCCGCCCCAGATCACGCCTGCGGCATTGATGGCGAACAGGCCGACGATGATCACGGCGAGCCAGGTCAGCGAGCGCCAAGCCTTACGGACGGACGTCGGGCGCGACGACCGCTTGGAGGGTGCAGCCACGGGTTCTGCTTTCTTTGCAGGAGCCCGCGCGCGAACGCGCGGGCGGAGCCTCGGGTGGGAGTCTTAGTCGTCCGACTTCTTCTTGAGATCGGACGCGTCATCGGTCGGAGTCTCGGTCGGGTGCGTCTCGTCGACGCGCTCTCCGAACTCGGGCTCGGCGCCGAGCTCGGGGGTGCTCTCGACCTCGGCGGCGTCGTCGTCGGCGACGGCGACCGGCTCGACCACGCGGGAGACCGTCTGGCGGTGCACGTTCAGGACGGTGCCCGGCGTGGTCTCGAGGAGGACCTGGTTCTCTTCTTCGTCGATCGAGAGGATCGTGCCGAAGACACCGGAGTTCGTCATCACCTTCGCACCCGGAACGACACTCGACTGCAGCTTCTGAGCCTCGGCCTGACGCTTGCGCGAGTTGCGGAACATGAAGAAGATCAGGACCGCCAGAACGGCGAGCATGATGATGGTGAACGGATCAAGCGTCATGAGGGGGCAGAACCTTCCGGTGTGCGGCATACCGCACGAAGTCGACGGCGGTGAGGACGATGCCTCAATGGATTATAGGTCATCGATCGGCAGCGCCGTTTCGCCCGAGGCGAGGCCGAAATGCCGCCACGCCGCCGGGGTCGCGACGCGCCCGCGCGGGGTTCGCGTGATCAGGCCGATCCGCACGAGGAACGGCTCGACGACCGCCTCGATCGTCTCGGACTCCTCACCCACGGAGACCGCGAGCGTATTGAGTCCGACGGGCCCTCCGCCGAACCGCGTGAGGATGATCTGCATCACCGCGCGGTCGAGCCGGTCGAGGCCCAGTTCGTCGACGTCGTAGAGGTCGAGCGCGGCGCGGACCGCGGCCAGGTCTGCGCGGCCGGTGTGCACGAGCGCGTAGTCGCGGACACGGCGCAGGAGGCGGTTCGCGATTCGAGGGGTTCCACGGCACCGACCGGCGATCTCGGCGATCGCCTCGCGGTCGATGTCGAGTCCGAGCAGCACGGCCGCACGGGCGAGCACCTGCTCCAGCTCGGCCTCGTCGTAGAACTCGAGGTGGGCCGTGAACCCGAAGCGGTCGCGGAGCGGATTCGGCAGGAGGCCCGCCCTGGTCGTGGCCCCGACGAGCGTGAAGGGGGCGAGGTCGAGCGGAACGGAGGTCGCACCGGCGCCCTTGCCGACCATGATGTCGATGCGGAAGTCCTCCATGGCGAGGTACAGCATCTCCTCGGCCGAGCGCGCCATGCGATGGATCTCGTCGATGAAGAGGACCTCGCCGGGCACCAGCGAGCTCAGGATGGCTGCCAGGTCGCCCGCGTGCTGGATCGCCGGCCCGCTCGACATGCGCAACGGCCGGCCGCCCTCGTGCGCCACGATCATGGCGAGGGTGGTCTTGCCCAATCCGGGCGGACCCGCGAGGAGGATGTGGTCGGGCGTGCGCTGCTGGATCGTCGCGGCGGTCAGCAGCAACTGCAGCTGCCCGCGCACCCGGGTCTGGCCGACGAACTCGGCGAGGCTCCGGGGACGCAGCGCCCCTTCGAAGGCGAGCTCGGCCTCGGATGCCAGCACCGGATCGGTGAGGGCGATCTCCGCCTCGGCGTCGTCGGTCATCGCGTGCGCCCGGACTGCTGCGACGGGCCGAGCCGGGCCAGTGACAGCCTGAGCACGGCGGGCACGGAGGCCGCATCCGCCTCGGGGAGCTCCGCGAGCACCTCGTCGACGGCCTCCGAAGCCGCCCGCTCGGTCCACCCGAGGCCGGTGAGCGCCGCGAGGACGCTCTCGGACACCCCGCGGGCGCCGGCGGAGACCGTGTCGGATGCGGCATCCGCCACGCGCGGCGCGATGAGCTTGCCCGCGAGGGAGAGCGTGATGAGCTTCGCCGTCTTGGGGCCGATGCCGCTCACCTTGCGGAACGCCGAATCGTCGTCGGCGGCGATGGCCGTCGCGATCTGCGATGGCGACATCGCCGAGAGGACCCCGAGGGCCGAGCGGGGGCCCACGCCCGTGACCCCGATGAGGAGCTCGAACACGTCGAGCTCGTCGCGTGTGCCGAAACCGAACAGGGTCAGCGCGTCTTCGCGGACGATGAGGCTGGTGTGGACGGTGGTCTCATGCCCCTCACGCGAGGCGAGCACGAGCGCCGGCGTGGTGTTGACCTGGAAGCCGACTCCCCCGACATCGAGGACGAGCGTCGTTCCGGCAGCGGCGAGCACGGGCCCGCGAAGCGATGAGATCACTTCCTCAGCCTACGGGCGGCCCCCGACACCGCAGCGGAGCGTTCGGCGGCGAGCCACGCCTCCTGCGCGGGAGTCGTCGTGCCGCCCGCGGGCGACGGCAGGGCGGCATCCGACACCGCCGCGCCGGCGACGCCCCCGGTGCGCCAGGCGTGGCAGATCGCGAGCGCGAGCGCGTCGGCGGCATCCGCCGGCTTGGGAACCGCGTCGAGGCCGAGGATGCGGGCGACCATGGCGCCGACCTGCGCCTTGTCGGCGCGTCCGTAGCCGGTGATCGCGGCCTTCACCTCACTCGGGGTGTGGAGCGCGACCGGAAGACGGCGGCGGGCCGCCAGCAGCATCGCCACGCCGGAGATCTGCGCGGTGCCCATGATGGTCGAGACGTCGCTGCGGGCGAACACGCGCTCGAGCGCGACCGCCTGCGGCCGATGCTCGTCGATGATCGCCTCGAGCCCGTCGGCGATGCGCACGAGCCGGTTCGGGGTGTCCAGGTCGGCGGGCGACCGCAGCACGATGACGTCGACGAGCCTCGCCGTGCGGTTCGGCTCGACATCGACGACGCCCACACCGCAACGGGTGAGTCCGGGGTCGATGCCGAGCACGCGCACGGCGATCCGCTACTCCTCGGTCTCGAGCTCGGCCTGGACCTCGGCCGAGAGGTCGAAGTTGCTGTAGATGTTCTGCACGTCGTCGCTGTCTTCGAGCGCGTCGATCAGGCGGAACACCTTGCGCGCCGTCTCGGCGTCGATCTCGATCTTGAGCGAGGGCACGAACGCGGCGTCGGCCGAGTCGTAGTCGATGCCCGCCTCCTGGAGCGCCGTGCGGGCGGCGACCATGTCGGATGCCTCGGTGATGACCTCGAAGGTCTCGCCCTCGTCGGTGACCTCTTCGGCTCCGGCATCGAGCACGGCGCCGAGCACGTCGTCTTCGGTGAGACCGTCGGCCTTGGCGACGACGATGACGCCCTTGCGCGCGAAGTTGTAGGCCACCGACCCGGGGTCGGCCATCGTGCCGCCGTTGCGGCTCATCAGCGTGCGGACCTCGGCCGCGGCGCGGTTCTTGTTGTCGGTGAGGCACTCGACGAGCAGCGCCACCCCGTTCGGGCCGTAGCCCTCGTACATGATCGTCGCGTAGTCGATGGACTCACCGGTGAGTCCGGCGCCGCGCTTGATCGCACGATCGATGTTGTCGTTGGGGACCGAGGTCTTCTTCGCCTTCTGCACCGCGTCGACGAGCGTCGGGTTGCCCGACATGTCGGCGCCGCCCATCTTCGCGGCGACCTCGATGTTCTTGATGAGCTTCGCGAACGACTTGGCGCGGCGCTGGTCGATGACGGCCTTCTTGTGCTTGGTCGTCGCCCACTTGGAATGCCCGGACATGCGTCTCCTGAATCGAATCCTGTGCGCCAGCGCCGGTGGCGGCGTGCGCCCGCCCAGTCTAATCCAGCCGTTGCGCGGCGCTCGTCAGGGCGCGAGCAGCTTGTGCAGCGTCCTGAGGTTGCGATTGGTGGTGGTGCGCTTGTAGACGGCCTTCGCCGCCAGCTTCGCGAATGCGCTGTCGATGCCGCGCGCGCGGCGGTTGTGCCAATACAGGACCCCGTCGCCCGCGACGACGACGTCGTCGCCCGGGTCCAGCTCCCCCGCGGCATCCGCCAGCGCTTCGAGGTGCTCGGCGTCGGATCCGAAGAGCACGTAGGGATGCCAGCCCTCGAGGCGCTCGTCGAACGGGAACGCCCCGACGACCGCCGCCAATCGCTCACGCGTGATCAGCACGATCCAGGCCTCGTATCCGAACCGGTCGCCCAATGCCCGCTCGATGCGGGCCTTCACCTTCGCGGATGCCTCGCGGCCGCCGTGCTCGAACGCGACGTTGCCGCTGGCGAGCACGGTGCGCACCGACGTGAATCCCAAGGACTCGAACAGGTCGCGCAGGTCGGCGGACTTCACGGTGATGCCACCGACGTTGACCCCTCGAAGCAGTGCGATGTACTCGGTCACGCCGTCGAGGATACCGGGCAGGGCGATCGCCCCACCCGGGACGATCGCGGGCCGATGCCCGACGCCCCGTTCCGGCCCGGCCCGGCCGGGCTCCGATGGCCTCGATGCCCGATCGATGCGTTCAGGTCATTGATACCGACGACGTCGATGCGTTCACGTCATGCAGCGGGGGGCGACCCATGCAGAAAGGCCATCGTCGAGCGCACTCACGGTCGTCGCAGCATCCCGTCGACGTCGCAGCGCGGAGACGGGACGGCCGGTTCAGGCCCTCGCGCGCGAGCGCACCTTCTCGAGGAAGTACTCGTGGAAGCGATGCTCCCCCGTGATCTCGGGATGGAAGCTCGTGCCGAGGAGATTGCCCTGCTCGACGGCGACGACGCGCCCGTCGGCGAGGCTGGCGAGCGCGGTCGCCGCCGCACCGACCGACTCGACCACCGGGCCGCGGATGAAGACCGCGTGCACGGGATCGCCACCGAGCGCGGGGACGTCGAGGTCCGTCTCGAACGACTGGTTCTGCGACCCGAACGCGTTGCGCCGCACGACCACGTCGAGGCAACCGAGCGACTCCTGGCCCGCGATGGCGTCGAGCACGGTGTCGGCGAGCATGATGAGCCCGGCGCACGTGCCGTAGACCGGCAGGCCCGATGCGATGGCCGCCTTCAACGGCTCCGCGAGCCCGAACATGCGGGCGAGCTTGTCCATCACGCTCGACTCGCCGCCCGGGATCACCAGCCCGTCGACGCCGTCGAGCTCCTCCGGACGTCGGACCAGCGCGACCTGCGCACCGAGCTCCGTGAGCACATGGGCGTGCTCGCGGAAATCGCCCTGCAGCGCGAGCACCCCGACGCGGGGGCCGGCCGGAGCCGCGTCCCCCGCGTCGAGCGACTCGCTTCGCAGGTTCGTCGTCACCAGCCGCGCTCGGCGAGGCGGTGGGGTGCGGCGAGGTCCGCGACGTTGATGCCGACCATCGCCTCGCCGAGCCCGCGCGAGACCGAGGCGATCACGGACGGGTCGTCGTAGAACGTGGTCGCCTTGACGACGGCGGCCGCGCGAGCCTCGGGGTTGCCCGACTTGAAGATGCCCGAGCCGACGAAGACGCCGTCGGCGCCGAGCTGCATCATCATCGCGGCATCCGCGGGGGTGGCGACGCCACCGGCGACGAAGAGCACGACCGGGAGCTTGCCGGTCTCTGCGACCTCGAGCACGAGCTCGTAGGGGGCCTGCAGTTCCTTGGCCGCGACGTAGAGCTCGTCCTTCGTCATCGAGCGGAGCACGTTGATCTCGGACGAGATCTTGCGGATGTGCTTCGTCGCCTCGGAGACGTCGCCGGTGCCGGCCTCGCCCTTGGAGCGGATCATGGCCGCGCCCTCGTTGATGCGACGAAGCGCCTCACCGAGGTTCGTGGCGCCGCAGACGAACGGCGTGTTGAACGCCCACTTGTCGATGTGGTTCACGTAGTCGGCGGGCGAGAGCACCTCGGACTCGTCGATGTAGTCGACGTCGAGGGCCTGCAGCACCTGCGCCTCGACGAAGTGGCCGATGCGAGCCTTCGCCATGACGGGGATCGACACCTCGGCGATGATCGCGTCGATGAGGTCCGGGTCGCTCATGCGGGCGACGCCGCCCTGGGAACGGATGTCGGCGGGTACGCGCTCGAGTGCCATGACGGCGACGGCGCCGGCGTCCTCGGCGATGCGCGCCTGCTCGGGGGTGACGACGTCCATGATGACGCCGCCCTTCAGCATCTCGGCGAGGCCGCGCTTGACGCGGCTCGAACCCGTCTCGGATACGGTCACAGGGGGATCCTCTCGGAGGTGCGCGGATGTCGCGCAGGAGTACGGATCAACGGGAAACATTGTCCTAGGCCAAAAGATAGCATGGCCTCAGACAAGAGGAAGGGCGTGACGTGATCACCGACATCGAAGGTCGTTCCGCGGCCAAGATCGCCGACAGCCTGCGCACGCTCATCGAGCGCGGCGCGCTCCGTCCGGGCGATGCGCTCCCCTCCGTGCGCGCCCTGGCGGAACAGCTCGGCGTCAACCGCAACACCGCGGTCTCGGCCTACCGGCAGCTCACGAACGCGGGCGTCGTCGTCACGCTCGGCCGCGGGGGCACGCTCGTGGCCGGCGCCTCCACGGTCGCCCAGGAGGGCTTCGCCGCCGAGACGGCGCTCCGCGACATCGGCACGGGCAACCCAGACCCCGCCCGCATCCCCGATCCGTCGGTGGCGTTGGCCAGCATCGCCCGGCGCCCCGTGCTCTACGGCGAGCCGGTCATCGATCCCGGCCTGGCGCGATGGGCGCAAGCGTGGATGAGCGCCGACCTGCCCGTCGGCGCCGATGTCCGCCTGACGGTCACGAGCGGCGCCGCCGACGCGATGGAGCGACTCCTCGCGCAGGCGCTCACCCGCGACGACGCCGTGGCCCTCGAGGATCCGTGCTTCCTCACGAGCATCCACACGGTTCGCGTCGCCGGATATCGGCCCGTCCCGGTTCCGGTCGACGACGAGGGCATGACCGTCGCGGGGCTCAGGGCCGCGCTCGACCAGGGCGTGCGGGCGGTCATCTGCACGCCGCGCGCCCAGAACCCGACGGGCGCCAGCCTCACCGCGGGTCGCGCGGCAGACCTGCGCGCCGTGCTGCGCGAGCATCCGTACGTCCTCGTCATCGAGGACGATCACTACTCGCTCCTCTCGCAGCAGCCGTACCACTCGCTCATCGGCGCCGAGCATCGGCGCTGGGCGCTGGTGCGCTCGGTGTCGAAATTCCTCGGACCCGACATGTGCCTGGCGGTCACGGCGTCCGATCCGGAGACGGCCGACCGTCTCGCCATGCGACTGACCCCGGGCACGACCTGGGTGAGCCACCTGCTGCAGCGACTCGTCCACGCACTCGCGACCGATCCGGATGTCGCGGCGGGCGTCCGGGCGGCCGGCGAGCACTACGCCGCCCGCAACGCGGCGTTCGCCGAACTCGTGACGCGGCAGGGTCTCCCGACGACGGCCGGCGACGGACTCAGCGTGTGGGTCCCGCTCGGCGCGCCGGCGCGAGCGGTCTCGGAGCAGTTGATGCGACGCGGATGGCTCGCGCGTCCCGGCGACGAGTTCGCACTCGGCGACCGCGCGCCCTCCGAGCGCCTGCGCCTCACCGTCCACGACCTCGATGACGCCGACCAGCGCAAGCTGGCGGCCGACCTCGGGGCATCCGCGCGCGCCGCCGTCGAACAGGTCAGGGCCGCGGGCTGAGTCCCACCGCCGGAGGTGCGATGATCGATCGGTGAAGATTCTCTCGATCCAGTCGGCCGTGGCCTACGGCCACGTCGGCAACTCGGCGGCCGTGTTCCCCCTCCAGCGCATCGGCGTGGAGGTGCTCCCCGTCTACACCGTGAACTTCTCCAACCACACCGGGTACGGCACGTGGCGCGGCCCGATGATCAGCCCCGACGACGTGCGAGAGGTCATCACGGGCATCGAGGAGCGCGGCGCGTTCCCGCAGGTCGATGCCGTGCTCTCGGGATATCAGGGCGGCGAGGGCATCGCCGACGTCATCCTCGATGCCGTGGCAGCGGTCAAGGCCGCGAACCCCGATGCGATCTACGCGTGCGACCCGGTCATGGGCAATGCGAAGTCCGGATGCTTCGTCGCACCGGCCATCCCGATCCTCCTCCGCGATCGCGTGGTTCCCGCCGCGGACCTGATCACCCCGAACCAGTTCGAGCTCGGATTCCTCACCGGCACCGAGCCCGACACGCTCGAATCGACGCTCGCCTCCGTGGATCTCGTGCGCGCAACCGGCCCGTCGGTCGTCCTCGTGACCAGCGTGGAGCGCCCCGACCGCGAAGAAGGCACCATCGAGATGCTCGCGGTCGACGACGCCGGCGCCTGGATCGTCCAGACACCGCTCCTGCCGATGAAGGCGAACGGGTCGGGCGATGTCAGCGCGGCGCTGTTCACCGCCCACTACCTGCGCACGCGCGATGCGGCCGACGCCCTCGCCCGCACGACGTCCAGCGTGTTCGACCTGCTCGAGCGCACCCACGAGTCGGGCGAACGCGAATTGCAGCTCGTCGAGTCGCAGGAGGCGTACGCCAACCCTCGCATGCAGTTCGACGTGCGACAGGTTCGCTGACGCGAGCCGGCCTGTCGGCGGCGGGGTTCCACGGGGAATCCCGCCCGGCGCGGCTCGAGAACCGGCTCAGGCCGGCCAGGCTCCGGCGACGGCCTCGCGGACCTCGCCGAGCAACTGCGGGAGCGCCTTCGTCCTCGCGATGATCGGGAAGAAGTTCGCGTCGGACGCCCATCGCGGCACCACGTGCTGGTGGAGGTGCTCGTCGACACCCGCCCCGGCGACCGCTCCCTGGTTCATCCCGATGTTGAAACCGTCGCATCGTGATACGTCGCGCAGCACCCGCATGCCGACCTGCGTGAGCTCGCCGATCTCGGCGACCTCCTCGGCCGTGGCCTGGTCGTACGTCGCGATGTGGCGGTACGGGCAGATCAGCAGGTGCCCGGAGTTGTACGGGAACAGGTTCAGCAGGACGTAGGCCGTGCGACCGCGATGCACGATCAGCCCGTCGGCATCCGACTTCTCGGGTGCAGCGCAGAACGGGCACGCCGCGCGCATCGCGTCGGCGCCGGCGTTGATGTACGCCATGCGATGCGGTGTCCAGAGTCGCTGGAACGCATCGGGCACGCTCGCGAACGCGGCCGCGTCGACGAGCCCGGGAACCGCGTCCGGCGCGGTCTCCGAGCCCGCCGACGGGTCGGTCACGCCAGGTCCTCGGCCGTGTTGACGAGCTTCCTCGAGGCGATCACGTCGAGGATCAGCGCGACGGCCTCGTCGATGGGCACGCCGTTGGTCTGCGTGCCGTCGCGGAAACGGAATGACACGGTCTCGCCGGAGCGGTCCTGCTCCCCCGCGATGAGCTGCACCGGCACCTTCTGGGTGGTGTGCGTGCGGATCTTCTTCTGCATGCGCTCATCGCTCGAGTCGAGCTCTGCTCGGACTCCGGAGGCGCGCAACTGGGCGATCACCGCGCCGAGGTACGGGGCGAACTCCTCGGCGACGGGGATGCCGACGACCTGCACCGGCGCCAGCCACACCGGGAAGGCCCCGGCGTAGTGCTCGAGCAGGATCGCGAAGAACCGCTCGATGGAACCGAAGAGCGCCCGGTGGATCATGATCGGGCGGTGCTTCTCGCCGTCGGGACCCATGTACTCGAGCTCGAATCGCTCGGGCAGGTTCGGGTCGACCTGCACCGTGGACAGCTGCCAGGTGCGCCCGATCGCGTCGCGCGTCTTCAGGTCGATCTTCGGTCCGTAGAAGGCCGCTTCGCCCGGCACCTCCGTGAGCTTCAGGCCACTCGCGACGGCGACATTGCGCAGGGCGTTCGTCGAGTACTCCCAGAACTCCTCGGAGCCGATCCACTTCGACTTCTCGTCGTCGCGCATCGAGAGTTCGAGTTCGAAGTCCTCGAGCCCGAAGTCGCGGAGCATCGAGATGACGAACTCGAGGACCCGGGTCGCCTCCTCCTCGAGCTGCTCGGGCGTCACGAAGAGGTGCGAGTCGTCCTGGGTGAAGCCGCGGACGCGGGTGAGTCCGTGCAGGGCGCCGGAGAGCTCGTTGCGGTAGACGGTGCCGTTCTCGGCGAGCCGCATGGGCAGGTCGCGGTAGCTGCGCGCACGCTCCTTGTAGATCAGGATGTGCATGGGGCAGTTCATTGGCTTCAGGTAGTAGTCCTGACCCTGCTTGGTGATGTTGCCCTCGGCATCGCGCTCCTCGTCCATCACGATGGGCGGGAACATGCCCTCGCGATAGGTGACGAGGTGGTTCGAGGTGAGGAAGAGGTCTTCCTTGGAGATGTGCGGCGTGTAGACGTAGGTGTACCCGCCCTCGATGTGTCGGCGCCGCGCGTGCTGCTCCATCTCGCCGCGCACGACACCGCCCTTCGGATGCCACACCGAGAGGCCCGAGCCGATCTCGTCGGGGAACGAGAAGAGGTCGAGGTCCTTGCCGAGCTTGCGGTGGTCGCGCTTCGCGGCCTCCTCGAGTCGCTGCTGGTACGCGCGCAGCTCGTCCTTCGTGGGCCATGCGGTGCCGTAGATGCGCTGCAGCTGCGGGTTCTTCTCGCTGCCGCGCCAGTACGCGCCGGCGACGCGCTGGAGAGCCCAGCCGTTGCCGATCATGCGGGTGTTCGGCAGGTGCGGGCCGCGGCAGAGGTCCTTCCAGACGACGTCGCCCGTCTTCGGGTCGACGTTGTCGTAGATCGTCAGTTCGCCGGCGCCGACCTCGACGGACTCGTGGTCGTCGCCTGAGCCCTTGCCGTGTCCACCGGAGCCCTTGAGCCCGATCAGCTCGAGCTTGTACGGCTCACCGGCGAGTTCCGCCCGTGCCTCGTCGTCGGCCACGACGCGACGCACGAACCGCTGGCCCGAGCGGATGATGCGGCTCATCTCCTTGTCGAGCGCCTTGAGGTCGTCGGTGCTGAACGCCTCGGCGACGTCGAAGTCGTAGTAGAAGCCGTCGGTGACGGGAGGTCCGATGCCGAGCTTGGCCTCGGGATTGATCGACTGCACGGCCTGGGCGAGCACGTGCGCCGCGGAGTGACGCAGGATCGAGAGCCCGTCGGGCGAATCGATCGTGACGGGCTCGACCTCGTCGGCATCCGTCACCGTCGTGGCGAGATCCTTGAGCTCGCCGTTGACGCGCATTGCGACAACGGAGCGATCGGTGAAGAGCTCGAAACCGTCGGCCACTGTGAACCACTCCCTGTGCGTTGAGATGAACCCTTCAACTGTAGTGCGGCCGCGGGTCCCGCTTCGCGCGGGTGGGCGTCGGTCCGGCACGGTCGTCGCTTGCGTCGCATCTTGCGCGTTCGCGCCCCCGCTCGACCGTCGCTTGCGCGTGCTTGCGCCCTTCCTTGAAAGAACTCGACAACTTCTCGACATTCGACCATGAGGCCTTGTCCGAGACCCGAGCCCGGCCGTACATTCGCCTCACTCCCCCGGGCGACGCCCGGTGCGATGACGCCATCGAGAGGAACGAGTCGACGATGACCCGTGACATGCGACACCCTGTGCACCCGATCCCACCGCTCGAGCGCCGGACCGCACGGCTCCGCCGCGCCGCCGCCGTCCTGACGATCCCCGCCGTCGCCTTCGCGGCGGCCGTGGTCGCCGGGCCGCTCGCAGCCACGGCCGCGCCCGCCGCCCCGCCGCCGGTCGTCACGCGCGCGGGCATCGACCCGGCGCTCGTCGAGGGTCGAGGAGCGGACGTCGGATTCCTCGAGCAGGAGGCCGAGAACGCCGTGCACACCGGTACCGTCATCGGGCCGGGTCGCGATGCGTACACGCTCCCCGCCGAGGCATCCGGTCGAAGCGCCGTGCAGCTCGCGCCGGGAGAACACGTCGAGTTCACGCTGCCCGCCGCCACGAACGCGATCACGGTGCGTTACAGCATCCCCGACGCCGCCGACGGCGGCGGACTCCGGGCCCCGCTCACGGTCGCCGTCAACGGCGGCAAGGCGCAGACGATGACCCTCACCTCGGAGTACTCCTGGCTGTACAACCAGTACCCGTTCACGAACGACCCGAACGCGGGGCTCCTTCACCCCGACTGGTGGATCACGGAGTGCGGATGCGTCCCCGGTGAGGGGTTCGAGGTCGCGAAACCGTTCCGCCCGATGCACTTCTACGACGAGCAGCGGATGCTGCTGCCGAAGACGTATCGCGCCGGCGACGTGATCCGCCTCACCGCACCGAAGAGGACCACGGCTGCGCTCACGACCATCGACCTCATCGACACCGAGCGCGTGGCACCGCCGCATGTGCGGCTGAAGGCCGCGAACGTCCTGCTCTTCGGCGCGGATCCGACCGGACGCCGCGACGCGGCATCCGCCTTCGACCGCGCCATCGCGTTCGCCAAGCGGCACGAGCTCCCGGTGTACGTGCCGCCGGGCGTCTTCTCGGTCAGCCGGCACATCATCATCGACGACGTCACCATCGAGGGCGCCGGCAACTGGTACACCGTCATCCGCGGGCGCGAGGTGGCGCTGGACGAGCCGTCGCCCGACGGCTCCGTGCACACCGGGGTGGGCTTCTACGGCAGGGATGCCGCGAGCGGTGGCAGTACGAACGTGCACCTCTCGGGCTTCGCGATCGAGGGCGACGTGCGGGAGCGCATCGACACCGACCAGGTGAACGGCATCGGCGGCGCGCTGAGCGACTCGAGCATCCGCGGCCTGCACATCCGTCACACGAAGGTGGGCATGTGGTTCGACGGACCGATGGACGGCCTCGTGGTCGAGGACAACATCATCGTCGACCAGATGGCCGACGCACTGAACTTCCACACCGGGGTGACCGATTCCACGGTCGCGAACACCTTCGTGCGCAACACCGGCGACGACGGTCTCGCGATGTGGTCGGAGCACCAGTCGAACTCGGGAAACACGTTCTCGCGGAACACGGTGCAGTCGCCGTCGCTCGCGAACGGGATCGCGATCTACGGCGGCGCCGACACGACGGTGTCGGGCAACCTCGTGGCCGATCCCGTGCGCGAGGGCAGCGGCATCCACGTGGGCTCCAGGTTCGGTGCGGAGCCGTTCGACGGCGCGCTCGCCATCACCGACAACTCGACGGTGCGCTCCGGAACCTACGAGCTGAATTGGAACATCGGGCTGGGCGCCATCTGGTTCTACGCCCTCGATCGCTCGATCGACCAGGCGGAGATCGTGGTGAGCGGCGACCACTTCCTCGACAGCACGTACAGCGCGATGATGCTCGTCACCGAGTGGGGGGTCAAGGACCAGTACCGGATCGACGGCGTGCGGTTCCGGGACATCCGCGTGGATGGAACGAGCACGAACGTGGTCAATGCGCGGACGGCCGGTTCGGCGAGCTTCGAGAACGTCGACGTTCGGGGCGTCGGCCACTGGGGCGTGAACAACTGCGGCGCGTTCAACTGGGACTGGGCGAACGGCTCGGAGTTCTCGCTCGCCGACCTCGGCGGCAACGACGGGGTCGACGCGAACGAGTTCCACCCCGGCACGGCCTGGCTCGCGCCCTACGTGCCCAACCTCATCACGTGCAACGATCGGCCGCCGGTGGTCGCTCCCCCGGCTCCGTCGCCCTGGTGACGACTGCCCGATGAGACGCGAACAGCCCCGGCTCGATGAGCCGGGGCTGTTGTGGTGGGCGATACTGGGATCGAACCAGTGACCTCTTCCGTGTCAGGGAAGCGCGCTACCGCTGCGCCAATCGCCCAAGGCTGCGAACATGTTCACAGCTTGGAGGTGGATACGGGATTCGAACCCGTGTATACGGCTTTGCAGGCCGCTGCCTCGCCTCTCGGCCAATCCACCGTGTATGGGTTCTCCACCAAAGAACAGGACCTATGCTTGCGCTCAGATCCTGATCAGAGCGGATGACGAGATTCGAACTCGCGACCCTCACCTTGGCAAGGTGATGCGCTACCACTGCGCCACATCCGCATTTGCTTTCGCATTTCTGCGTGCAGAGAGACTCTAACCGATACCCGGAGCGATTCACAAACTGAGCGACGTTCACCCGACGTTCAGCCCGATCACAGCCGGAATCCAGCTGAGATTCCCGGGCGTGTCACCGCCCGCGCGGCGCTCATCGGGCCCTCTCCCCGGCGGAGGTGCGCCCGATGTGTCCTCGGGTCGCCCGAAACGACTCGACCGCACGCCGAAACGACCACCCCGACCCATGCGGAAACCGGCCCTGACCCCACGATGTGCATTCGGCACGGATCGTCGGCTAGTATCGAGTCCGCGGTCACCCCGGTGAGCGTGACCCACACATGGGCGATTGGCGCAGCTGGTAGCGCGCTTCCTTCACACGGAAGAGGTCGTCGGTTCGAGCCCGGCATCGCCCACGAACGCCCCCTCTCCACAGGGGGCGTTCTTCGCGTTAACGCTGTGCGAATCAACGCCGCGCGATTCAACCCCCGCGCGATCGACCCTCCATGCGACCATGCGGCCTCAGGACCAGCCGTACCGGGCCGTCAGCGCCTCGGCCAGCCGCAGGTATCGCGGCGCGTCGAGGGAAGCCGCCTCCCGGCGCATGCCGGCGGTGTGCACCACGAACACGCGGTCGATGTTCGCCCAGCTCGGCCGACCGGCGGCATCCCATGCCCCGGTGCCCAGGGCCACGAAGTCACGCGAGCCCTCATGAGCCTTGCTCGTGAGCTGCACCGCGAGCACGGCGTCGGTGCCGGATGCCGCGATGACGACCACGGGGCGATCCTTGCCTCGTCCGTCGCGCTCCTCGTAGGGGACCCAGGTCCACACGATCTCGCCGGGGTCGGGCGTTCCGTCCTTCGACGGCGCGTAGGCGAGCCGCACCTTCCGAAGGGACCCCGGATCGACCTCGGTCGTGGCCGCAGGGCCGCCCTGCCCCGGTGAGAGCAGCCCGGTGGCCACCGTGGCCCGCCCCGCTGCATCCGTTCGCGTGCCGGTCCTGCCCGTCGTTCCGAAGAGGCTGCCGATGGCACGCCGAAGGGCGGTGAGGAAGCGGCCGGTGTCAGTCACACCCGCACACTACCCCACCGCCCTCGCGGTGATTCAGCGAGCCCGAAGAGGTCAGACGGTCTCGAGCTTGTACGCGTCCTCGCCGTGCACGACCGTGTCGATGCCTGCGACCTCGTCCTCGTTCGTCACGCGGAAGCCCATCGTCTTGTCGACGATGAAACCGATGACGAACGCGAGCACGAACGAGTAGATCAGGACCGTGAAGGCTGCGATCGCCTGCACCATCAGCTGCGTCAGGTTGCCGCTGTAGATGAGGCCGGTGTTGTTGGCGAAGAAGCCCAGGTACAGCGTTCCGATGAGGCCGCCGACGAGGTGGATGCCCACCACGTCGAGCGAGTCGTCGAACCCGAACTTGAACTTCAGGTCGATGGCCAGCGCGCAGACCGCACCGGCGATGATCCCGAGGACGATCGCCCAACCCGGGGTGAGCGAGGCGCACGCGGGAGTGATGGCGACGAGGCCGGCGACCGCACCGGACGCGGCGCCCACCGAGGTGGGCTTGCCGTCCTTGATCTTCTCGACGAGGAGCCAGGCGAGCAGGGCGGCTGCGGGAGCTGCGAGCGTGTTGACCCAGGCGAGTGCGGCCGTGCCGTCTGCTGCGAGCTCCGAACCGGAGTTGAAGCCGAACCAGCCGAACCAGAGGAGGCCGGCGCCGAGGAGCACGAACGGCGGGTTGTGAGGGACGTGGGCGCCCTTGGAGAATCCGACGCGCTTGCCGAGAACGAGGGCCAGCGCGAGCGCTGCGGCACCGGCGTTGATGTGCACGGCCGTGCCACCGGCGAAGTCGATGACGCCGACTCCGAAGGCCTCCTGCATGCCGTAGGTGGTCCAGCCGCCGTAGGCGAACGAACCGTCATCGGCCAGGCCGAAGTTGAAGACCCAGCTCGCGACCGGGAAGTACACGATGGTCGCCCAGATGGCCGCGAAGACCATCCATGCGCCGAACTTGGCGCGGTCGGCGATCGCACCCGAGATCAGTGCGACCGTGATGATCGCGAACGTCGCCTGGAAGGCGACGAATGCGAGCGGCGGGAACGCTGCGCCCTCGGGAACCTCGAGGAGGCTCGTGAGGCCGATGGCGGACCAGTCGATGGACCACGGCGGAACGAGTCCCTCGGAGCCGGGGAAGGCGATCGCGTAGCCGTACAGCACCCAGAGGACGCCGATGAGGCCGATCGCGCCGAAGCTCATCATCATCATGCTGATGACGCTCTTCGCCTTGACGAGGCCACCATAGAAGAATGCGAGTCCGGGTGTCATGAGCAGCACCAATGCCGCCATGATCAACAGGAACGCAGTGTTGCCTTGATCCATCTCGAACCTCTCTCGGGGAAACCACGGGTGGGGGAACCTGTGTGGCCAAGTTTCACGAGAGGACGTTTCGAGCGGAACCGCGTTCTGTTTCACGGATGTTACGCACTCGACCGGCGCGTAAACAGCACGTTTCACGGTGCCGCCCAAGCGATGTGAAACGACTCGGGGAATGCCGATCAGTCGTGCGGCGGGAGCTCTCCGGTCGTGAGCGCGATCATGCGGCTCATGGCCCGGAGGTACTTCTTGCGGTACCCGCCGGCCATCATGTCGGCGTCGAAGACCTGGTCGAGCGGCAACCCACTCGCGATGATCGGCACCTCGGCGTCGTACACGCGGTCGATGAACGCGACGAGGCGGAGGGCGGCGTTCTGGTCGGACAGCTCGTGCACGCCCTCGAGGGCGATGAACTCGACGTCGGCGAGCAGCTTCACGTACTTCGAGGGGTGCACCGTCGCCAGGTGCGCGATGAGCTCGTCGAAGGAATCGAGGGAGACCCGGTGACCTCGTCCTGCGAGGGCCGTCGCCGTGTGTTCGACCGCCTCGTCGCCCTCGATCGTCGAGGCGCGCCCCTCGGTGTCGCGGCGACGGTAGTCGAGGCCGTCGATGCGCAGGGTCTCGAAGTTCGCGGACAGCGCGTGGATCTCGCGGAGGAAGTCCGCGGCGGCGAACCGCCCCTCGCCGAGCGCGTTCGGCGGCGTGTTCGACGTCGCGGCGACCCGCGTGCCGCCGGCCATGAGCTCACCCAGGAAGCGCGTCATGAGCATCGTGTCGCCGGGATCGTCGAGTTCGAACTCGTCGATGCAGATCAGGCGGGCGCCCGTCAGCAGCTTCACCGCGTTCGCGTACCCGAGCGCACCCACGAGGGCCGTGTACTCGATGAACGTGCCGAAGTACTTCGGACCCGGCGCGATGTGCCAGAGCGATGCGAGCAGGTGGGTCTTGCCGACGCCGAATCCGCCGTCGAGGTAGACGCCGGGCAGCTCGGCCTTCGGCTTGCGGTTGCGGGAGAAGAACCCGCCGGGGCGCTGCGCACGCCACACGGCGGCGAACTCCCCGAGGCGCTCGAGCGCGCCCTGCTGCGACGCGAAGTCGGGATCGGGGCGATACGACTCGAACGAGGCGTGCTCGAACTGCGGCGGCGGGCTCAGTTCGGAGGCCAGCTCCTCCCCCGAGATCGACGGATTCCGCTCGACGAGGTGGATGAGGGCATGGCTCGATGCCGTGGTCATGCGTGAATGGCTCCCGTGTTGCACCGGATGACCGGCATGGCGACTCCCGTCGGCACGCCGCGTAGATTCGAGGTGGATCAGGTCACCAGCCTAGACCGCGCACTTCACGCACCCGTCCGACCGGACGATCACAGGAGGACCCCATGCCCGCCGAGTTCGACACTGCACCCAAGTTCGCCGAGTACGCCCACCCCGAGCGACTCGTGACGACGCACTGGCTCGCTGAGAACCTCGGCCGACCGGGCCTCGTCGTCGTCGAGTCCGATGAAGACGTCCTCCTCTACGAGACCGGCCACATCCCGGGCTCGGTCAAGGTCGACTGGCACACCGAGCTCAACGACCCGGTCGTGCGCGACTACCTCGACGGCGAACAGTTCGCCGCGCTGGTCGGCGCCAAGGGCATCGCCCGCGACTCCACGGTCGTGATCTACGGCGACAAGAACAACTGGTGGGCGGCCTACGCGCTCTGGGTGTTCAGCCTCTTCGGCCACGAGGACGTGCGCCTGCTCGACGGCGGCCGCGACCTGTGGATCGCCGAGGGCCGCGAATTGACCACGGATGCCACGACGCCGACCCCCGTCGAGTATCCGATCGTCGAACGCTCCGACGTCGCGATCCGCGCGTTCAAGGAGGACGTGCTCGCGCACCTCGGCAACCCCCTCATCGACGTGCGCTCGCCCGAGGAGTACTCCGGGGAGCGCACCACCGCGCCCGCCTACCCCGAGGAGGGCGCACTGCGCGCCGGTCACATTCCGACCGCGGCATCCGTCCCGTGGGCCAGGGCAGCGGCCGGTGACGGCACGTTCAAGGGCCGCGACGAACTCGACGCGATCTATCGCGACGAGGTCGGCCTGCAGGACGGCGACGAGGTCATCGCGTACTGCCGCATCGGCGAACGCTCGAGCCACACCTGGTTCGTGCTGACGCACCTGCTCGGATTCGAGCACGTCCGCAACTACGACGGATCGTGGACCGAATGGGGCAGCGCGGTCCGCGTTCCGATCGTCACCGGCTCCGAGCGGGGCGAGGCGCCCGCGCTCCGCTGAGTCCCGAGGCGCGCGGGGTGGGAGAATGGAGGCGATGGACGCCTCGACCCTCCCCACGCGCCTCGCCGAGACCCGCGACGATTTCCGCGCGCTCGGCATCCCCGACCGCCTGCAGCTGCTGCTGGAGTTCTCGAACGAGCTGCCGGCCCTGCCGCCGCACTACGCCGACCACCCCGACCTGCTCGAGCGGGTCGTCGAATGCCAGTCGCCGGTGTTCATCTTCGTCGAGATCCGCGACGGCGTCGCCCACATGTACGCGACGGCACCCGCCGAGGCCCCCACCACCCGCGGCTTCGCCTCGATCCTCGTGCAGGGCATCGAGGGGCTCACGCCCGACGAGGTGCTGGCGATCCCCGACGACTACCCGCAGACGCTGGGACTCGGCGAGGCCGTGTCACCGCTCCGGGTCCGCGGCATGACGGCCATGCTCGCCAGGGTCAAGCGCCAGCTGCGGGCGCAGATTCCGGCGTAGCCGCCGCGATTCGCCGCAGCCACGACCCGATGAGCTCGGACCAGCGCTCGGGATCGTGGTTGGCGAGCTTCGTGTGACGGGCGCCGTCGAACACTTCGAACTCGATCAGGTCGGGCCTGGCCTCGGCCAGCCGCCGCGACCCGTCGATCGGCACGAACCCGTCGTCGATGCTGTGCATGAGCAGCATCGGGACCGAGAACTCGTCCGCCCTCGCCACCGGATCGAGGTCGGTCACGTCGACGGGTGCGGCGAGACCCGTGAGGCCTCCGCTCCAGGGCTCGCCGAGCACGTGCGCCACTGCCGATCCGAAGCCGCCCGGCAGACCCATCGCCCGTCCCTGGAAACGCAGGATGTCGACCCAGTCGATCGCCGGCGACTCGAGGATCACCCCGACGAGCACCTCGCGGACCTCCTCGGAACGCAGCACGGCCTGCAATGAGATCGCACCGCCCATCGACCAGCCCATGAGCACGATCCGCTCCGCACCGTGCTCTCGGGCGAACCCGACGGCGGCGACCACATCCGCCCACTCCGTGCCGCCCAGGCCGTACCTCCGGTCGGTGCTGGCCGGCGCCTCGCCGTCGTTCCGGAAGCTGATGAGCAGGTTCGTCCAGCCCGCGTCGCGCACGGGCGCGACCGCACGGAGCCCCTCGTGGCGCTTGGCGCCCCGGCCGTGCACCTGGATCACCCAGTCGCTCGATCCTCCGCCGTCGGAACCGGCGGGCACGAGCCATGCGGGTGCCGGACCCAGGGGCGTCGCCACCACCACGTCGTCGTAGTCGCCCGTCACCTCCCAGGGGCCGAGGTGCACCCAGCCGCTCATGCGGCCGGAGCGGGCTCGATCGAGCCGGCCGAAGTCGACCGACTCGAGGCGACGGGTCACCGTGCGCCCGTCCTCCCTGAGCACCTCGCCGACCCGCGCATGACCGGCGTCGCGATCGAACCAGAGCCCGTAGGTCCCGCGCATCCGGGTCTCGTCGGATGCCGCGAGCCGGACCTCCCCGCGCTGGATGTCCGCCGAGACGATGTGCACGTCGTCTCGTCGTGCGGGCTCGGGCGTGACCACCCGCCGCGCGAACACCACCGTGAGCACGGCGGTCAGGATCGCGCCGATCGCGGCGAAGACCGCCGTGCCGATCGCGACCACGCCGACCACGCCGAGCACCGTCGCAGTGCCTCTGCCTCGACTCACCGACGTCCTCCGATCGAAGCGGCGATCCGGTGTCACCCGGGGGCGGCGTGCCGCCGCGTCGCACCCCCGTCGAGACTCTAGTCTGCACACGTGCCCGACTCCTCGACGCATCACCCCCCTGAGTTCGCGGCCGCACTCGAATCACTGCGTGCGGCCTCCCCCCGCGCGGAATTGCGCGTGCAGGAGATCCCACCGCCCGGCTCGCTCGCACCGTTCGCGGTCGCGCTGTCCGCCGACGTCGCCCCGTCCCCCGGACCTCACGGCGACGATTCGGAACTCGGCACGGGCCGATTCGTTCTGCTCTACGATCCGATGGAGCCCGAGCCGTGGGGCGGCCGCTTCCGCATCGTCTGCTTCGCCCAGGCCCCACTGGAGACCGATATCGGCCTCGACCCCTTCCTCGCGGACGTCGCGTGGTCGTGGCTGGTGGACGCCCTGGACGCACGAGGAGCCAACTACGTGGCGGCATCCGGCACCGCGACCAAGATCCTCTCGACCGGCTTCGGCGAACTGGCGCGGCAGGGCGACGGCGCCCAGATCGAGCTCCGCGCCTCCTGGACGCCGCTCGACGCAGGCATCGCCGCGCATGTGGAAGGCTGGAGCGAACTGTTGTGCATGCTGGCCGGGCTGCCTCCCCGCTCCGAGGGGGTGACCGCACTGCCAAGACGGAGGTCGAATCGTGGATGAATTGCGGGTCATCGAGACACCCGCCGACTTCGACGACGCGGTCCGCCGCCTCGGCGAGGGCGAAGGCCCGATCGCGGTCGACGCCGAGCGCGCCAGCGGCTTCAAGTACTCCCAGCGCGCGTACCTGATCCAGATGTACCGGCGCGGAGCGGGCACGTTCCTCTTCGACCCGCCCCGGATCCCCGACTTCTCCGCCCTGCAGGCGGTCATCGCCGACGAGGAGTGGGTGCTGCACGCCGCGAGCCAGGACCTCGCGTGCCTGCGCGAGGTCGGCCTCGACCCCGATCGGATCTTCGACACCGAACTCGCCGCGCGCCTGCTCGGCATGCCGAGGGTCGGGCTCGGCGCGGTCGTCGAGGAGCTGCTCGGCATCCATCTCGCGAAGGAGCACTCGGCTTCCGACTGGTCGACGAGGCCGCTTCCCCAGCCGTGGCTGACGTACGCCGCCCTCGATGTCGAGCTGCTGGTCGACGTGCGCGACCGTCTCGTCGAGCGCCTGGCCGAGACCGAGAAGACCGCACTCGCCGCCGAGGAGTTCGAAGCGGTCCTCCGCCGCGAACCCAAGCCGATCGGGCCCGAGCCCTGGCGCCGGCTCTCGGGCATCCACGCCGTGCGTTCGCCGCGCAATCTCGCCGTCGCACGGGAGCTCTGGCTCGCGCGCGACGAGTTCGCCTCCTCCTCGGATGTCGCGCCGGGACGCCTCGTGCCCGACGCCTCCCTCCTCGCGGTCGTGAAGGCCCTCCCCCGAACGCGCAAGGCACTCGCGGACCTGCGCGCGTTCACCGGACGCGCGAGCCGGACCGAGCTGGATCGGTGGTGGGCCGCCGTCGAGCGAGGCCTGGCCACCGAGGACCTCCCCGCGACCCGCGTGCCGAACGATGCCCCGCCGCCGCCGCGGGCGTGGGCCATGCGCAATCCCGAGGCCGACGCGCGACTGCGCTTCGCGAAGGCCGCGGTGACCGAGATCGCCGAGTCCCTCGACATGCCCGTCGAGAACCTGCTGACCCCCGATCACCTCCGGCGGCTCGCGTGGCATCCGCCCGTCTCCCCCGATGTCGACGCGGTGCGCGCCGAACTCCTGCGCCTCGGTGCGCGGAGCTGGCAGGTTGACGCTACGGCACAGAACATCTCGATCGCCTTTGTGGAGGCATCACAAGCGGTGCTCGACGCCGAGAAGCCGGTTTCGTAGGAACCGTCAAGCGATTCAAGGCCCCTCAGGCGCATTCGTAGGATCGACTCATCCAGATCGAAAGTGAGCTGCAGCGTGGCACATCAAGCTGATGTCGTGTTCGTCGACGGAGTCCGTACTCCGTTCGGCAAGGCCGGCGAAAAGGGCATGTATTGGAACACCCGAGCCGACGACCTCGTCGTGAAGGCGATCGTCGGACTCCTCGAGCGCAACCCGAACGTCCCGAAGGATCGCATCGACGAGGTGGCGATCGCGGCGACGACGCAGACCGGTGACCAGGGCCTCACGCTCGGCCGCACGGCGGCGATCCTCGCAGGCCTGCCCAAGACGGTCCCGGGCTTCTCGATCGATCGGATGTGCGCCGGTGCGATGACCGCCGCCGCCATGATGTCCGGCTCCATCGGATTCGGCATGTACGACCTGGCAATCGCCGGCGGCGTCGAGCACATGGGACACCACCCGATGGGATCCGGCGTCGATCCCAACCCGCGATTCCTCTCCGAGCGCCTCGTCGGCGAGGACGCCCTCGTCATGGGTGCGACCGCCGAACGCATCCACGACCGATTCCCGCAGCTGACGAAGGAGCGCAGCGACCGCTACGCCCTCGCAAGCCAGCAGAAGACGGCTGCCGCATACGCCGCCGGCAAGATCCAGCAGGACCTCGTCCCCGTGGCGATCCGCACCGAGCAGGGCTGGGGCCTCGCCACGCAGGACGAGGTCATGCGCCCCGAGACCACGCTCGAAGGACTCGCCGGCCTCAAGACCCCGTTCCGCCCGCACGGGCGCATCACGGCCGGCAACGCCTCGGGGCTGAACGACGGCGCCACCGCGGCGCTGCTCGCCTCCGGCGACACCGCGAAGGAACTCGGCCTCTCGCCGAAGATGAAGCTCGTCAGCTACGCCTTCGCCGGCGTCGATCCCGAGATCATGGGCATCGGCCCGATCCCGGCGACGGAGAAGGCCCTGCGCAAGGCCGGACTCACCATCGCGGACATCGACCTCTTCGAGATGAACGAGGCGTTCGCGGTGCAGGTGCTCTCGTTCCTCGATCACTACGGCATCGCCGACGATGACCCCCGGGTCAACCCGTGGGGCGGCGCGATCGCGGTCGGCCACCCCCTCGCCTCGTCGGGCGTTCGCCTGATGAACCAGCTCGCGAGCCAGTTCACGGAGCGTCCCGACGTCCGCTACGGCATCACGAGCATGTGCGTCGGCCTCGGCCAGGGCGGCACCATGATCTGGGAGAACCCGAACTTCGACAAGAAGGCGAAGAAGCGCGCATGACCGACTACTCGACCATCGACTTCGACTCGCTCGTCGCCCTCGCCGGCGATGACGAGGTCGTGACCCACTCGTACGTCCGCGACATCCGGTTGGCCTCCGGCAAGACGCTCGCGCTCGTGACCCTCGACAACGGCCGCGACCACACGCGACCCAACACGCTCGGAGCGGCCACCCTGCTCGAGTACGCGAGCACGCTCGACGCCCTGAAGGCCAGGGCCGCCGCCGGCGAGATCGACGCGGTCGCCGTGACCGGCAAGCCGTTCATCCTCGCCGCGGGCGCCGACCTGTCCAAGGTCGCCGAGATCCCCGACAAGGAGACCGCCAAGAAGTTCGTCCAGCTCGGGCACCACGCGCTCGGCAAGCTGTCGGATGTCGGCGTGCCGTCCTTCGTCTTCACGAACGGCCTCGCGTTGGGCGGCGGGCTCGAGATCGGCCTGCACGCCGACTACCGCACCGTCGATGCATCCGCTCCCGCGCTCGCACTGCCCGAGGTCTTCCTCGGACTGATCCCCGGCTGGGGCGGCGCGACGATCCTGCCCAACCTCATCGGCATCGAGAACGCCCTCAAGGTGATCATCGAGAACCCGCTGAAGCAGAACCGCACGATGAAGGCCCAGGACGCCTTCGACCTCGGCATCGCCGATGCGATCTTCCCGTCGGTGAACTACCTCGAGGATTCGCTGAAGTGGGCCGACGGCGTGCTGAACGGCACGATCAAGGTCAAGCGACCGAACGAGCCCGGCAAGCTCGAGCGGCTCGCGAAGTGGGACATCGCCATCAAGGTCGCCCGCGACATGCTGACCAAGCGCATCGGCACCGTGCCGCAGGCGCCGTACGCCGCGCTCGACCTGATGAAGGCCGCGAAGGGCGGAACCCGCGCAGAGGGGTTCCAGCGCGAGGACGAGGTGCTGGCCGACCTCATCGCCGGAGACCAGCTGCAGGCGTCCATCTACTCGTTCAACCTCGTGCAGAAGCGTGCGAAGCGCCCCGCCGGCGCGCCCGACAAGGCGCTCGCCAAGAAGGTCACGAAGGTCGGCGTGCTCGGTGCCGGATACATGGCGAGCCAGCTCGCCCTGCTGTTCGTGCGCCGCCTGCAGGTGCCCGTGGTCATCACCGACATCGACCAGGAGCGCGTCGACAAGGGCGTCGCCTACATCGCGGGCGAGATCGACACGCTGCTCGGCAAGGGTCGCATCTCCCCCGACGAGGCGAACCGGTTGAAGGCGCTCGTGACCGGCACGACCGACAAGGCCGACTTCGCCGACTGCGACTGGGTCATCGAGGCCGTGTTCGAGGAACTCGAGATCAAGCAGAACGTGTTCGCCGAGGTGGAGCAGTTCATCTCCCCCGAGGCGGTGCTCGCCACGAACACGTCGTCGCTCTCGGTCGAGCAGATCGGCGCGAAGCTCGCCCACCCCGAGCGACTCGTCGGATTCCACTTCTTCACCCCGGTCGCCCTCATGCCGCTGATCGAGGTCGTCAAGACGTCGCACACCGACGAGGCGACCCTGTCGACGGCGATGGTCGCCGCCAGGAACCTGAAGAAGAACGCCGTCATCACGGCCGACACGCCCGGGTTCGTCGTCAACCGCCTCCTCGCGGTGCTCCTCGGCGAGGCCATGAAGGCCGTCGACGAGGGCACCTCGTTCGAGACGGTCGACAAGGCGATCGCCCCGCTCGGCCTGCCCATGGCCCCGTCGGCGCTGCTCGACCTCGTCGGCCTCAAGGTCGGCGCCCACGTGCTCGACACGCACCACGCCGCATTCCCCGACCGCTTCTACCGGAGCGAGAACCTGCACAAGCTGGCCGACTACGGCAAGCTGCTCGACAAGGACGACAAGGGCAAGGTCAAGGGCTTCGACAAGGGCGCCCTCAAGCTCGTCGCCGGCGGCACGAACCCTCGCAGCGCCGAGGACATCCTCGTCTCGCTTCAGGACGGTCTCGCACGCGAGATCAAGCTCATGCTCGACGGCGAGGTCGTCGCAGCGCCTGAGGACATCGACCTGTGCATGATCCTCGGCGCGGGCTTCCCGTTCCAGATGGGCGGCGTCACGCCGTACCTCGACCGCGTCGGGGCGTCCGAGCGCGTGTTCGGTGCCACGTTCCACACGCCGCCCGTCCGCGGGGTCGAGGCGTAACGACCACCAGACGGCGAAGGGGCCGGATCCGCACCCGCGGATCCGGCCCCTTCGCCATGCGGACGCACGCGTCGGCGCAATGACCGCAGGCGGCTCGGGCTGTTGTGCCCGAGGTCAGCGATCGCCGGCGACGATCGCCGTCGACCCCGTTTCGTTCGAGACTCCCCGAGCGTGCGGCAGCTTCGACCCGAGCACCATGCCCATGACGTCCTGCGCGATGTCCTGTGCCGTGAGACGCGTTCGCTCGAGGATCTGCGCACGGGTGGCATGATCGAGGAACTCGTCGGGAAGTCCGACCTCGGTCACCGCGGTGTCGACACCGGCCTCGCGAAGGTCCTGCCGGATGCGGGTGCCGATGCCTCCGACGCGGATGCCGTCCTCGATGCAGACGACGAGCCGGTGCTCGGCCGACATGCTCACGACGCTTCGCGGCACGGGGACGACCCAGCGCGGGTCGACGACCGTGGCATCGATGCCCTGCGCGGCGAGTCGTTCGGCGACCTCGAGCCCGGTGCCGGCCATCGGGCCCACCGTCACGAGGAGGACGTCCTTGCCCGAACCCTCGCGCAGGACGTCGACGCCGTCGTCGGTACGGCGCACGGCGTCGTAGAACCGCCCGACGCTGCCCTTGGGGAACCGCAGCGCGGTCGGGCCGTCGTCGACGGCGACGGCCTCGGCGAGCTCCTCCTCGAGTCGCACGGAGTCGCGCGGCGCCGCCAGCCTGATGCCCGGCACCACCTGCAGGATCGCGAGGTCCCAGACACCGTGATGGCTCGGACCGTCGGGGCCGGTCACGCCGGCTCGGTCGAGCACGAACGTGACGCCGGCCTTGTGGAGCGCGACATCCATGAGGACCTGGTCGAAGGCGCGATTGATGAACGTGGCGTAGATGGCCACCACGGGATGCATGCCGCCGAACGCGAGACCGGCGGCGGATGCCGCGGCGTGCTGTTCGGCGATGCCGACGTCGATGACCCGCTCGGGGAACCTCTCGGCCATCTTGTGGAGACCCGTGGGACGAAGCATCGCCGCGGTGATGCCGACGATGCGATCGTTCTCGGCGGCCAGCTGGACGAGCTTGTCGCCGAACACGCTCGTCCAGCTCACGGCACCACTGGCCTCGAGGGACTCGCCGGTCTCGGGATCGATCTGCCCGACCGCGTGGAACTGATCTGCGACGTCCTTGAGGGCGGGCTCGTATCCGCGGCCCTTCTCGGTGATCGCGTGCACGATGACCGGCGCACCGTAGTGCTTCGCCTGCTCGAACGCCTCGATCATCGCCGCCACGTCGTGCCCGTGGATCGGTCCGATGTACTTGATGTCGAGGTTCGAGTACAGGGCCTCGTTGTTGGAGAACCGCGAGAGGAAGCCATGCGTCCCGCCGCGCACGCCGCGATAGATCGCGCGTCCGGCGCCGCCCATGCGATCGAACGCCCGCTGGCTGGTCAGGTAGAGGTTGCGGTAGCTGCGGCGCGTGCGCACGCCGTTGAGGAATCGCGCCATGCCGCCGATGGTGGGTGCGTACGAGCGCCCGTTGTCGTTCACGACGATGACCAGTCGACGGTTGTTGTCGTCGCTGATGTTGTTGAGCGCCTCCCACGTCATGCCACCGGTGAGGGCGCCGTCTCCGACGACGGCCACGACCGTGCGATCCTCCTGACCGGTCATGGAGAACGCGCGGGAGATGCCGTCGGCCCAGGAGAGCGAGCTCGATGCGTGTGAGCTCTCGACGATGTCGTGCTCGGACTCCGAACGCTGCGGGTATCCGGCCAGTCCACCCTCCTGGCGAAGCGTCGAGAAGTCCTGACGCCCGGTGAGGAGCTTGTGCACGTACGACTGGTGGCCGGTGTCGAACACGATCGCGTCGCGAGGCGAGTCGAACACGCGGTGCATCGCGATCGTCAGCTCGACGACGCCGAGGTTCGGACCGAGGTGCCCGCCCGTCTTCGCGACGTTGCGCACCAGGTGCTCGCGGATCTCGAGAGCCAGTTGTTCGAGCTGCTCCTTCGAGAGAGCGTCGAGGTCGCGGGGACCTCCGATCGACTCCAGAAGGGACATCGAGACCACCTTTCGTCCACGTCCCGGGGCAGCCGGGGCATCACGCCATTCTACGCGGTCGGGCTCCCTGCGCCCGGCTGTCGGCGCTCGAGCCGGAAGGCCCGGACCGCCTGCGTCGCCCCGCCCGATGGTGCTGTCGAGAGTTCGACCGCCGCACCGTACTGTTGAATCGGACCGCGGGACCCGCGGCCGGAGAGAGGCCGTCATGGAGATCACCCAGCTTCGCCAGTTCGTCGCCGTCGCGTCGGAAGGGCATCTCGGACGTGCCGCCACCGCGCTCGGGGTCTCCCGGGCAACCCTCCGATCGTCGCTCGACGCGGTCGAGGCCGCCGTCGGCACATCGCTGGTCACCCGCACGGCCGACGTGGTCGAGCTCACCGCCGACGGCGAGCGATTCCTCGTCACGGCACGCGACGAGATCGCCGCGGACGATGCCGCGAAGACCCCGGCGAAGCCGAACACCGGCGGCAAGGCGAAGGCGTCCAAGGGCAAGGGGCGCGCTCCGAAGGTGAAGGGGCAGCCGCTGCCGTACAAGAAGCGCCAGTCGCGCTGACGGGCGACGGCAGACGCTCAGGCTCCGGCCACGTGCCGACGACCGAACCCGCCCGACGGGACGGGCAGGTACGCGGATCGCCCGCTCCCCCGCCGGATGAGTCCGGAGCAGGAGAACGGGCGATTCTCGTTGGCGCTCAGACGAGCGAACGCAGCACGTACTGCAGGATGCCGCCGTTGCGGTAGTAGTCGGCCTCACCGGGCGTGTCGATGCGCACGACCGCGTCGAACTCGACGGTCTGCTTGCCCTCGGGCGAGTGCTCGGTCGGAGCCGCGACCACGCGCACGGTCTTCGGCGTGACGCCCTCGTTCAGCTGCTCGAGACCCGAGATCGAGACGACCTCGGTTCCATCGAGACCGAGCGACGCCCAGCTCTCGCCCGCGGGGAACTGCAGGGGCACGACACCCATGCCGATGAGGTTCGAGCGGTGGATGCGCTCGAAGCTCTCGGTGATGACGGCCTTCACGCCGAGGAGGCTGGTGCCCTTCGCCGCCCAGTCGCGCGAGGAGCCGGAGCCGTACTCCTTGCCGCCGAAGATGACGAGCGGGGTGCCCTGCGCCTGGTAGTTCTGGCTGGCGTCGTAGATGAACGACTGCGGCGCGTCGGCCTGCGTGAAGTCACGCGTGTAGCCGCCCTCGACGCCGTCGAGGAGCTGGTTCTTCAGGCGGATGTTCGCGAACGTGCCGCGGATCATGACCTCGTGGTTGCCACGGCGCGAGCCGTAGGAGTTGAAGTCCTTGCGCTCGACCCCGTGCTCGGCGAGGTAGCGCCCAGCGGGGCTGTCGACCTTGATGTTGCCGGCCGGCGAGATGTGGTCGGTGGTGACCGAGTCGCCCAGCTTGGCGAGCACGCGCGCTCCGACGATGTCGGCGACCGGGGTCGTCTCCATCGTCATGCCGTCGAAGTACGGGGGCTTGCGCACGTAGGTCGACGCCTCGTCCCACTCGAAGGTCGAGCCTGTGGGGGTCTCGAGCCCACGCCAGCGCTCGTCGCCCTCGAACACGCTCGCGTACTGCGTGACGAACATGTCGGTGTCGATCGAGGTGTCGATCGTGCGCTGCACCTCTGCGGCGTCGGGCCAGATGTCCTTCAGGAACACGTCGTTGCCGTCGCGGTCGGTGCCGAGCGCGTCGGCCTCGAAGTCGAAGTTCATCGACCCGGCGAGGGCGTACGCGATCACGAGCGGCGGGCTCGCGAGGTAGTTCATCTTCACATCGGGGTTGATGCGGCCCTCGAAGTTGCGGTTGCCCGAGAGCACGGCCGTGACGGCGAGGTCGGAGTCGTTCACCGCGGCCGAGATCTCGTCGAGCAGCGGGCCGGAGTTGCCGATGCACGTGGTGCAGCCGTAGCCGACGGTGTAGAAGCCGAGCGCCTCGAGGTCGGCGGTCAGACCGGCCTTCTCGTAGTAGTCGGTGACGACCTTCGAACCCGGCGCGAGGGTGGTCTTGACCCACGGCTTCGCCTTCAGGCCCTTCTTCGCCGCGTTGCGGGCGAGGAGGCCGGCGGCGAGCATGACCGAGGGGTTCGACGTGTTCGTGCACGAGGTGATCGCGGCGATCGCCACCGCACCGTGGTCGAGCACGAAGTTCTCGCCGGAGGCGAGGGTGACATCCGTGGGCTTGGACGCCGTCACAGGTGCGTGGCTCTTGTGGGTGTGGTGGTGGTGCGAGTACTCGTCTTCGGGCGAGTTGCCAGGGGCGTCGGACGCCGGGAAGGACTCCGAGCCCTCGAGGTCGACGAGGTCGTGCTCGACGGTCGCGTAGTCGAGCAGGGCGCTCTCGAACGCGGACTTCGAGTTCGAGAGCTCGATGCGGTCCTGCGGACGCTTCGGCCCGGCGATCGACGGGACGACGGTCGAGAGGTCGAGTTCGATGTACTCGCTGAAGACCGGCTCGTTGTCGGCGTCGTGCCAGAGCTTCTGCGTCTTGGCGTACGCCTCGACCAGGGCGAGCTGCTCGGCGCTGCGGCCAGTGAGGCGCAGGTAGTCGATGGTCACGTCGTCGATCGGGAACATCGCGGCGGTCGAGCCGAACTCGGGGCTCATGTTGCCGATGGTCGCGCGGTTGGCCAGCGGCACGGATGCCACGCCCGAGCCGTAGAACTCGACGAACTTGCCGACGACGCCGTGCTTGCGCAGCATGTCGGTGATGGTCAGGACGACGTCGGTCGCCGTGACGCCCGTGGGGATGGCGCCGGAGAGCTTGAAGCCGACGACCTTGGGGATGAGCATGGAGACGGGCTGGCCGAGCATGGCCGCCTCGGCCTCGATGCCGCCGACGCCCCAGCCGAGCACGCCGAGGCCGTTGACCATGGTCGTGTGCGAGTCGGTGCCGACGCAGGTGTCGGGGTACGCGCGGAGCACGCCGTCGACCGTGCGGTCGTAGATGACCTTCGCCAGGTGCTCGATGTTCACCTGGTGGACGATGCCGGTGCCGGGCGGGACGACCTTGAAGTCGTCGAACGCCGTCTGGCCCCAGCGGAGGAACTGGTACCGCTCGCCGTTGCGCTCGTACTCGATCTCGACGTTGCGCTCGAGGGCGTTCTCGGTGCCGAAGAGGTCGGCGATGACCGAGTGGTCGATGACCATCTCGGCGGGCGAGAGCGGGTTGATCTTGTTCGGGTCGCCGCCGAGTGCGACGACCGCCTCGCGCATGGTGGCGAGGTCGACGATGCACGGCACGCCCGTGAAGTCCTGCATGACCACGCGCGCCGGCGTGAACTGGATCTCGGTGTCGGGGTCGGCGGTGGGGACCCACGAGCCGAGCGCCTCGATCTGCTGCTTCGTGACGTTCGCACCGTCTTCGGTGCGGAGCAGGTTCTCGAGCAGCACCTTCAGGCTGAACGGAAGCTTCTCATGGCCGGGAACCGTGTCCAGCCGATAGATCTCGTATGAGGTGTCGCCGACTTGGAGCGTGTCCTTCGCCCCAAAACTGTTCACTGCAGACACGATGTCCTCTCCTTCGCGAGTGCCGCGCGAACGCACGCGCAACACTCCATCTTCGCCGTCAGACGCAGGACCGATCCAGCAAGGGTAACCTAAGCGTCCCGGTGTCCGACAGGCTCCGCATGAGCGCGGAATTTATCTTGACGTCGAGATAACTCTATCACTCGGCGGATCGCGCGGAAGACGGGTAGACCGCCCTGACGACGAGCCACGTGAACACGAGGACGAGGGCGTAGAGCGGCACGCCCATCAGCAGTCGCGAGACGCCGAGGGCGGCGACGTTGTCGACGAAGTACAGCGGGACCTGCACGAGCAGGCGTGCGGCGAAGAGGCCGATCCACACCAGCGTCAGGAACTGCGCGACGCGCATCTTGCGCCGATCGGCGCGCCACGCGGTGCCGTCGCCCATGAGGAACCCGACGATCACGCCGATCGCCGGCCAGCGCACCAGCATGGAGACGAGCAGCGCGAGCGCATAGGCCGCGTTCGTGAAGAAGCCCAGAACGTAGTTGTCGCGCGCGTCGCCCGACCACAGGGACAATGCGGCCGAGGCGATGACCCCGATGAGTCCGGCGATGGCCTGCGTGGGCTGGCCCTTGGTCGCGATGCGCACGGCCGTGAAGACGACGGCGAGGCCGACCGACGCCGCGAGTGCCGGCACGAGCGCAGCCTGCGTCTGCCAGCCGGCGACGCTGGTGAGCATCGCGTAGGCGACGAGGAAGACGAGACCGGGCAGGAGCGCCTCGAGCACGCCTCGGACCCCGCCGACGGCACGCAGCAGGTCGCCGCCGCTCAGCTTCTCGTCGCGCGCCAGCGCGCCGAGACCGCTCTTCTCCGCCGCGGCGGCGAACTGGCGGGCGAACTCGCCCGACGAGTCGTCGGACGGGGCATCGGCGCCGTCGGGCCGCTCGGAGTCGGGTCGCGAGTCCGGTTCGGTCATGCTCACGCGGTGGGCGTGCCGGTCGCCGCCGTCGGCATGCGGAGCGGGATGAGGTCGCGCGGCGGCATCGGCGTCGTGCCCCGCACGACGACGATCGAACGGAAGAGGTCCTCGATCTTGGCCGCCGCCGCGGGATCGACCGCGGCCTCGCCGGCGATCACGCCACGGAGGAACCAGCGGGGTCCGTCGACGCCGATGAAGCGCGCGAGCCGCTGGTGGCCGGCCTGCCCCTCGGCGGCCGCCACGGGGATCTGCGCGAGGACCTCGGGACCGAAGGCCCCGTCGCGAACGGTCGTCGTGCCGCCCTGGCGGGCGATCTGGTCGGCGATCTGCGCACGGATCTCGTGCCAGAGGCCGCTGGTGCGCGGTGCGGCGAACGGCTGGACCTGCAGCGTGGAGTTGGCGTAGTCGAGCCCGATCGCGACGACGCGCTTCGTGCCCTCCTCGACCTCGAGCCGCACGTGGAGCCCATCACGGGGAAGCACCTTGACGCCCCCGAGGTCGACGTACGGGCGAACGGGGTTCGCCTCCGACTCGTCGAACGGACCGGCCTCGGCACGGTCCTCGGGTGCGGACTTCGGCTGGTCGACGGGGATGTCGTCGATGTTGTCGATTTCGCTCACGCGTTCACTCCTGACTTGTGCTCACCGAAACCGGTGGAGCCGAATCCCCCCTCGCCGCGCTGGCTCCCGGGGAGCCGCTCGACTTCGATGAACCGAGCACGGCTCACCGGCATGACCACGAGCTGCGCGATGCGATCGCCCGCCTCGATCGTGTACGACTCGTTCGAGTCGGTGTTCAACAGCGCCACCTTGATCTCGCCGCGGTATCCCGCGTCGACCGTGCCCGGTGCGTTCACGATGGTGATGCCGTGCTTGAAGGCGAGCCCCGAGCGGGGCACGACGAACCCGACGTACCCGTCGGGCAGCGCGATCGCGACGCCGGTGGCCACGGTCGCCCGCTCACCCGGTCGGAGCACCACGGACTCGGCGGCGTGCAGGTCGGCCCCGGCGTCGCCGGCGTGGGCGTACGTGGGGACGCGGTCAGCGGTGATGAGCACCTCGACGGAATCGGTCACCGTTCGAGGGTAGTGCAGAAGTCTGATCGAATAGAGCCATGCCCGACTACCGTGAACGCCTGTGGCCCAGTGCGTGGATCTACATCGCCCCCCTGCTCCTGATCCCGGCCAGCATCCTGACGCTCGCCCCGGTCTCCCTGCCGGCGGGCATCGTGACCGGCCTGATCCTCTACGGTGCGACGGCCGGGGCGTTGACGGTGACGTCCCCCACGATCGAACTCCACGACGGGATGCTCCGCGCAGGGCGCGCCGAGATCCCCGTCGAGCACACCGGGCACGCGGTCGCCGCATTCGACGCGGATGCGCGGGCCGAGACCGGGGTGCGGTTGGATGCACGCGCCTACCTCGTGATCCGAGGCTGGGTGAAGCCCGTCGTGCGGATCCCGATCGTCGACGACGCGGACCCGGTCCCCTACTGGCTCGTGTCGAGCCGCAACGCAAAAGAATTGGCCGCCGCGATCAACAGATCGCGACGGCCGGAGCTCGGAGAGCACGCCGGTTAGGCGGCGCACTCCTGGCAGATCGGACCGAGCTTTGACTCGTGGTCGATCTGCGATCGGTGCTTCACGAGGAAGCAGTTCACACACGTGAATTCGTCAGCCTGCGGGGGCAGCACGACGACGTCGAGTTCGACGTCCGAGAGGTCGGCACCGGGCAGGTCGAACCCACCGGGGTTGTCGGCGTCTTCGACATCCACAACACCCGACATCTTGTCGGGCACGCGCTCCTTGAGGGCCTCGATCGACTCGGAGTCGTCCTCGGTCTTCCGTGGTGCGTCGTAATCCGTTGCCATTCCCATCCATTTCGTCAGCGCCGAAGATTCGGCGGCCATAGTCTGCATCAAATCATCGCCATTGGCAAACCATTCATGCTGGTCTACCATTTGCACCCTCTCAACTTCCGGCGCGCCCGGGGTATTCCCAGAGTCGCCGCATCCGACGTGGCATCCTTGGGCGGAGACAGAGGCACGGAAGGGCTTGTCGAGATGCAGGAACTCAAAGTAATCGGAGTCGAGAACGGTGCACTGCTGGCCGCATCCGACGATGGCGCGCGATTCCGGATCGAGATCGACGAGGTGCTGCAGTCGCGCATCCGTCAGGCGCAACCCGACGTGCACACCGGCCCGAAACCCTCTCCCCGCGAGGTGCAGGCGCTCATCCGGTCCGGGCTCTCGTCCGAGGATGTCGCGCAGGTGACCGGAGCTTCCGTCGAATACGTCCGACGGTTCGAGGGGCCGGTCGTGGCCGAGCGCGAACACGTCGTGACGAGCGCACTGGCCGTCCCCGTGCACGCGGTGATCGACACCGACGGCGACGAACCGGTGACGTTCGGCCTGGCGATCCGCGACCGTCTCGCGAAGCTCGGCGCCGAAGGCGAGCGGTGGGCGAGCTGGAAGGACGAGGAGCGCGGCTGGATCGTCAAGCTCGAGTTCACCGCCGATGCCATCGACCACGACGCCCGCTGGGGATTCGAGCCCCGCAAGCAGTCCCTGCAGCCGCTCAACTCCGAGGCGACGACGCTCTCCCAGCAGGGCGAACTGAAGGGGGGCCTCATGCCCCGCCTTCGCGCAGTCGGACCGGACTCCGAGGACTCCCGGTTCGACAGCGGCGCCTTCACGTTCGAAGAGCCGACCGATGCCGTGGCCGACACGGCGCCGCACCTGGAGCCGTTGCCGTACGCACGATCCACCCCCGGTGTCTCGAGCCCCGCCGTGTCCCGTGCCGCCATCAAGCGCGCCGACGAGCCGGCTCAGGCCCTCGGCGAGACGGCAGACCTCCTCGAGGCGCTGCGTCGTCGCCGCGGAGAGCGCGAGGCGACCTCGAGCGAGCCCGAGCAGCCCGAACTGGCGTTCTCCGAACCAGCGGACGAGCTGCTGCGCCCCGACGAGGACTCGGCCCCCGAGGAGCGGTCGAGCAACCCCACGAGATCGCTCTGGGGCGGCAAGGCGTCGGCGAGCCCGGCTCCGAACGCGTCCAACCGGGCCCCGAAGAAGGGCCGCGCATCGATGCCGAGCTGGGACGAGATCGTCTTCGGCGCGCGCACCGACGACGACTTGGCCTGACTCCCCCATCCGCAGGACCGGCCGCGGCATCCGCCGGTCAGCGTGTCGGAGTGCGCACGCGCAGCCACGCCAGCATCAGGCCGCCGACCACGAGCCCCCAGAACGCCGAGCCGAGGCCGACCACGGCGATGCCCGACGCCGTCACGAGGAACGTGCTGATCGCCGGGATGCGCGAGGCGGGCTCCTCCAGGGCGCCCGTGACCGAGGTGACGAGCGCGCCGAGCAGGGCCAACCCGGCGACCGCGGTGATGATGATCGGCGGCGACGCGTGCACGATCGCCGCGGCGAAGCCCGCGCCGACACCGAGCACCAGGTAGGACACTCCCGCTGACACGGTCGCCCTCCATCGGCGTTCCGGGTCGGGGCTCGCCTCGGGGCCGGCCATGATCGCGGCCGTGATGGCGGCGAGGTTGATCGCGTGGCCGCCGAAGAGCGCCGAGCCGAGCGTGCCGACGCCCGAGGCCACGAGCACTGGGCGCGGTGGGGTCTCGTAGCCGAACGTGCTCATGACCGCGAACCCCGGCACGTTCTGGCCGGCCATCGTCACGACGAACAGCGGGAGGCCGAGCCCCACGATCACGGCAGGATCGAACACGGGCGGCACGAACTCGAGCGCCGGGAGCACCGCGGAGGACTCGATCACGGACGGGCCGGCGAGGATCGCGATGCCGATCACCGCGACCGCCATCGCCGCGGGCACGGCCCAGCGCGGGGCAAGGCGAGCGAGCAGAAGCCAGACGAGCACCATCGGGATCGCGATCGCCGGTTGCTCCACCGCGGCCGTGACCGGCGCGATGCAGATCGGGAAGAGGATGCCCGCGAGCATGGCGCTCGCGATGGGCTTCGGGATCGACGTGATGAGTCGACCGAACGTCGGCCAGAGTCCTGCGACGACGATGAGCGCACCGCAGACGAGGAACGCCCCGACCGCGGCGCCGAACTGCTGGGTCGTCGCCGCGGCGGAGACGAGCAGGGCCGCGCCGGGCGTCGACCAGGCGAACGAGACCGGGATCCGCAGCAACATCGGGAGGACGATGCAGGTCACGCCCGTTGCGATGCACAGCGCGACGAGCCCGGATGCCGCCTGCGCATCGCTCGCACCGACCGCGGTGAGACCGGCGATGACGAGCGCGAACGAGCTCGCGAAGCCCGTGATCGCGGCGATGACGCCCGCGACGATCGTCTGGAAGATGGCCGGGCGGGGTTAGGCGGACTTCTCGGCGCGTCGCGCCTTGTGCGGCACGATCGTGGGAGCCGCGTTGTCGAGGACCGCCGCCTTGGTCACGACGACCCGTGCAACGCCCGTGGACGAGGGCACCTCGAACATGATCGGTCCGAGCACCTCCTCCATGATCGCGCGGAGGCCGCGCGCCCCGGTCTGACGGAGCACGGCGAGGTCGGCGATCGCCTGGAGCGCCGCCTCCTCGAAGTCGAGTTCGACGCCGTCGAGTTCGAACATGCGCTGGTACTGCCTGACCAGCGCGTTCTTGGGCACGGTGAGGATCTCCATGAGGGCCTCGCGGTCGAGCGGTGTGACGGTCGCGACGACGGGCAGGCGGCCGATGAACTCGGGGATCAACCCGAACTTGTGGAGGTCTTCGGGGAGCACCTCGCTGAAGAGCTGCGCGTCGCTCTCCTTGTTGTGCAGCGGTGCGCCGAACCCGATGCCGCGCTTGCCCGCGCGCGAGGAGATGATGCTCTCGAGCCCGGAGAATGCGCCGGCCACGATGAACAGCACGTTCGTCGTGTCGATCTGGATGAACTCCTGGTGCGGGTGCTTGCGCCCGCCCTGCGGCGGGACGGAGGCCACTGTGCCCTCGAGGATCTTCAGCAGCGCCTGCTGCACGCCTTCGCCGGACACGTCGCGGGTGATCGACGGGTTCTCCGCCTTGCGCGCGATCTTGTCGACCTCGTCGATGTAGATGATGCCGGTCTCGGCGCGCTTCACGTCGTAGTCGGCGGCCTGGATCAGCTTCAGGAGGATGTTCTCCACGTCTTCGCCGACGTAGCCCGCCTCGGTGAGGGCGGTGGCATCGGCCACGGCGAACGGCACGTTCAGCTGCTTGGCGAGGGTCTGCGCGAGGTAGGTCTTGCCGCACCCGGTCGGACCGATGAGCAGGATGTTCGACTTGGCGATCTCGACATCGTCGTGGGCGCGGTCGGCCGTCGTGAGCGTGGCCTTCGCGCGCACGCGCTTGTAGTGGTTGTACACCGCGACGGCGAGGGCCTTCTTGGCGCCTTCCTGCCCGATGACGTACTCCTCGAGGAAGGCGAAGATCTCCTTCGGCTTGGGAAGCTCGAACTCCCCCGCCGGCGTCTCGCCGGCCTCGGCCAGCCGCTCCTCGATGATCTCGTTGCAGAGTTCGACGCACTCATCGCAGATGTAGACGCCGGGTCCGGCGATGAGCTGCTGGACCTGCTTCTGGCTCTTTCCGCAGAACGAGCACTTGAGCAGATCGGCGCTCTCTCCGATGCGTGCCATCGAACCCTCCCTGTCGACGAATCTGCTCCGAGCCTAGCCCGAGATCGGCGCACGTCGGCCAGACTCGCCCGGATTGATCGGCGCATCGGTTCGCGCGCGGCGAACGCACGAGCGGGTTTCACGCGGCCCCGCACATGACGGATGCCCCGGCGATTCGCCGGGGCATCCGTCAGGTCGTGCGTGCGGTCAGCTCGTGATCGCGGGGATCGACTTGCGCGAGGTGAGCACCTGGTCGATGAGACCGTACTCGAGGGCCTCCTGGGCCGACAGGATCTTGTCGCGATCGATGTCGAGGTTGACCTGCTCGGGCGTACGGTTCGAGTGACGCGAGAGCGTGGACTCGAGCCACGAGCGCATGCGCAGGATCTCGGCCGCCTGGATCTCGATGTCGGATGCCTGGCCGTGGCCGGCCTCGCCCATCGCGGGCTGGTGGATCAGCACGCGCGCGTTCGGCAGCGCCAGGCGCTTGCCGGGCGTGCCTGCGGCCGCGAGCACGGCGGCCGCGGAGGCGGCCTGGCCGAGCACGACCGTCATGACCTCGGGCCGGATGTACTGCATCGTGTCGTAGATCGCCGTCATGGCCGTAAACGAGCCGCCGGGCGAGTTGATGTACATGATGATGTCGCGGTCGGGGTCCATCGACTCGAGCACCAGGAGCTGGGCCATGATGTCGTCGGCCGACGCGTCGTCGACCTGCACGCCGAGGAAGATGATGCGGTCCTCGAACAGCTTCGCGTAGGGGTCCTGGCGCTTGTAGCCGTAGGCCGTGCGCTCCTCGAAGCTCGGGAGGATGTACCGCGAACCCGGCGCCTGCACGCCGTTGAAGGCGGTGCCGCCGAAGGCAGGGATGTTCATTCGCTCGTTCTCTCTTCTCTCGATGCCTACGCCTGGGTTCCGCCGCCGCCGGCGACGTCGAGCGCGGATTCGCGGATGTGATCGACGAAGCCGTACTCGAGGGCCTCCTGCGCCGTGAACCAGCGGTCGCGGTCGCCGTCGGCGTTGATCTGGGCGACCGACTTGCCGGTCTGGGCCGCGGTGATCTCGGCGAGGCGGTTCTTCATCGAGACGATGAGCTGCGCCTGGGTCTGGATGTCGCTCGCGGTGCCTCCGAAGCCACCGTGCGGCTGGTGCAGCAGCACGCGGGCGTTCGGCGTGATGTACCGCTTGCCCTTGGTGCCCGCCGTGAGCAGGAGCTGCCCCATCGACGCGGCCATGCCGATGCCGACCGTGACGATGTCGTTCGGCACGAACTGCATGGTGTCGTAGATGGCCATGCCCGCCGTGATCGACCCGCCGGGCGAGTTGACGTAGAGGTAGATGTCCTTCTTCGGGTCTTCGGCCGCGAGCAGCAGCAGCTTCGCCGCGATCTCGTTGGCGTTCTCGTCACGCACCTCGGACCCGAGCCAGATGATGCGGTCCTTCAGCAGTCGATCGAAAACTCCGGTGCCGGGTGTCGCTTCGGCCATGTGTCGCTCCTTCTGCGTTGTCGCGTTGTGTCGAATCTATCCGGTGCAACACGCGTGAACGCGGCTGTTCGCCCTCGGCGGATGCCGCGTCGCGACGGGTTCGCCCACAGCGGATCGGCGGGGCGCCCGGCCCGCTTCGCGAGGTTCAGTCGACGAGGTCGTTCGCGTAGTTCGTCACCGATCTGGTGTACCGCCGCAGGTGCGGCGCCAGCGCCAGCAGGGCGACGGATGCCGCGCGCTCGGGTTGCGCGGACGACACGAGCGCCAACGCCAGGAACGCCGCGACCTCGTCCCGGTACGGCGCATCGGGGTGCGTGCGGAACTCCTCCTCGAGCAGGCCGAGTGCCCGTCGGTGATCGCCCAGGTTGCGGATGCTGCTCGCCATCTGGATCACGGCCTGCGGGCGATGCTCGTCGTCGAGGCCGAGCCGCAGCGCGCGCTCGTAGAGCGGGACGGCCTGATCGGGGCGGCCGGCGGAGTCGCGCGCCCCGGCGCGCTCGAACTCGGCGCGTGCGTCGTCGGGCCCGCGTTCGGCCGCGATCGCGTCGATGCGCGCGATGACCTCCTCGTCGACCATCGAGCCGGAGGCCAGCGCCCAGACCTCGTCGATACGTCGCTCCCAGTCGTCCATGACGTCCTCCCTCATGTGTTCGCCCCGCGATGGGACGACGCAGGGCCGAACGGAATCCGTCCGGCCCTGCGGCGATGCGTTCGCTCGAACTACTCGGCGTCGGCCTTCTTCGGCGCGCGCTTGCGAGCCGGCTTCTTCTCCTCGACGGGAGCCTCGGCCTCGGCCGGGGTCTCGTCGGCCGGAGCCTCGTCGGCTGCGGACTCGGCGGCGGGCGCCTCGTGTGCAGCGTCGTCGTCGGCGACCACGGCGGTGAACTCGGAGAGGTCGACGGCGTTGCCGGCTTCATCCGTCACCTTGGCCTTGCCGAGCGCGATCGCGAGTGCCTTGTTGCGGGCGACCTCGCCGACCATCGCGGGGATCTGGCCCTGCTGGCTCAGGATCTGCACGAACTCGTTGGGGTCCATGCCGTACTGGGCCGCACCCTGGACGAGGTACTGCGAGAGCTCCTCCTGGCTGACCTTGACCTGCTCGGCCTCGGCGATCGCGTCGAGCACGATCTGCGTCTGGAAGGCCTTGGTGCTCGCCTCGGTGACCTCGGCGCGGTGCTCGTCGTCTTCGAGGCGGTTCTCGCCCTCGAGGTGACGGTGCACCTCGTCCTCGATGACGCTGTCGGCGACCGGGACGTCGACGAGCTCGAGGAGCTTCTCGACGAGGAGGTCGCGGGCCTGCGAGCCCTGGCCGAACGACTTGTTGCGGGCGACCTGCTCCTTGAGGCTCGCGGTGAGCTCGTCGAGCGTGTCGAACTCGCTGGCGATCTGCGCGAAGTCGTCGTCGGCCTCGGGGAGCTCGCGCTCCTTGACGGCGCCGACCGTGACGGTGATCTCGGCGGTCTGGCCCTCGTGCTCGCCGCCGAGGAGCTTCGACGCGAAGGTCGTGGTCTCGCCCGCGGTGAGCGAGTCGAGCGCCTCGTCGATGCCCTCGAGCAGTTCGCCCGAGCCGAGCTCGTAGGAGATGCCCTTGGCCGTGTCGACCTCGACGCCCTCGATCGTGGCGACCAGGTCGAGCGTCACGAAGTCGCCCTTGGCGGCCGGACGGTCGACCGTCACGAGCGTGCCGAAGCGGGTGCGGAGACGCTCGAGCTCCTCGGAGATCTCGTCGTCGCCGACCTCGACGGTGTCGACGGTGAGCTCGAGGCCCTCGTAGGCCGGCAGCTCGATCTCGGGGCGCACGTCGACCTCGATGGCGAGGAGGAGGTCGCCCGAGAAGTCCTTGTCGCTCGGCCACTCGACGATGTCGGCCGAGGGACGGCCGAGGGGGCGCAGCTCGTGCTCGGTCACCGCGGCGCGGAAGAAGCCGTCGAGGCCCTCGTTGACGGCGTGCTCGAGCACGGCGCCCTTGCCGACGCGCTGATCGATGATGGGCGGCGGCACCTTGCCCTTGCGGAAGCCGGGCACGTTGACCTGCTCGGCGATGTGCTCGTACGCGTGGGCGATGCTGGGCTTCAGCTCCTCGGGCGTCACCGAGATGGTGAGCTTGGCGCGAGTGGGGCTCAGCTTCTCAACCGAAGTGGTCGGCATGTGAAGTTCTCCTGTTTGGTGGAAGTTCGTGTCGAGTCTCACGACCCGTCGGGGCGACAGGATTCGAACCTGCGACCTCCCGCTCCCAAAGCGGGCGCTCTAGCCAAGCTGAGCTACGCCCCGAGTCGCTGACTCAACTCGTCAGTCACCACGCGCGGGCACGCCGGAACGGCATGTGCACGGGGTTGACCCCGGAAAGTCTACTGCACGGTCGCGGCGGGTTGCTGCGTGCTCGGCTCGGACGACCGGCGGATGCCCCGCCGCGGACTCCGGCGCGCCTGTGGACGGATCGGCCCCATCGTCGCCCGCTGCTGCCATGGTGGTCCCATGAGCGACCATCCCGCCGCGGCATCCGCGATGCTGCCCCGCTGGCCTGCGGATCCCGCGCAGTTCGTCGACACGACGAGGTGCCCGTCCTGCCTGTCCCCGCTGGCCTCCGCCGTGTGCTCGGCGTGCGGGCTCGACCTCGCGGGCCCGGATGCCGCGGAGGTGCTCGCCAGCGGTCGCCGCATCCACGCCGAGGGTGCTCGACGGGCCGATCTCATCCGACGCATGTACGAAGCGCAGGCGGCCGCCGCCCCGGCTCCGACTCCCCCGCCCATCGCACCCGCGGTTCCGTCAGCACCGGCGGGGGCTGCGGAACCGAAGGCCGGCGGCGACCCGGCGCCCGCTCCGACCTCCGCGCCCGCCGAGCCGGTCCTTGGGGCGGTACCGGCGCCCTCCCCCGCCCCTGCGCCCGTCACCGCGACCGCGGACTCGGCGCCCGTAGCGCCGGCTCCCGCGGTTGCGACGGGTCCGCGTCGCTCGGGGGTCCAGGTCCTCCTCCTCACGCTCGGCGTCGTCCTCATCTCCGTCGCGGCGATCGTCTTCCTCTTCGTCGCGTACCTCGTCGCGAGCATCGAGGTCCGGTCGGTCATCATCGCCGTGGCGAGCGTGCTGGTGCTCGGCCTCGCGTGGCTGCTGCGCACGCGACGGCTCCCGGGCACCGCCGAGGGCGTCGCATCCGTCGCCGTCGTCCTGCTCCTGCTCGACGTCTGGATCGTCCGGGCGAACGCCCTCTTCGGATCCGACCTCGTCGACGGATCGACGTACACGGGCTGGGCGCTCCTCGTGGTCGCGGCGCTGCTGGCCGGGACGCGGGCGGTCAGCGGCATCCGCGCACCGGGACTGGCCGCGGCCGGCCTGCTTCCCACCGGCGTCCTCCTGCTCGGCATCGGCGCCGCAGCCGATCCCGGCACCGGGTTCTGGGCCGGCGGCCTCGCGGTGTCCGTCCTCGGTTCGCTGGCCGCGCTCGCGCCGAGGACGGCCGAACGCGCGGTCGTGCTCGTCGCGGGGTACGGCGGGGGCGCCCTGGCACTCCTCGCCGCACCATGGGCGCTCCCCGCACTCCCCTGGTCGCAGGCGTGGGCGTTCCTCGGCGGTGCCGCCGTGTGGGCACTGGCCTGGTTCGTCTGGCGCCGGGTGCACCAGGTGTGGGCGGACTCCGCGGCCGCCGTCGCGGGATTCGCGCTCGCGCTCGCTCCGGCGGTCTCGGCCTTCGCCGAACTCGCGCCGGAGGTGTCGGTCTGGGCCGCACCCGCGGCCACCGGCGTGGTCGCGTGCCTGCTGGCGGCGATCGTCGGACGACGCGCGCCGCAGCGACGAGGCGCACTGTGGGCCCTCGTCGCAGCGCTGGTCGTCGCAGCCGTCACGACGGGCCACGGCATCGTGATCGGCATCGACGCGATCCGCGTCCGGCTCTCCGCCAGCGCCCCCGCGTGGTCGGATGCCGACACGTCCTCCAGCATCACGACGATGCAGGCGGGCGCCGCGGCGGTGCCCCTGATCGTCGCGCTCGGCGCGACGGCGGTGCTCCTGCTCCTCGGGCGCCTCGGCAGGCTGTCCGCGGTGCCCATCGGGGCGCTCGGCGCGGGCGTGCTGTTCATCGGCGCGATGGTCCCCAGCCCGTTCGGCTCCGCCGTGACGATGCTCGCCCTGACCGCCGGCTCGCTGCTGGCCGCCGCGTTCATCCGCGTACCGGGCGTCCAGGACGCCTCGCTGCGGGTCGTGCTCGTCGTGATCGGCGTCTCCGGCGGCGCGATCGGGTGGATCGTCGGATTCGCCGCCACCTCGATCTGGCCGTGGGTCTCGCTCGTCGTGCTGGTCACGGTATTCGGCGGACGACTCCTCGCCGGCCGGATCTGGTCGCCCACGACGTCCGAGGCGATCGGGCTCGTGCACACGACGACCCTTGGCGTGCTCGCCGCGACGACGCTCGGCGCGCTCGTCCCGTGGCTCGATGCGGCGGGCGCCGCGTTCGAGCAGCCCGCGTCCGCGGCGTGGATCTGCCTGGGATCCGCTGCGGCGATCCTCATCGCACTCACGGCTCTGGTGCCGCTCGGGTCGATGGGCGACCGCGTCGCCTTCACGGTGCCGATGCTGCTCGCCGCGACGCTCGCCGTGGGCGCACTCCTGCTGACGCCGACCGAGGGCGGCCCGACCTGGGCCCCCGCCGCCGGCCTCGCCGTCGCCGGCGGGCTCTGGCTGCGACCGTCCGCACCGCAGGCGCTCCGCGTGGCGGTCGCCGCACTCGTCCCGCTCGCGATCGCCGCCGCAGCCGGCAGCATCGCGTTCCTGCTGCTCGACGCCGAGGCGAGCGGATACGTGCTCGCCGGCGTCGTGCTCGCCTCGGCAGGCCTCGCCCACCTGCTCGCGCGCCCGCGGCCCGACGCCGCGACCGCGGCGTGGGTCGCCGCAGTCGTCGCCCTCGGGATGCTGGCCCTCGCGACGACCGTCTTCGTCCCGGGCGAGTCGTGGCTCGTCCTCGCGATCCTCGCGCCCGTGCCCATCCTGCTCTGCTCGGTCGCGGGCGACCCGATCGGCGGCGATGCGCCCACACGGCACCTGTCATGGCTGAGCGCCGGCCTCGCGATCCTCTCGCTGTACGCCTGGCTGGCCGGCGACGGAGTCACCGCGGTCGAGGCCTATACGCTGCCGCTCGCGGCCGTGCTGGCCGCCTGCGGCGCCCTCATCTCCTGGCGACGCGCTCCGTCCACGCCGTCCGGCGTCTCTCGCGGACGCACCGCGCTCTTCGCCTCGGCGGCCGCGATCGCGGTGCTGCCGAGCGTGGGCTCGACGGCGGCATCCGACCCGCGCGCGCTCATCCTCGTCGCCGGGGGTGCCGTCTTCATGCTCGCCGCGATGTTCCTCCCCGAATCGAGCCGCGGGGTGCCCTGGCGACTGCTCATCGCGCTGACCGGCTGGTCCGCGGCGTCCATCGCGGCCGTGGTCCGCGGCACGTCCGTCGCCCTGGGTTCGGAGAGTCCCCTCCCGATCGAGTTCTGGCCGGTCCTCGGCCTCGTCGCGGGCCTCGCCCTGTCCGTCGGATGGGCGAGGAGCTCCTCGCGGCCGCCCGTGGTCGCCGAATGGCTCGCCGCGGCATCCGTGGTGCTCGCTGCGATTCCCACCCTGACCGCGATCGTCTCGGGCGAATCCGCGACCCTGCGAACGGGCGTGCTCCTGACGCTCCTGGGCGCTGCGGCCATCGTCGGCACGGCCCTGCGCGCGCGACCGGCGTCGGGCCCCGTCTTCACCTGGACGATGCGCGGCCTGCTCGTGCTCAGCGGACTCGTCGCGCTCGCGAGCAAGAACGTCGAGCCGTTCGACGTGGTCACGGTCCCGATCGGCATCGCGCTCATCGCCACGGGCGCGATCGCCATGACCCGCAGCGCCACGGGAAGTTGGCGGGCGCTCGGCATCGGCTTGGCCGTGCTGCTGATCCCGCCGTTCTGGGCGGACTTCTCCGACCCGCAGCTCTGGCGCATCGTCGCGCTCGGCGTCGCCGCCCTCGCGGCGCTGGTCGTCGGCGCCCAGCGACGACTGCAGGCGCCGTTCGTGCTCGGCGGTACGGTGCTGCTCGTGCACGCCGTCGTGCAGTTCTGGCCGGCGATCACCGTGCTCTACGAAGCCGTCTGGTGGTGGCTGTGGCTCGGCCTCGCCGGGGTCGTGCTCGTCGCGCTCGCCGCGACCTACGAACGGCAGATGCGACTCGCACGGAACACCATCAGGTCGATCGCCGCGATGCGCTGACCGGGCGCCTGCGCGAACCGGGCCGCCGCGTGTACTACGATGATCTGGTGCCCGCGAGCGGGTCACGGGGATGTAGCTCAATGGTAGAGCCTCAGTCTTCCAAACTGATCACGCGGGTTCGATTCCCGTCATCCCCTCCCCATCGAAGCCCCGGGACGCGCATCGCGGCCGGGGCTTCGATGGGGAGGGGATGACGGGAATCGAACCCGCGTGATCAGTTTGGAA
>NZ_JBPEJF010000010.1:0-147875 GCF_051016555.1 Agromyces sp. Marseille-Q5079 | reverse complement strand
GCGGGTCGATCATCCTGGCGGGCGCCCTCGCCCTCGGCGACCCCGTCGCCGCGGTCGGACCCGCCGTGACGGATGCCACGGGCGTGGCCGGCTCCCGACCGACGGCCGAGCTCGTGGCCTCCGCCGACCCCACCCTCTGGCCCACGGCGGCGATCATCGGCGGCGTGCTCGTCGTGGTCGCCGGACTCCTCGCCCTCGTCACGACCCGGCGCTGGCCGGGCTCATCGCGCCGGTACTCCGCCGTGCGCACGACGGACGCCGAGACCGGCGAGCCCGTGCACCTCGACGAGGTCGCCGTCCCCACGACGGACGAGCGGCGACAGGCATCCGACCGGGCCGTCGACGCGTGGGACGAACTCAGCCGCGGCGACGACCCGACCGACGAAGAGGCCGCCGTTCCACGAACCACCGACGACGAGCCGAGCGCCGAGCGCGAGGGCCCCGTCGACCCCAGCCGCTAGACTTGCGGCGACCCCCAAGCAACGAAGGAGCAACATGAGCACTGAGACCGCAGATCCCGGCCACGGACACTCGCCCGCGGCGTGGACGGCCGTCATCATCATGCTCGTCGGCTTCACGGTGGGCACGTTCGCCTTCTGGTTCGAGCTGGCCTGGCTCGTGTGGGCCTCGGCAGGCATCGTCGTGATCGGGCTCATCGTCGGTTGGCTCCTGGGCCGCGCCGGCTACGGCGTCGGCGGCGACAAGGTCGCCGCGAAGGCGCACTGACGCGTGCTCTCCGATCTGACGGCCAATTCGGTCGCCGACGCACTCGCGCGCCGTGAGGTCCGCCCGCTCGACGTGGTCGAGCGTGCGGCGCTCGACCGCGCACCGGCGCTCGACGCCCTGCTCGCACTTCGCGCGTCCGATCGCGTCAAGGTGATCGCCGAGATCAAGCGGGCGAGCCCGTCGCGCGGCTCGCTCGCGAGCATCGATGACCCGGCCGCCCTCGCGCGCCAGTACGAACTCGGCGGTGCGAGCGCGATCAGCGTCCTCACCGAGGCGCGCAAGTTCAAGGGCTCCCTCGAAGACCTCGCGGCCGTCCGTGCAGCGGTCGCCATCCCCGTGCTGCGCAAGGACTTCATCGCGACGCCGTACCAGGTCTTCGAGGCACGCGCCGCCGGCGCCGACCTCGTGCTCCTGATCGTCGCCGCCCTCGACGACCGCACCCTGCGCGAGCTCTTCGAGCTCGTCGAGTCCCTGGGCATGACGGCGCTCGTCGAGACGCACTCGGCCGAGGAGCTCGAGCGGGCGGCCGCCATCGGCGCACGCCTCATCGGCGTGAATGCCCGCGACCTGTCGACCTTCGAGCTCGATCGCGACCTCTTCGGCCGGCTCGCCGACCGATTCCCCTCAGATGCCATCCGCGTCGCCGAGTCCGCGGTGCTCTCCGCTGCGGATGTCGCGCACTACCGATCCGCGGGCGCCGACGTCGTGCTCGTCGGCGAGGCGCTCGTCACGGGCGACCCGATGGCCAACCTCTCAGCATTCCTGGCGGTGTGACATGGCGCTCAGAGCGCAGACCGGTCCGTACTTCGGCGACTTCGGCGGGCGCTTCGTGCCCGAATCCCTGATCGCCGCACTCGACGAGCTCGGCGAGGCGTACGAGCTCGCCAAGCTCGACCCCGCGTTCGCGGAGGAGCTCGCCGAACTGGGGCGCAGCTACACCGGGCGCCCGTCGATCATCACCGAGGTGCCGCGGTTCGCCGCGCACGCCGGCGGCGCCCGCATCATCCTGAAGCGCGAAGACCTCAACCACACCGGATCGCACAAGATCAACAACGTGCTGGGCCAGGCGCTGCTCACCAAGCGCATCGGCAAGACCCGTGTGATCGCGGAGACCGGTGCCGGACAGCACGGCGTCGCCACGGCGACGGCGGCGGCGCTGTTCGACCTCGAGTGCACGATCTACATGGGCGAGGTCGACACCGAGCGCCAGGCGCTGAACGTCGCCCGCATGCGGCTCCTCGGGGCCGAGGTCATCGCGGTGAAGAGCGGGTCGCGCACCCTCAAGGACGCGATCAACGACGCCATGCGCGACTGGGTCACGAACGTCGAGACCACCAACTACATCTTCGGCACCGTGGCCGGCCCGCACCCGTTCCCCGAGATGGTGCGCGACTTCCAGAAGATCATCGGCGAGGAGGCCCGCCAGCAGGTGCTGGATCTCACGGGCGCCCTGCCGACCGCGATCGCGGCGTGCGTCGGCGGCGGGTCCAACGCCATCGGCCTCTTCCACGCGTTCCTCGACGACGCCGACGTGAAGATCTACGGCTTCGAGGCAGGCGGTGAGGGCGCAGAGACCCCTCGGCATGCGGCCACGATCACCAAGGGACGCCCCGGCGTCCTGCACGGTGCGCGCAGCTACATGCTCCAGGACGACGACGGCCAGACCATCGAGTCCCACTCCATCTCCGCCGGGCTCGACTACCCGGGCGTCGGCCCCGAGCACTCGTGGTTGGCCTCCATCGGCCGCGCGGAGTACCGGCCGGTGACCGATGACGCGGCCATGCAGGCCCTGCGCCTGCTCACCCGCACCGAGGGCATCATCCCCGCGATCGAGTCCGCGCACGCCCTCGCCGGCGCCCTCGAGCTCGGACGCGAGCTCGGTCCCGACGCCACGATCCTCGTGAACCTCTCGGGGCGCGGCGACAAGGACATGGACACGGCCGCGACGTACTTCGAGCTCTACGACCAGGAGAACGCCAAGTGAGAACGGTCGCCCCCGTCATCGCCCGACGCAACGACGAGGCGAACGGCGCCCTCATCGGCTATCTTCCCGTCGGGTTCCCCACGCTCGACGAGAGCGTCGAGACCGCGGTCGCGCTCGTCGAGAACGGCGTCGACATCCTCGAGCTCGGCCTGCCCTACTCCGACCCCGTCATGGACGGCCCGGTCATCCAGGCCGCGACCCAGCAGGCGCTCGCGAACGGGTTCCGACTGTCGCACGGCTTCGAGGCCGTGCGCCGCGTCACCGAGCGCGTGGATGCCCCTGTGCTGATCATGACCTACTGGAATCCGGTCGTGCAGTACGGCGTCGACCGCTTCGCCGACGACCTCGCCGCGGCCGGGGGAGCGGGGCTCATCACCCCCGACCTGATCCCCGATGAGGGCGGCGACTGGATCGCGGCATCCGAACGCGTCGGCCTCGACCGGGTGTTCCTCGCAGCGCCGACCTCGACCGATGCGCGCCTCGTGCAGACGATCGAGGCCAGCCGCGGGTTCGTCTACGCGGTCTCCACCATGGGCATCACCGGTGCCCGAGCCGATGTCGACGCGGCGGCTCGCACGCTCGTCGGGCGGCTCCAGGCCGCAGGCGCCGAGGCGAGTTGCGTGGGCGTCGGCATCTCCACCGCCGCACAGGTCGAGGAGGTGCTCGGCTACGCGCAGGGCGCCATCGTCGGCTCCGCGCTCGTCCGTGCGCTGGCCGAGGGCGGCGTGGCCGCGGCGGGTTCGCTCGCGGCCGAGCTCGCGCGCGGCACGCGTTCGGAGTGAAGTACGCTGACTGAGGCCCGAGTGGCCGTAGCCCCCGAAGAAAGGCAGCAGTCCGCGTGATCGCACCGCTGAGCATCCCGAGTCCCAGTCCCGAGTGGCAGTACTTCGAGATTCCCGTGCCGTGGGGGGTCCTCACGATCCACACGTACGCGCTCTGCATCCTGGTCGGCATCATCCTGGCCGTCATCGTGACCTCGCGCCGGCTCACCAAGCGCGGCGCGGAGCCCGGCATCGTGCTCGACATCGCCCTCTGGGCCGTGCCGCTCGGCATCATCGGCGCCCGCATCTACCACGTCCTCACGCACCCGAACGATTACTTCTTCGAGGGCGCGAACGTCTGGAACCCCTTCGAGTACGGCGCCATCTGGAACATCTGGGAGGGCGGCAACGCCATCTACGGCGCCCTCATCGGTGGTGCGGTCGGTGTGCTCATCGGGTGCCGCCTCACCGGCATCCGCTTCCTGTCGTTCGCCGACGCACTCGCACCCGGCCTGCTGCTCGCCCAGGCCGCCGGCCGCCTCGGCAACTGGTTCAACCACGAGCTCTTCGGTGCCCCGACGGATCTCCCGTGGGGCCTCGAGATCGATTCGGACAACCTCGCGTTCCCCGCGGGCCTGGCCGACGGCACGCTCTTCCACCCGACCTTCCTCTACGAGATCGTCTGGAACCTCGCGGGTGTCGTGGTCATCCTGCTGCTCGAGCGGGCCTTCAACATGCGCTGGGGCCGCGCCTTCGCCGTGTACCTCATCTGGTACGGCACGGGGCGCGCGTTCCTCGAGTCGATCCGCGTCGACCCGAGCGAGATGTTCCTCGGCATCCGCGTCAACGTCTGGGCCTCGTTCGCAGCCGTTCTCGTGGGCATCGTCCTGCTCTTCGTCCTTCGTCGCCGGCACCCCGGAGCGGAGCCGAGCCCGTACGTCCCCGGACGTGAATGGAAGGGCCCCGACGCTGCGCTAGACTCGGACGAAAATGAGTCTGACTCCGACTCTCTCGACAACGAGGTCGGGAGTGAGAACATCGAGGGCGAGACCGCAGCCACAAGCTCGCGCGGCTCCACCACTTCCTGAGGCCCTCACCCTCGTTCTCCGACGCGGCGCCGCACCTTGCGCCGCGACTCTCTCCGCTGGGCCGACGACGTCCCCCGCTGCCACCTAGTAGATGAGGACGGTCACACGTGTCGCTCACTCCACCCTTCGCGAGGTTCGGTTCGATCCCCGCCGCCCAGGGCATGTACGACCCTGCCGCCGAGAAGGACGCCTGCGGGCTCGCGATGGTCGCGACCCTGCGCGGCACCGCCGGTCATGACATCATCGCGACCGCGCTCGACGCCCTGCGTCACCTCGAGCACCGCGGTGCGGTCGGCTCCGACGCCGGAACCGGCGACGGCGCCGGCATCATCACGCAGATCCCCGACGAGTTCCTGCGTGCGGTCGTCGACGCCGAGCTGCCCGCGGCGGGAGCATATGCCGTCGGCAACGCCTTCCTCCCGCTCGACCCGAGCCTGCGCAGCACCATCAAGCAGCAGCTGCGGCAGATCGCCGTGTCCGAGGGACTCGAGGTCATCGCCTGGCGCGAGGTGCCCGTGCGACCCGAGGAGCTCGGGACGCTCGCCCGCGCCGCCATGCCCGCCGTGCACCAGCTCTTCGTGCAGTCGGCGGCGACCACCGAGGAGGGCGGACGCCTCGCCGGAATCGCGCTCGACCGGTTGACGTTCCGCCTGCGCAAGCGCGCCGAGCGCGAGCTCGAGCTCTACTTCATGTCGCTCTCCAGCCGCACCATGGTCTACAAGGGCATGGTCACCACGCTGCAGCTCGAGCCGTTCTACCCCGACCTCTCCGACGAGCGCTTCGCCTCGAAGCTCGCGCTCGTGCACTCCCGCTACTCCACGAACACCTTCCCGTCGTGGCCCCTGGCCCAACCGTTCCGCATGATCGCGCACAACGGCGAGATCAACACGATCCAGGGCAACCGCAACTGGATGCGGGCACGCCAGTCGCAGCTCGCATCCGACGCGCTCGGCGACCTCGACCCGATCCTTCCGATCGTCACGCCCGGCGCGAGCGACTCGGCGTCCTTCGACGAGGTGGTCGAGCTGCTCACCCTCGCCGGACGCAGCCTCCCGCACGCCGTCATGATGATGGTGCCCGAGGCCTGGGAGAACCAGACCGAGATCACCCCCGAACGGCGGGCGTTCTACGAGTACCACTCCATGCTCATGGAGCCGTGGGACGGCCCCGCGGCGATCGTCTTCACCGACGGCTCGCTCGTCGGTGCGACGCTCGACCGCAACGGGCTCCGCCCCGGCCGGTACGTCGTCACCGATGACGGGCTCGTGGTGCTCGCCAGCGAGATCGGCGTGCTCGAGGTCGCGCCGTCGCGCGTCGTCCGCAAGGGACGCCTGCAGCCCGGACGCATGTTCCTCGTGGACACCGAGGCCGGTCGTCTCATCGAGGACGACGAGATCAAGTCCGAGCTCGCGGCATCCGAGCCGTGGGGCGACTGGCTCGACGAGGGGCGCATCCGCCTCGCCGACCTTCCGGAGCGCGAGCACATCGTGCACCCGCCGGCGTCGGTCAACCGGCGTCAGCGCACCTTCGGATACACCGAGGAAGAGGTCAAGATCTTGCTCGCGCCCATGGCGCGCACGGGTCAGGAGCCACTCGGAGCCATGGGTTCGGACACTCCCGTCGCGGTGCTCTCGCAGCGTCCGCGCCTGCTCTTCGACTACTTCACGCAGCAGTTCGCCCAGGTCACCAACCCGCCGCTCGACTCGATCCGCGAGGCCGTCGTGACCTCGCTCGGCACGTCGATCGGCCCCGAGGGCAACCTGCTGACGGCGACGCCGGGCCACGCCCGCCAGGTCGCGCTCGACTTCCCGGTCATCGACAACGACGAGCTCGCGAAGATCGTGCACATCGACCCGCGCAGCGGCGGCGCACGCACCACCAAGACGCTGAAGGGCCTCTACCGCGTCGACGACGGCCCCGAGGCCATGCGTGCACGCCTCGACGCGCTCTGCGAGGAGGTCGACCAGGCGATCGAGGAGGGCGCGCGCTTCGTCGTGCTGAGCGACCGCGACTCCACCGCCGACCTGGCGCCGATCCCGTCGCTGCTCATGCTGTCGGCCGTGCACCACCACCTCATCCGCTCCGAGACCCGCATGAAGGTCGGCATCGTCGTCGAGGCGGGCGACGTGCGCGAGGTGCACCACGTCGCGCTGCTCATCGGCTACGGCGCGTCCGCGGTCAACCCGTACCTCGCCATGGAGACCTGCGAGTCCCTCGTGCGGTCCGGCGTGATCACCGGGATCTCGCCCGAGCAGGCCGTGCACAACGTCATCAAGGCGCTGGGCAAGGGCGTCCTGAAGATCATGTCCAAAATGGGCATCTCGACGATCTCCTCCTATGCCGGCGCGCAGGCCTTCGAGGCCGTCGGCCTCGCCCAGGACTTCATCGACGAGTACTTCACGGGCACCGTCTCGAGGCTCGGCGGCATCGGCATCGACGTGGTCGCCGCCGAGAACGTCGCACGTCACCGGGTCGCCTACCCCGAAGACGTCGCCGTGCGGGCGCACGAGCGCCTGGCGACCGGCGGCGAGTACCAGTGGCGCCGCGACGGCTCGCCGCACCTGTTCAACCCCGAGACCGTGTTCCGGCTGCAGCACTCGACGCGCAACCGTCGCTACGACGTCTTCCGCGAGTACACCTCGATGGTCGACTCGCAGGCCGAGGAGCTCATGACGATGCGCGGGCTCTTCGCCCTGCGCACCGGCACGCGCCCGCCCGTGCCGATCGACGAGGTCGAGTCGATCGAGTCGATCGTGAAGCGCTTCTCCACCGGGGCGATGAGCTACGGCTCGATCTCCAAGGAGGCGCACGAGTCGCTGGCGATCGCCATGAACCGTCTCGGCGCGAAGTCGAACACGGGTGAGGGCGGCGAAGACCTCGACCGCCTGCTCGACCCCGAGCGCCGCAGCGCGATCAAGCAGGTCGCGTCGGGCCGGTTCGGCGTGACGAGCATGTACCTGACGCACGCCGACGACATCCAGATCAAGCTCGCCCAGGGCGCCAAGCCCGGCGAGGGCGGTCAGCTGCCGCCGACGAAGGTCTACCCGTGGGTGGCCCGCACGCGTCACGCGACCGCCGGCGTCGGACTGATCTCTCCGCCCCCGCACCACGACATCTACTCGATCGAGGACCTCAAGCAGCTCATCTTCGACCTCAAGCGCGCCAACCCTAAGGCGCGCGTGCACGTCAAGCTCGTGAGCCAGTCCGGCATCGGCGCGGTCGCGGCGGGCACGGCCAAGGCCCTCGCCGACGTCATCCTCGTCTCCGGCCACGACGGCGGCACGGGCGCGAGCCCGCTCAACTCCCTGAAGCACGCGGGCACGCCGTGGGAGCTCGGCCTCGCCGAGACGCAGCAGACCCTGATGCTGAACGGCATGCGCGACCGCGTGGTCGTCCAGGTCGACGGACAGCTGAAGACGGGCCGCGACGTCGTCATCGGCGCGCTCCTCGGCGCCGAGGAGTTCGGCTTCGCCACGGCTCCACTCGTCGTCCAGGGCTGCGTCATGATGCGCGTCTGCCACCTCGACACGTGCCCGGTCGGCGTCGCGACGCAGAACCCCGTGCTGCGCAAGCGCTTCACCGGAAAGCCGGAGTTCGTCGTCAACTTCTTCGAGTTCATCGCCCAGGAGGTCCGCGAGTACCTCGCCGAGCTCGGCTACCGGTCGCTCGACGAGGTCATCGGACGACGCGAGTTGCTCGACATCGATCGCGCCGTCGATCACTGGAAGGCCTCCGGCCTCGACCTCACCCCGGTGCTGGTCGGACCCGACTTCTCGGACTCGGAGCCGCGCCGCAACCTGCGTGCGCAGGACCACGAGCTCGAGGCGCACTTCGACAACGAGCTGATCCGCCGCAGCGCGGTCGTGCTCGAGGAGGGCGGTTCGATCGAGATCGAGCTCCCCGTCCGCAACACCGAGCGCGCCGTCGGCACCATGCTCGGTCACGAGGTGACCGTGCGCCGCGGCGAGCACGGGCTTCCTGCCGGATCGATCGACGTGACCCTCACGGGATCGGCCGGGCAGAGCCTCGGCGCGTTCCTGCCGAGCGGCATCACGATCCGACTCGAGGGCGACTCGAACGACTACGTCGGCAAGGGGCTCTCCGGCGGCCAGATCGTGCTGCGCCCCTCGCGGGAGAGCACGTTCGCGGCCGAGCGCAACGTGATCGCGGGCAACGTGATCGGCTACGGCGCGACGCGGGGCAGCATGTTCCTCCGCGGCATCGTCGGCGAACGCTTCCTCGTGCGCAACTCGGGCGCCTCGGCGGTCGTCGAGGGCGTGGGCGACCACGCGCTCGAGTACATGACCGGCGGCCTGGCCCTGATCCTCGGCGAGACCGGCCGCAACCTCGGCGCCGGCATGTCGGGCGGCACCGCCTACGTGCTCGGCCTCCGCGAGGAGCGCGTCAACCGCGAATCGCTGAGCTCCGGCGAGCTGGAGCTGCACCCGCTCGGCAGCGCCGACCGGGAGATCGTTCGCGACCTGCTCGAGCAGCACGTCGCGAACACCGATTCGACCGTGGCCGCCGACCTGCTCGCGGCAGGCGACAGCGCGTTCGATCGATTCACCAAGGTGCTGCCGCGCGACTACGCCGCAGTGCTCCGCACCCGCCAGAGCGCGGTCGACGAGGGGCTCGACCCCGACGGCGACGTGGTCTGGACTCGAATCCTGGAGGTGACGGGTGGCTGACCCGAAGGGCTTTCTGAAGGTCACCGAGCGCGAGCTGCCCAAGCGGCGACCCGTGCCGGTGCGCATCATGGACTTCAAAGAGGTCTACGAGCAGGGCGATCCCGCCCAGCTGCGGCGACAGGCCGGTCGATGCATGGACTGCGGCATCCCGTTCTGCCATCAGGGCTGCCCGCTCGGCAACCTGATCCCCGAGTGGAACGACCTGATGTACCGGGGCGAAGGCCGCGCCGCGGCCGATCGACTCCACGCGACGAACAACTTCCCCGAGTTCACGGGCCGGCTCTGCCCGGCACCGTGCGAGTCGTCCTGCGTGCTCGGCATCAACCAACCCGCCGTCACGATCAAGCAGGTCGAGGTCTCGATCATCGACCAGGCGTTCGGCAGCGGCTGGGTCCAGCCGCAGCCGCCGGGTCGCCTGACCGGCAAGACGGTTGCCGTGGTCGGCTCCGGCCCTGCCGGCCTCGCGGCCGCGCAGCAGCTGACCCGTGCCGGCCACACGGTCGCGGTGTACGAGCGGGACGACCGCATCGGCGGACTCCTCCGCTACGGCATCCCCGACTTCAAGATGGAGAAGAAGCACATCGACCTGCGGATCGCGCAGTTGACCGCCGAGGGCACCCGCTTCCGTGCGGGCGTCGACATCGGCGTGGACATCACGTGGGACCAGCTGCGCGAGCGCTACGACGCCGTCGTGGTCGCGACCGGAGCGATGGTGCCGCGCGACCTGCCCATCCCGGGCCGCGACCTGCCCGGCGTGCACTTCGCCATGGAGTACCTCACGCAGTCGAACCACCATGTCGCGGGCGACGAGGTCTTCGACCAGATCACGGCCGAGGGCAAGCACGTCGTCGTCCTGGGCGGTGGCGACACCGGGGCCGACTGCATCGGCACCGCGCACCGCCAGGGCGCGCTCTCGGTCACGAACCTCGCCATCGGCAAGCAGCCGGGCGAGGCGCGTCCCGACCACCAGCCGTGGCCGCTGCACCCGACGGTGTTCGAGGTGCAGAGCGCGCACGAGGAGGGCGGCGAGCGCCACTACCTCGTGTCGACGGTCGAATTCCTCTCGAACGACGACGGCGAGCTCCGTGCCATCCGCGTCGCCGAGACCGAGTTCCTCGACGGCCGCCGCGTGCCGAAGGCCGGGACCGAGCGCGAGATCCCCGCAGACCTGGTGCTGCTGGCGCTCGGGTTCACCGGCCCCGAGACCGACCTGGTCGACGACCAGATCCAGCTCCCGGTCGACACCCGCGGCAACTTCGCCCGTGGCGCCGACTACGCGACCTCGCACCCCGGCGTGTTCGTCGCGGGTGACGCCGGACGGGGGCAGTCGCTCATCGTCTGGGCGATCGCCGAGGGCCGTGCTGCGGCATCCGCCGTCGACCGGTACCTTGAAGGCGACACCGATCTCCCGAGCCCCGTGGCGGCGACGGCACGCGCGTTCGCCATCTGACCCCGGTGCGCCGACGGCGCACCATCCGATAACAACCCCCGCGTTCCCGCGCGGAAACAGCTTGGAGCACAACCACATGAGACGAGCGAAGATCGTCGCAACCCTCGGGCCGGCGTCATCGAGCTACGAACAGATCCGCGCGATCATCGATGCGGGCGTCGACGTGGCGAGGATGAACCTCAGCCACGGCAGCTACGACGTGCACGAGGGGGTCTACCAGAACGTTCGGAAGGCCGCGAACGACAGCGGCAAGGCGGTCGCCGTGCTCGTCGACCTCCAGGGCCCGAAGATCCGTCTCGGCAAGTTCGCCGACGGTCCCCACGAGCTCGCCGAGGGCGACATCTTCAAGATCACGATCGAAGACGTCGTCGGCACCAAGGAACTCGTCGGCACCACGTTCAAGGGCCTGCCCCAGGACGTGAAGCCCGGTGACTTCCTCCTCATCGACGACGGCAAGGTCCGCGTCGAGGTCGTCGAGGCCGACGGCGTCGTGGTCACCACGAAGGTCATCGTCGCCGGCCCGGTCTCCGACAACAAGGGCATCAACCTGCCCGGCGTCGCGGTCAACGTGCCGGCCCTGTCCGAGAAGGACGAGGCCGATCTGCGGTGGGGCCTCGAACTCGGCGCCGACATCATCGCGCTGTCGTTCGTGCGCGACGAGGCCGACATCGTGCGCGTGCACGAGATCATGGACGAGGTCGGTCGTCGCGTTCCCGTCGTCGCCAAGATCGAGAAGCCGCAGGCGGTCGATCACCTCGAGGAGATCATCGAGGCGTTCGACGCCGTCATGGTCGCCCGTGGCGACCTCGGCGTCGAACTGCCGCTCGAGGCCGTCCCGATCGTCCAGAAGCGCACGGTCGAGATCGCGCGTCGCCTCGCCAAGCCCGTCATCGTGGCCACGCAGATGCTCGAGTCGATGATCCACAGCCCGGTTCCGACCCGGGCCGAGACGTCGGATGTCGCGAACGCGATCCTCGACGGCGCCGACGCGGTCATGCTCTCGGGCGAGACCAGCGTGGGGGAGTACCCCGTGATCACGGTCCAGACGATGGCCCGCATCGTCGAGTCGACCGAGAAGCACGGCCTCGAGCGCATCGCGCCGCTCGGCACGAAGCCGCGCACCCAGGCCGGCGCCATCACGCTCGCCGCCGTCGAGGTCGCCGACTTCGTCCAGGCGAAGTACCTGTGCGTGTTCACCGAGTCCGGCGAGACCGTGCGGCGCATGTCGCGCCTGCGCTCCGACATCCCCATCCTCGCCTTCACGCCCGACCCCGCGATCCGTCGCCGGATGGCGCTGAACTGGGGCGTCGAGTCCTTCGTGGTCGACCGCGTGACCCACACCGACCAGATGGTCGGCCAGGTCGACGAGGCCCTCGGACGCACCGGTCGCGCCGAGAAGGGCGAGAAGGTCGTCATCATCTCCGGGTCCCCTCCCGGAATCCCGGGCACCACCAACGACGTGCGCGTGCACGTCGTCGGCGAGGTGCTCTGAGCCGTTCCCCGAGGGCCCGGTCGAACTCCCACGGAGTACGACCGGGCCTTCGCCGTCCCCGCTCCCGACGAGGTGCGGAAGGCCGGGCGTCGAGGCCGGTGACGCGCCGGAACCGAGGGTGATGCGCGACGTCGCTCCTGCGTGCCAGACTGCTTCCATGCGCGGGAGGGCGATGGAATCCGACGAGGCCGCGGGTCGGGCACGGCGCGGTCCGAAACGGCCCACCACGACGCTCGCCGAGCGATGGACGACCGTCGACGGGGTGGACGTCTTCTTCCGCGAGTCGCCCGTGCCTCCTCCGGGAGCCCCTGTGATGATGCACGTCCACGGGTTCGGCCTCTCCGGCCGATACCTGCTTCCGACGGCCGAGCGGCTCGCCGACGACTTCCACACGCTCGTGCCCGACCTCCCCGGGTTCGGGCGCAGTGGCAGGGGGTCCGGCGCCCTCGACGTGCCCGATCTCGCACATGCCGCCGCACGGTTCCTCGACGACCGCGGCATCGAGCGGGCGACCCTCGTCGGGAACTCGATGGGGTGCCCCGTCATCTGCGAGTTCGCGTACCACTATCCCGAACGCATCGACCGGGCGGTGCTCGTGTCGCCGGCGGGCGGCATCTTCAACCAGCCGCTGCGGCGCGCCATGGGTCAGATCAGCCGCGACGGCACCCGCGAACCGCCGCAGCTCATGCGGGTGGTGACCCCCGACTACCTGCGCTTCGGCGTGCCGAGCACGGTGCGGATGTTCAAGGCGCTCACCCGGTATCCCTCGCTCGAACGGATGCTCGAGCTGCACATCCCCACGCTGGCGGTGCTCGGCGATCGCGACCCGCTCATGCCCGGCCCCGAGCGTGTGCGGGAGGTGGCCGAGCAGACCGACAACAAGATCCTGATCGTGAAGATCGAGGGGGCCGCGCACGCGATCAACTTCAGCCATTCCGGCGAGCTCGCCCACCTGATCAGGCTGTTCATGGCCGACAAGCCGATCGTCGACGACCCCGATTCGCCGGGTCACGCACGGCTGTACGAGCTCCACCGCGGCTCGCAGCATCCGCCCGCTCGCGACGAGTGATCTCGCGGGGCTCGACGCCGCGCGACGATCGAGTTGTGGTGCCGGTGGTGGGGGTCGAACCCACACGCCCTTTCGGGCAAAGCATTTTGAGTGCTCCGCGTCTGCCATTCCGCCACACCGGCCAGAGGCCTCGCTCAGAATACCGTAGGCTTTGCTGCGTGACTGACACCGAAAACACCCAGCCGGCACCGCGCCGCGTGGTCGTGGCGGAGGATGAGTCGCTCATCCGCCTCGACATCGTCGAGATCCTGCGCGACAACGGCTTCGAGGTCGTCGGAGAGGCGGGTGACGGTGAGACCGCGGTCGCACTGGCCACCGAACTGCGCCCCGACCTCGTCATCATGGACGTCAAGATGCCCCAGCTCGACGGCATCTCGGCGGCGGAGCGCCTCTCGAAGGGCCACATCGCCCCAGTGGTGCTCCTCACGGCGTTCAGCCAGAAGGAGCTCGTCGAGCGCGCGAGCGAGGCCGGAGCGCTGGCCTACGTCGTGAAGCCGTTCACGCCGAACGACCTGCTCCCCGCGATCGAGATCGCCCTCGCCCGCTACGCGCAGATCATCGCGCTCGAGGCCGAGGTCGGCGACCTGGTCGAGCGCTTCGAGACGCGCAAGCTCGTCGATCGGGCCAAGGGCCTGCTCAACGAGAAGATGGGCCTCACCGAGCCCGAGGCGTTCCGATGGATCCAGAAGGCGTCGATGGACCGTCGCCTCACCATGAAGGACGTCTCGCAGGCGATCATCGAACAGCTGGCCGCCAAGAAGTAGCCACCACGAACGAACGACGGATGCCGCGACGAGACCACTCGTCGCGGCATCCGTCGTTCGCGGCCGGGTCGGTGCGCCGCGTCTGAGCGTGAACCGGTGTCGGCGGCCGCTTGTAGGCTTGGCGGGTGCCAGACGCTGACAAGCCCACCCTTCTCGTGATCGACGGCCATTCGTTGGCGTTCCGTGCGTTCTACGCCCTGCCCGTCGACAGCTTCACCACCCGCGACGGGCAGCACACGAACGCCATCCACGGCTTCCTCTCGATGCTGCTCCTCCTGCTCGCGAACGAGAAGCCGACGCACCTCGCCGTCGCGTTCGATGTCTCGCGTGCCTCGTTCCGCACCCGCGAGTACCCCGAGTACAAGGGCACCCGCGGCGAGACGCCGGTCGAGTTCAAGGGCCAGGTGCCCCTGCTGCAGGAGGCACTGCGCGCCATGGGCATCACGACGCTCGAGAAGGAGGACTTCGAGGCCGACGACATCCTCGCGACCCTCGCCGAGCGCGGCCGCGCCGACGGCTATCGGGTCCTGCTCGTCTCGGGCGACCGCGACACGATCCAGCTCGTCAACGACGACGTCACGCTGCTCTACCCGAACACGCAGGGCGTCTCGCAGCTCAAGCGGTACGACCCTGCGGCGGTCACCGAGCGATACGGCATCCGCCCTGAGCAGTATCCCGACATCGCGGCGCTCGTGGGGGAGTCCAGCGACAACCTCATCGGCATCAGCAAGGTCGGCGAGAAGACCGCGGTGAAGTGGCTCGGGCTCTACGGCGACCTCGACGGCATCCTCGAGCACGCCGAAGAGATCAAGGGCGTGGTCGGGCAGAACCTGCGCGACCAGCGCGAGAACGCGATCCGCAACCGCAGGCTCAACCGCCTGGTGACCGACGTCGAACTCGAGGTCGAGCTCGATCAGCTCGAAGCGCGTGCCATCGACCTCGACGAAGTCAGGCCGATCTTCGAGCGCCTCGAATTCCGCACGCTCCTCGAGCGACTCTCGAAGCTCGTCGCCGAGGCCGGCGGCGAGCCGGCGACGGCCGGGGCTCCCGCCGCAGCGCAGGAGCCCGCGGCGGTCGCACCGACCGCGCCGGTGCCCGCGCAGCTCGCCGGCGAAGCGCTGGCCGAATGGCTCGTCGCCGCCAACGCGTCCGAGCCCGCCGGTCTCGGACTCAGCCTCGAGGTGCTCGACGGGCGGGTGATCGGTGCCGGCATCGCCACCGCCGGCGAGACCGTCCACCACGTGTGGCGCGCCGACTCCGACGAGTCGGCGTCGTTCGACGCGTGGCTCGCGAGCGACGCGCCCAAGGTCATGACCGATGCGAAGTCCCAGCTGAAGGCCGCCTCGCGCTCCGGACTCGCAGTCGGGGGCCTCGTGCTCGACACGCTCGTCGCCGGCTGGCTGCTGCGTCCGAGCCTCACCGAGAAGTCGCTGGCCGACCTCGTCGATCGCCACCTCGGCGAGACCCTGCCCCAGGCGGATCCGTCGCTGCTGGTCCCCGAAGAGGGATCCGACGCAGGTGCGCCGGAGTTCGCGTGGTACACGCTCCGTCTCGCGCCCGTGGTGCTGAGCGCGCTGCCCGAGAGCACCCGTCAGCTGCTGGCCGACGTCGAGATGCCGCTCGTCGCGGTGCTCGCGGCGATGGAGTTGCGCGGGGTCACGGTCGATCACGCAGAACTGGCCACCCTGTCGTCCGAGCTCGGAGACCGGGCTGCGGCACTCGCCGCCGCCGCGTACGCCGAGATCGGCCGCGAGGTGAACCTCGGGTCGCCCAAGCAGCTCCAGGAGGTGCTCTTCGACCAGTTGGCGATGCCGAAGACGCGTGCGACGAAGACGGGGTACACGACCGATGCGTCCGCGCTGGCGGACCTCCAGGAGTCCAACCCGCACCCGTTCCTCGGATACCTGCTCGAGCATCGCGACGCCACCAAGCTGCGGCAGATCGTCGAGTCCCTCGACAAGTCGATCGCGAGCGACGGGCGCATCCACACCTCCTACGGGCAGATCGGCGCGGCGACCGGTCGCATGTCCTCGAACGATCCGAACCTGCAGAACATCCCGACCCGCACCGAAGACGGCCGGCGCATCCGCAAGGCGTTCCGGCACGGCACCGACTACGTCGAGCTGCTGACGGCCGACTACTCGCAGATCGAGATGCGCATCATGGCGCACCTGTCGGGCGACCCCGGACTCATCGAGGCGTTCAACGCCGGTGAAGACCTGCACCGATTCGTCGGCGCGCGCGTCTTCTCGGTCGATCCGGCCGACGTCACGCCCCTCATGCGCACCAAGGTCAAGGCGATGTCCTACGGGCTCGCATACGGCCTCAGCGCGTTCGGGCTCTCCAAGCAGCTGCGCATCGATCGCGCCGAGGCCACGCAGCTCATGAAGGAGTACTTCGAGCGGTTCGGCGCCGTGCGCGACTACCTCCGCGGCGTCGTGGAGCAGGCGCGCATCGACGGCTACACCGAGACCATCTTCGGGCGTCGCCGCCCCTTCCCCGACCTGACGAGCCCGAACCGGGTGCACCGCGAGAATGCGGAACGCGCGGCGCTGAACTCGCCGATCCAGGGTTCCGCGGCCGACATCATGAAGCTCGCGATGACCACGGTCGAGGCCGAGATCGCCCAGCGCGGGCTCGGCAGCCGCATGCTGCTGACGGTGCACGACGAGCTCATCTTCGAGGTCGCCCCGGGTGAGTCGGAGGTGCTCGAGGAAGTCGTACGCGACCGCATGGCGAACGCCGCCGACCTCCTGGTCCCGCTCGACGTCCAGGTCGGTCGGGGCAGCGACTGGGAGGATGCCGCCCACTGATGCCGAGAGCGGTGCGCAAGCCCTAGGCTCGATCCATGGCCTCGAGTGAACGCACCCCGACCGACGTCGATCAGATCGCGGAGGAGTGGGTCGACACCCTCGTCGACCTCCAGCCGGTGCTCGGCACCTACATCGGGCGTTCCGCGGCCGATTCGAGGTTCGGCGACTACTCGCCCGACGGCCTCGAACGCTCGGCCGAGGCCGCTCGACTGGTGATCGCACGACTCGACGAGGCTGCGTCCGTCGACGACGTCGATGCGGTGACGGTGGCCGACCTGCGGAGCGAGCTCGCACTCGAGCTCGAGGCGCACGACCTGGGCCTCCCGCTGCGCGACCTCAACGTGATCGCCAGCCCGGCGCAGGAGATCCGCGAGGTCTTCGACCTCATGTCCACCGAGAGCGTCGACGACTGGGCGACGATCTCCACCCGCCTGGGCGCGCTGCCCGATGCGCTCGACGGCTACGTCCAGACGCTGCGCCTCGGCATCGAGCGCGGCTCGGTCCCGGCGAGGCGGCAGGTGCGCGAAGTCGCGGCACAGGCGCGCAAGCTCGAACGGGCCGACGGCTTCTTCGCCGAGTTCGTCGACGGCGCACCGTCGAGCGTCTCCGGCGGGCTGCGTGCCGACCTGGCGACGCGCGCGGCCGGCGCCGGCGCGGCGTACGGGCGGTTGGCGTCGTTCCTCGAGGGCGAACTGCTCCCCGTCGCGGGCGAGGCCGACGCGGTCGGACGCGACATCTACGCTCTCCGCTCGCGCCACTTCCTCGGTGCCGTGATCGACCTCGACGAGACCTACGAGTGGGGCATCGAGGAGCTCGCCCGGATGGTCGCCGAACAGGAGTCCATCGCCCGCGAGATCGTGCCCGGGGCATCCGTCGCCGAGGCGATCGCGTTCCTCGACGCCGACGGGAGCCGCAAGCTGCACGGCACCGACGCACTCCAGCGCTGGATGCAGGAGGTGAGCGACCGTGCCGTCGCCGAGCTCGGTGCGACCCAGTTCGACATCCCCGAGGAGATCCGAACGCTCGAGTGCATGATCGCGCCGACCCAGTCCGGTGGCATTTACTACACGGGTCCGACCGACGACTTCAGCCGCCCCGGCCGCATGTGGTGGGCGGTTCCCGAGGGTGTCACCGAGTTCGACACGTGGCGCGAACTGACGACCGTGTACCACGAGGGCGTCCCGGGCCACCACCTGCAGATCGGCCAGGCGGTCGTGAACCGGGGCCGCCTCAACACCTGGCGCCGTCAGCTCGCCGGCACGTCCGGGCACGCCGAGGGCTGGGCCCTCTACGCCGAACGCCTCATGCAGGAGCTCGGCTATCTCGACGACCCGGCCGATCGGCTCGGCATGCTCGACGGGCAGCGCATGCGCGCGGCCCGCGTCGTCCTCGACATCGGCGTGCACCTCGGCAAGCCCCGTCCCGACGGGCAGGGCGTGTGGACGGGGGAGTACGCCTTCGAGTTCCTCGGGCAGAACGTCAACATGGATCAGGGCTTCATCGACTTCGAGGTGAACCGCTACCTGGGCTGGCCCGGCCAGGCGCCGTCGTACAAGGTCGGACAGCGCATCTGGGAGCAGCTCCGCGACGACGCCCGTCGCCGCGAGGGCGAGGCGTTCGACATCAAGGAGTTCCACCGGCGTGCGCTCGACCTCGGCGGCGTCGGGCTGGACACGCTCCGTTCCGCGCTGCTCGGCTGAGCCGGGGCACCGGGGCGGATGCCGCGTCCGGGGCGTTCGGGAATTCGACACGCCCGGGTTGCCGACGCGAGCCGGAGTCGGCTAGGATTGAATGTCACTTCTGTGACGATCCTGTCCGCATGCCCATCGCGGAACAAACACATATCGCTCTCCCTCGCGATGGGCTCGATTCTGTCCTTTACGGAGCATTCACTACATGACAACCGCAACGACCAAGGCACCCAAGCAGGTCGCGATCAACGACATCGGATCTGCTGACGATTTCCTCGCCGCGGTCGAGAAGACTTTGAAGTTCTTCAACGACGGCGACCTCATCGAGGGCACCGTCGTGAAGATCGACCGCGACGAGGTTCTCCTCGACGTCGGCTACAAGACCGAGGGTGTCATCCCCTCGCGTGAGCTTTCCATCAAGCACGATGTCGACCCCAGCGAGGTCGTCGGCGTCGGCGACACCGTCGAGGCGCTCGTTCTCCAGAAGGAGGACAAGGAAGGCCGCCTCATCCTGTCGAAGAAGCGTGCGCAGTACGAGCGCGCGTGGGGCGACGTGGAGAAGATCAAGGAAGCCGATGGCGTCGTGACCGGTACGGTCATCGAGGTCGTCAAGGGCGGCCTGATCGTCGACATCGGACTCCGCGGCTTCCTCCCGGCTTCGCTCATCGAGCTCCGCCGCGTCCGCGACCTCACGCCGTACCTCGGCCAGGAGATCGAGGCGAAGATCCTCGAGCTCGACAAGAACCGCAACAACGTGGTTCTCTCGCGCCGCGCGCTGCTCGAGCAGACGCAGTCCGAGTCGCGTTCGACCTTCCTCGCGAACCTCCACCCGGGCCAGATCCGCAAGGGCGTCATCTCGTCGATCGTCAACTTCGGTGCGTTCGTCGACCTCGGCGGCGTCGACGGTCTCGTCCACGTCTCCGAGCTCTCGTGGAAGCACATCGAGCACGCCAGCGAGGTCGTCGAGGTCGGCCAGGAGGTCACCGTCGAGGTGCTCTCCGTCGAGCTCGACCGCGAGCGCGTCTCGCTGTCGCTCAAGGCGACGCAGGAAGACCCGTGGCAGGTGTTCGCACGTACCCACGCGATCGGCCAGGTCGCACCGGGCAAGGTCACCAAGCTCGTTCCGTTCGGTGCGTTCGTTCGCGTCGCAGACGGCATCGAGGGCCTCGTGCACATCTCGGAGCTGTCCGGCAAGCACGTCGAGCTCGCAGAGCAGGTCGTGTCGGTCGGCGAAGAGGTCTTCGTCAAGGTCATCGACATCGACCTCGAGCGTCGCCGCATCTCCCTCTCGCTCAAGCAGGCGAACGAGGGCGTCGACCCCGAGGGCACCGAGTTCGACCCGGCGCTTTACGGCATGCTCACCGAGTACGACGAGCAGGGCAACTACAAGTACCCTGAGGGCTTCGACCCCGAGACCAACGAATGGCGCGAGGGCTTCGAGGCTCAGCGCGAGAAGTGGGAGCAGGACTACGCTGCCGCTCAGGAGCGTTGGGAAGCCCACAAGAAGCAGGTCGCCCAGGCGAACGTCGCGGCTGCCGCCGTCGACGACTCGTTCGGTGCCGGCGCCGCCTCGTACTCGAGCGACTCGGCCGGTGCCGGGACGCTCGCAGACGACGCGTCGCTCGCCGCGCTTCGCGAGAAGCTCTCGAGCAACTAGTTCGGATCCGATCCGCACACGGAAGGCCGGTCCCCTCGGGGGCCGGCCTTCCGGCGTTTCCGGCCCCGAAGGCGCGCCCAACCCGGGCGCGAAGGCGAAGATCCGACATCCGGTTGCCGCGGCGTCGTCATTGCGGTGCGCCGCATCGATAGAGTGGTGGCGTGTACCTGATCGGCCTCACCGGCGGAATCGCCTCTGGAAAGTCCACCGTCGCACGACGGCTCTACGAGCACGGCGCCGTGCACATCGACGCCGACCACTTGGCGAGGCGGGCGGTCGAGCCCGGCACGCCGGCCCTCGCGGCCATCGTCGAGGAGTTCGGCTCCGCAGTCCTGCTGGGCGACGGCAGCCTCGACCGTGCGAAGCTCGGGGAGCTCGTCTTCAACGACGAGGCGGCGCGCGAACGCCTCAACGCGATCGTGCACCCCGCCGTGCGCGAACTCGCGGCGAAGCTGTTCGCGAAGGCCGAGCAGGCGAACCCAGATGCGATCGTCGTCTACGACGTGCCGCTGCTGGTCGAAGCATCCGTCGACCATCCGTTCGACCTGATCGTCGTGACGAGCGCACCGCGTCGGACGCAGTTGAAGCGGCTGATCGAACAGCGGGGTCTCGATCCGGTGCAGGCCGAGGCTCGGGTCGACGCCCAGGTCGCGAACACCCAGCGGCTCGCGATCGCCGACGTCGTCATCGACACCGACGGTTCGTTGGGACACACCATGAGCCAGGCCGATGCGCTCTGGGGCCGTGTCGTCGGCGAGGTCGCGGCCCGGCGAAGCCGCGACGCGAGCTGACACCGCCGGACATCGCCGCGACCTGCTCGTCCGCGTCCGATTCGTGAGCTCCGGCCGGAGTGTCGGCGGTCGAATCTAGACTGGAACGCATGCAGGCCACACGATCCGTCCGTCCGTTCGAGGTCGTCAGCGAGTACGTGCCGAGCGGCGACCAGCCCACGGCGATCGCCGAACTCGCGGGTCGCATCAACGCCGGCGAGACCGACGTCGTGCTCCTCGGTGCGACCGGCACGGGCAAGTCGGCCACGACCGCCTGGCTCATCGAGCAGGTGCAACGGCCGACGCTGGTGCTCGCGCACAACAAGACGCTGGCGGCGCAACTCGTGAACGAGTTCCGCGAACTCATGCCGAACAACGCGATCGAGTACTTCGTCTCCTACTACGACTACTACCAGCCCGAGGCGTACGTCCCCCAGACCGACACCTTCATCGAGAAGGACTCCTCGGTCAACGCCGAGGTCGAGCGACTCCGTCACTCCACGACGAACTCGCTGCTGAGCCGCCGAGACGTGGTGGTCGTCTCCACCGTGTCGTGCATCTACGGCCTCGGCACGCCCGAGGAGTACCTGAAGGCGATGATGCCGCTGCAGGTGGGGCAGCAGGTCGATCGCGACTGGCTCATCCGCAAGTTCGTGTCGATGCAGTACCAGCGCAACGACGTCGAGTTCACGCGCGGCACGTTCCGCGTGCGCGGCGACACGATCGAGATCATCCCGGTGTACGAGGAGCTCGCGATCCGCATCGAGATGTTCGGCGACGAGATCGAGGCGCTCTACAGCCTGCATCCGCTCACCGGCCAGGTCGTCGCGAAGCTCGACGCGGTTCCGGTGTTCCCCGGTTCGCACTACGTCGCGAGCACCGACGTCATGCAACGGGCCATCGGCACCATTCGCATCGAGCTCGAGGAGCGCCTCGCCGAGCTCGAGCGCGAGGGAAAGCTGCTCGAGGCGCAACGGCTCCGCATGCGCACCACCTTCGACCTCGAGATGATGGAGCAGATCGGGTTCTGCTCCGGCATCGAGAACTACTCCAGGCACATCGACGGGCGAGCCCCCGGGGAGGCCCCGCACTGCCTGCTCGACTACTTCGCCGACGACTTCCTCGTCGTCATCGACGAGTCGCACGTCACGGTGCCGCAGATCGGGGCCATGTACGAGGGCGACTCCTCGCGCAAGCGTACGCTCGTCGAGCACGGGTTCCGGCTGCCGAGCGCCCTCGACAACCGCCCGCTGAAGTGGGACGAGTTCAAGAACCGGGTCGGGCAGAAGGTGTACCTCTCCGCGACCCCCGGCCGATACGAGATGGGCATCGCCGACGGCGTGGTGGAGCAGATCATCCGCCCGACCGGGCTCGTCGACCCGCAGATCGTGGTGAAGCCGTCGAAGGGCCAGATCGACGACCTGCTCGAGGAGATCCGGCTGCGGGCCGAGCGCGACGAGCGCGTCCTCGTCACGACCCTCACGAAGCGCATGGCCGAGGAGCTCACCGACTACCTCACCGAGGCCGGCGTCCGGGTCCGCTATCTCCACTCGGATGTCGACACGCTCCGTCGCGTCGAGCTGCTCACAGAGCTGCGCGCCGGGGTCTACGACGTGCTGGTCGGCATCAACCTCCTCCGTGAGGGGCTCGACCTTCCCGAGGTGTCGCTCGTGGCGATCCTCGACGCCGACAAGGAGGGCTTCCTCCGGTCGTCGACCTCGCTCATCCAGACCATCGGCCGTGCCGCCCGCAACGTCTCGGGCGAGGTGCACATGTACGCCGACGTGCTCACCGATTCGATGCGGTCCGCCATCGACGAGACCGACCGGCGCCGTGAGCGGCAACTCGAGTACAACCGTGTCAACGGCATCGACCCGACGCCGTTGCGCAAGCGCATCGCCGACATCACCGATGTGCTGGCCCGCGAGGAGGCCGATACGGCTGCGCTGCTGGCGGGCCGCGCTGCCCGCAAGAAGTCGCCGGTGCCGAACCTCCGACGCGAGGGCATCGCCGCCGAGGGCGCGAACGACCTCGAAGAGCTGATCCGCGACCTCAACGACCAGATGCTCGTCGCCGCGGGGGAGCTGAAGTTCGAGCTCGCGGCCCGGTTGCGCGACGAGGTGTCCGAGCTCAAGCGAGAACTCCGGCAGATGGAGAAGGCCGGGCACCTGGGCTGACCGAGGCGACCGCACGGCTGATCGAACATATGTTCGCTCAGAGCACGCGCCGTCGCGGCATCCGTGTCGGTGGTCGTCCTTAGACTCGAAGGGTGCCAGTTTCACGTCTCGATGCCCATTCGCGCCTGAGTGTCCGCGGTGCTCGCGTACACAACCTCCAAGACGTCGACGTCGAGATTCCTCGTGACGCCATGGTCGTGTTCACGGGCCTCTCGGGTTCGGGCAAGTCCTCGCTCGCGTTCGACACGATCTTCGCCGAGGGGCAGCGCCGCTACGTCGAGTCGCTGTCGGCCTACGCTCGCCAGTTCCTCGGACAGGTCGACCGTCCCGATGTCGACTTCATCGAGGGCCTGAGCCCGGCGGTCTCGATCGACCAGAAGTCGACGAACCGCAACCCCCGCTCCACCGTCGGCACGATCACCGAGATCTACGACTACATGCGACTGCTGTGGGCGCGCATCGGCGTGCCGCACTGCCCCGTCTGCGGTGAGCGCATCCAGCGCCAGACCGTCCAGCAGATCGCCGATCAGCTCATGCAGCTCGAGCAGGGCACGCGATTCCAGGTGCTGAGCCCGGTCGTCTCCCAGAAGAAGGGCGAGTTCGTCGACCTCTTCCGCGAACTCGCCGCCGGCGGCTACTCGCGTGCCGTCGTCGACGGCGAGCTGATCCGCCTCGACGAGCCGCCGAAGCTCAAGAAGCAGATCAAGCACGACATCGCCGTCGTCGTCGACCGCCTCGTGGCGGGCCCCGACGTGCTCGGGCGCCTCACGGACTCGCTCGAGACCGCGCTGCGGCTGACCGACGGGCTCGTGCAGATCAACTACGTCGACGAGACCGGCCCCGACGCCTGGGAGACGTTCTCCGAGAAGCTCTCGTGCCCCAACCAGCACCCGATCCAGCTCACCGAGATCGAGCCGCGCACCTTCTCGTTCAATGCGCCGTTCGGCGCCTGCCCCGAATGCTCCGGCCTCGGCACGCGCATGGCCGTCGACGAAGACCTCCTGCTCGGCGATCCGGCGCTCAGCATCGCCGAGGGCGTCATCATCCCCTGGACCTCGCAGGGCAAGAGCCTCTACAACTACTACGAGAAACTCCTCCTGGGCCTCTCCCGTGACCTCGACTTCTCGCTCGACACCCCGTGGCAGGAGCTCGACGGCGCGGCCCAGGCCGCAGTGCTGCGCGGCGACAACTTCGAGGTCAAGGTCAAGTGGCGAAACCGCTACGGCCGCGAGATGAGCTACACGTCGGGGTTCGAGGGCGTGGTTCCGTACATCGAGCGGCAGTACCTCCAGGCCGAGACCGACGCGCAGCGCGTGCGGTGGTCCGAGTACTTGCGCGAGGTGCCGTGCTCCGTCTGCGGCGGCAAGCGCCTGAAGCCCGAGGTCCTCTCGGTGCTGATCCACGATGCGAGCATCGCCGACGTCGGTCTGCTCAGCCTCACCGACGCACGCGCCTTCATGGACCGCCTCGAACTCACCGATCGCGAGCAGGCGATCGCGGCCCAGGTGCTGCGCGAGATCAAGCTCCGGCTCGACTTCCTCATCCGCGTCGGACTCAGCTACCTCGACCTCGCTCGGGCCGCCGCGACGCTGTCGGGTGGCGAGGCGCAGCGCATCCGGCTCGCGACGCAGATCGGCTCCGGACTCACCGGGGTGCTCTACGTGCTCGACGAGCCGAGCATCGGACTGCACCAGCGCGACAATCGCCGACTCATCGACACCCTCGTCGCGTTGCGCGACCTGGGCAACACGCTGATCGTCGTCGAGCACGACGAGGACACCATCCGCACGGCGGACTGGATCGTCGACATCGGCCCCGGGGCCGGCGTCAACGGCGGAACGGTCGTGCACTCCGGCAGCTACGAGGACCTCCTGGCGAACACGCGTTCGCTCACCGGCGACTACCTGTCCGGCCGCAAGGAGATCTCGACCCCCGAGACGCGCCGGCCGATCGATCCCGAGCGTGTGATCTCGGTGCACGGCGCCGCGGCGAACAACCTGCGCGGCGTCGACGTCGACTTCCCGCTCGGCGTGTTCACGGCGGTCACCGGCGTCAGCGGGTCGGGCAAGTCGTCGCTCGTGAACGACATCCTCTACCGGGTGCTCGCCAACCGGTTGAATGGGGCGCGCAAGCTCCCCGGAAAGCACCGTCGCGTGACCGGGCTCGACCAGCTCGACAAGGTCGTGCACGTCGACCAGGCGCCGATCGGGCGTACACCGCGATCGAACCCGGCGACGTACACGGGCGTCTTCGACCGCATCCGTACGCTCTTCTCCGAGACGACCGAGGCGAAGGCCCGCGGGTACCTGCCCGGCCGGTTCAGCTTCAACGTCAAGGGCGGTCGCTGCGAGGCCTGTTCGGGCGACGGCACGATCAAGATCGAGATGAACTTCCTTCCCGACGTGTACGTCGCGTGCGAGGTCTGCGGCGGCCAGCGGTACAACCGCGAGACGCTCCAGGTGCACTACAAGGGCAAGAACATCGCCGAGGTGCTCGAGATGCCCATCAGCGAGGCAGCCGAGTTCTTCGAGCCGATCTCCGCGATCCATCGCTACCTCAAGACGCTCGTCGACGTGGGACTCGGGTACGTTCAGCTCGGGCAGAGCGCGACGACGCTGTCGGGCGGCGAGGCGCAGCGCGTGAAGCTCGCCACCGAACTGCAGCGTCGCTCCAACGGGCGCAGCGTCTACGTGCTCGACGAGCCGACCACCGGCCTGCACTTCGAAGACGTCCGCAAGTTGCTGAAGGTGCTCGGCAAGCTCGTCGACAAGGGCAACACGGTCATCGTGATCGAGCACAGCCTCGACGTGATCAAGTCGGCCGACTGGGTCATCGACCTCGGTCCCGAGGGCGGCTCGGGCGGCGGACAGGTCGTCGCCACGGGCACGCCCGAAGATGTCGCCGCGGTCACCGAGAGCCACACGGGCATGTTCCTCCGCGAGATCTTCGACGCCGCGACGACGCGAGTCGACGTCGCCAGCTGACCTCGATGAGCGACGCGCTGCCGTACCGCCCGAAGGCGGGGGAGATCCCGACCGATCCCGGTGTCTATCGATTCCGCGACGCGGATCGTCGCGTGCTGTACGTGGGCAAGGCGAAGAACCTCCGCGCACGGCTCTCGAACTACTTCGCCCCGCTGCGCACGCTGCACGAGCGAACGCGGCGCATGGTCACCACGGCCTCGTCCGTCGAATGGACCGTGGTCGGCAACGACGTGGAGGCGCTGCAACTCGAGTACACGTGGATCAAGGAGTTCGACCCGCCGTTCAACGTCAAGTACCGTGACGACAAGTCGTACCCGTACCTCGCCGTCACCCTGGCCGACGAGGCGCCACGCGCGATCGTGACCCGGCGCAGCGGAATCCCCGGGGCGCGATACTTCGGGCCGTACCCCAAGGTCTGGGCGGTCAACGAGACCCTCGAGCTGCTGTTGAAGCTGTTCCCCATCCGCACCTGCAAGGACTCCGACTACCGGCGGGCGATCGCCTCCGGCCGGCCGTGCTTCGCCGGCCAGATCGGGCGCTGCTTCGGCCCCTGCTCCGGCACCGTGACCATCGAGGAGCACCGCGCCAACGTCGACCGCTTCGTCGCCTTCATGACGAACCAGGACCGTCGCATCCTCGACGAGCTCTCGCACCAGATGCTCGAGGCATCCGCTCGCCTCGAGTTCGAGACCGCCGCCCGTCGGCGCGACCAGCTGCAGGCGGCGACGCAGTTCTTCGAGAAGAGCGCCGTCGTGCTGCGCGACGACGTCGATGTCGACGTGTTCGGCATCGAGCACGACGAGCTGGCCGCCGCGGTCCAGATGTTCGTCGTTCGGGGCGGTCGCGTCCGCGGCGTCCACTCCTGGACCGTCGACAAGGAGCTCGACCTTCCGCTCGGCGAGCTCGTCGACTCCGTCGTGCAGAACGCGTATGGGGCCGACCTGCGACCGGGGCGCGAGGTCATCGTCCCAGAGCTTCCCGACGACGCCGACGCGCTCCAGACCTGGCTGAGCGAACGCGCCGAGCGCAAGGTCCGCCTGAAGGCGGCGCAACGCGGCGACAAGGCGGCGCTCCTCGCGACGGCGACGCAGAACGCGAAGCAGTCCCTCATGCTCTACAAGACCCGTCGCAGCGCAGATTTCACGACCCGGTCGCGAGCCCTCGAAGACATCCAGGAAGCGCTCGGCATGGCCGATGCGCCCCTCCGCATCGAATGCTTCGACGTGTCGCACCTGAGCGGCACGAACATCGTCGCGTCGATGGTCGTCTTCGAAGACGGCCTGCCCCGAAAGGACGAGTACCGCCGCTTCACCGTCGCGGAGTCGACCGACGACACCGACTCGATCCACCAGGTCCTCACAAGGCGGCTCGCATACCTGACGGGCGCCGAACCGGGGGAGGGGCGGGCCGCGGGCGACCCCTCCTCGACGACGATCGAGGCCGAAACCACGGAGCCGGGATCGACCCGGCGTTCGAAGTTCTCGTACCGCCCGAACCTCCTCGTCGTCGACGGCGGCCAGCCGCAGGTCGAGGCCGCGGCCCGAGCCCTCGAGGAGTCGGGCGTCGAGGGCATCTACCTCTGCGGCATCGCGAAGCGACTCGAGGAGATCTGGACCCCCGACGCCGACTATCCCGTCATCCTCCCGCGCAACAGCGATGCGCTGTTCCTCTTCCAGCGGGTCCGCGACGAGGCGCACCGCTTCGCGATCACGCACCAGCGCCAGCGGCGCAAGCGAGACATCTCCTCGGTGCTCGCCGAGATCCCCGGACTCGGCCCCACCCGCATCAAGGTGCTGCTGCGCCACTTCGGGTCGGTGAAGCGCCTGCGCCAGGCATCCGTCGACGAGATCTCGGGCGTCGACGGCTTCGGCCCGACGCTCGCGCTGGTCGTGCACGGCCATCTTCGCTCCGGAGCGGGATCGCAAGCCGGGTAGGCTGGGGTGTCGAGTGCGCGGAAGGGGAACCGAGACGATGGCGACCGAGTTCGAGCACCAGGAGATGTTGATCGTCACCGGCATGTCGGGTGCCGGGCGCTCGACCGTCGGCAACGCCCTCGAAGACCTCGGGTGGTACGTGGTCGACAACCTCCCGCCGCAGATGCTGCGGCCCCTCGTCGACCTGGTCGAGCGAGCCGGCGCATCCCTGCCGCGCATCGCCGCCGTCGTCGACATTCGCGGGCGCGACTTCTTCGCCGAACTGCGCGAGATCATCCAGGCCCTGAGAACCGGCGTGAACGTTCGCGTCGTGTTCCTCGATGCCACCGACGCCGTGCTCGTGCGTCGCTTCGAGGCCGTCCGGCGCCCGCACCCGCTGCAGGGCACCGGCACCCTGCTCGACGGCATCGGCGCCGAGCGCTCGCGCCTGGCCGAGCTGCGCGAAGCGGCCGACCTCGTCGTCGACACGTCCGAGTTGAACATCCACCAGCTCGCGAACCTCATCACCGCGACCTTCGCCGAGGCCGGACGCGCCGGGGTGCAGGTCACGCTCCTGAGCTTCGGATTCAAGTACGGGCTGCCGACGGATGCCGACCTCGTGGCCGACGCCCGCTTCCTGCCGAACCCGTTCTGGGTCTCGGAGCTGCGGAACCTGACCGGCGAGGACCCGGCCGTGTCCGACTTCGTGCTCGCGCAGGAGGGCGCTCGGGAGTTCATCGACGCCTATGTCACGGCGCTCACCCCGGTGCTGGCCGGATACCAGCGCGAGAACAAGGGCCACGCCACCATCGCGGTCGGATGCACCGGTGGCAAGCACCGCTCGGTCGCCGTCGTGCGGGAGCTCGCCGACCGCCTCGCCGGTGTGCCCGGCATCGCCGTGAGCCTGCGCCATCGCGACCTCGGTCGCGAATGAGCCGGCCCACCCAGGATCAGCGTTTTCCGGGGCGAGGGCCCCACACACCCAGAGGAAGGATCACGAGGTGGCATTGACCGCGGATGTGAAAGAAGAGCTCGCGCGCGTCGAGGTGTCCAAGACCAGCGTCCGAGCGGCTGAGCTCGCGTCGGTGCTGCGCTTCGCCGGGGGACTGCACATCATCTCGAGTCGCATCGCGATCGAGGCCGAGCTCGACTCCCCGACCACTGCGAAGCGGGTCACGAAGGACCTCGGCGAGCTCTACGGCGTTCGACCCGACGTCTCGGTCATCGCGCCGTCCGGCATCCGGCGCACGAACCAGTTCCTGCTCCGCGTCATCGAGGGCGGCGAGACGCTCGCACGCCAGACGGGCCTGCTCGATGCTCGACGTCGCCCCGTGCGGGGGCTTCCGAACAAGCTGACGACCGGTTCGCGCGACGAGGTCGCCGCGGTCTGGCGCGGTGCGTTCCTGGCCCACGGGAGCCTGACCGATCCCGGTCGATCGGCGGCACTGGAGATCACCTGCCCCGGCAACGAGACGGCCATGGCCCTCGTCGGCGCGGCCGGACGGCTCGGCATCTCCGCGAAGGCGCGCGAGGTGCGCGGCGTGCACCGCGTCGTCATCCGCGACGGCGAGGCGATCAGCGCGATGCTCTCGCTCATGGGCGCCAGCTCCACGGTGCGCAACTGGGAGGAACTGCGCCAACGTCGAGAGGTCCGCGCGACGGCCAACCGCCTCGTGAACTTCGACGACGCGAACCTGCGACGTTCGGCCCAGGCCGCGGTCGCCGCGTGTGCACGCGTCCAACGGGCGATGGAACTGCTGGGCGATGACATCCCCGATCACCTGAAGTACGCCGGCGAACTCCGCCTCGCCCACCGCGAGGCCAGCCTCGACGAGCTGGGCCACCACGCCGACCCGCCCATGACGAAGGACGCCGTCGCGGGCCGCATCCGCCGCCTGCTGGCGATGGCCGACAACCGCGCGGCCGCGCTCGGCGTGCCGGGCACCGAGGCCAGCCTCCCGGCCGATCTCGACGACGTCTGAGCCCTCCCGAGGCAGGCGCTGCGCCGATGACGGATGCCCCGGCATCCGTCGTGCCGTGCTGCCCTCGGCGGCACGTCATCCGGCGTCAACCCCCGAGCACGACGCCCGGTGGCGGGCATAGACTCGAATGCGCAGCCGCGGAACACCGGGCAGAGGCCCGGAACGCCCGGCATCTGACAAGGAGAAGCAATGGCTGACTACACCCTCCCCGATCTCGCCTACGACTACGCGGCACTCGAGCCGGCGATCAGCGGCACGATCATGGAGCTGCACCACTCGAAGCACCACCAGGCATACGTGACGGGTGCGAACACCGCGCTCGCACAGCTCGCCGAGGCGCGCGAGACGGGCAACCTCGCCAACGTGAACAAGCTCGAGAAGGACCTCGCGTTCAACCTCGGCGGCCACGTGAACCACTCGATCTTCTGGACGAACCTCTCGCCCGACGGCGGCGACAAGCCGACCGGCGACCTCGCCGCCGCGATCGACGACCAGTTCGGTTCGTTCGACAAGTTCCAGGCGCACTTCACCGCGACCGCGCTCGGCGTGCAGGGCTCCGGATGGGCCGTCCTCGCGTGGGACACGCTCGGCCAGCGCCTGATCATCGTGCAGTTCTTCGACCAGCAGGGCAACCTCCCGGCCGGCATCCTCCCGCTGCTCATGCTCGACGTCTGGGAGCACGCCTACTACCTCGACTACCGCAATGTGCGGGCCGACTACGTGAAGGCGTTCTGGAGCATCGCGAACTGGGACAACGTGCAGAAGCGCTTCGCCGCAGCAAACGAGAAGACCTCAGGGCTGCTGCTACTGTCGTAATCGTTGGCGGTGTCCTCGGGTGCCGCCCGGGGACACCGCCGTCCGATCATTCCCAAAAACCGCGCACGTGCGCACCGTCAATTCAGGAGACATCCGTGTCTGTAAAGATCGGCATCAACGGCTTCGGCCGCATCGGCCGCAATTACTTCCGCGCTGCACTCGCCCAGGGCGCAGACATCGAGATCGTTGCGGTCAACGACCTCACCGACAACAAGACGCTCGCGCACCTGCTCAAGTACGACTCCATCACGGGCCGACTCGACGCGACCGTCGACTACGACGACGACAACATCATCGTCAACGGCACCGCCATCAAGGCCTTCGCGGAGCGCGACCCCGCGAACCTCCCGTGGGGCGAGCTCGGCGTCGACATCGTCATCGAGTCGACCGGCTTCTTCACCAAGGCCGCCGACGCCCGCAAGCACATCGAGGCCGGTGCCAAGAAGGTGCTCATCTCGGCTCCCGCGACCGACGAGGACGCCACGTTCGTCATGGGCGTCAACGAGCACGAGTACGACCCCGCCACGCACCACATCATCTCGAACGCGTCGTGCACCACGAACTGCCTCGCCCCGCTCGCGAAGGTCTTCAACGACACGTTCGGCATCGAGCACGGCCTCATGACGACGGTTCACGCCTACACGGCAGACCAGAACCTGCAGGACGGCCCGCACAAGGACCTCCGCCGCGCCCGCGCCGCAGCGATCAACATCGTTCCCACCTCGACCGGTGCGGCGAAGGCGATCGGTCTCGTGCTCCCCGAGCTCATCGGCAAGCTCGACGGCTTCGCGCTCCGCGTGCCGGTTCCCACCGGTTCGATCACCGACCTCACGGTGACCACCAAGAACCCGGTCACGGTCGACGAGATCAAGGCGGCGTACAAGGCTGCCGCCGAGGGCCCCATGAAGGGCATCCTCAAGTACACCGAAGACGACATCGTCTCCAGCGACATCGTGACCGACCCGCACTCGTCGATCTTCGACGCCGGACTCGTGCGCGTCATCGGCAACCAGGTGAAGCTCTCGAGCTGGTACGACAACGAGTGGGGTTACTCCAACCGCCTCGTCGACCTGACCGAGTACGTCGCCGAACGTCTCTGAATCGAGTCATCGTGACCCTGCGAACGATCGAAAGCCTCGGTTCGCTCGCCGGTACACGCATCGTCGTCCGTTGTGACCTCAACGTTCCTCTCAAGGACGGGGTCATCACGGACGACGGTCGTGTTCGGGCGTCGCTGCCGACACTCACCGCGCTGACCGATCAGGGTGCCAAGGTGGTCGTGGTCTCGCACCTCGGCCGCCCCGAGGGCGCTCCCGACGCGAGATACAGCCTGGCCCCCGTCGCGGCGCGCCTCGGCGAGCTCGTCGACGTCCCGGTCGGCTTCGCGTCCGACACCGTCGGGCCCGACGCGACCGCGAAGGTCGCCGCACTCGGCGACGGCGAGATCCTGGTGCTCGAGAACCTTCGGTTCAACCCGGGGGAGACCTCGAAGAACGAGGCGGAGCGCACCGCGTTCGCCGGCGAGCTCGCCGGGTTCGCCGACAAGGTGGTCTCCGACGGTTTCGGCGTGGTCCACCGCAAGCAGGCCAGCGTGTTCGAGCTCGAAGAGCTCCGTCCGAGCGCGGCCGGCCTGCTGATCGCGTCCGAACTCGACGTGCTCGACCGCCTCACCGAGAAGCCGGAGCGTCCCTACGCGGTCGTCCTCGGCGGCTCGAAGGTGTCCGACAAGCTCGGCGTCATCGCGCACCTGCTTCCCCGGGTCGACACGCTGCTCATCGGCGGCGGCATGCTCTTCACCTTCCTCGCGGCCCAGGGTCACGAGGTCGGCTCGAGCCTGCTCGAGGCCGACCAGATCGAGACCGTGAAGGGCTACCTCGCCGAAGCGGCCGAACGCGGCGTCAAGATCGTGCTTCCGACGGATGTCGTCGTGGCCGCGTCGTTCTCGGCCGATGCCGAGCACGTGGTCACGGCAGCCGATGCCATCGAGGACACCCCATTCGGTTCCTCCGGCCTCGGCCTCGACATCGGGCCCGAGACGGCGGCAGCATTCGCCGAGCACATCCGCTCGTCGAAGACGGTGTTCTGGAACGGCCCGATGGGCGTGTTCGAGCTCGCGCCGTTCGCGGCGGGCACTCGCGCGGTCGCGCAGGCGCTCACCGAGGTCGACGGCCTCAGCGTCGTCGGCGGCGGCGACTCCGCGGCGGCCGTGCGCCAGCTCGGGTTCGCCGACGACCAGTTCGGACACATCTCGACCGGCGGCGGCGCAAGCCTCGAGTTCCTCGAGGGCAAGAAACTTCCCGGACTGGAGGTCCTCGGATGGCAGTGAAGCGTACCCCGTTCATCGCGGGCAACTGGAAGATGAACCTCGACCACCTGCAGTCGATCGCCTTCGTGCAGAAGCTCGCCTGGTCGTTGGCCGACGCGAAGCACGACCCGGCCGACGCCGAGGTCGCGGTGTTCCCGCCGTTCACCGACATCCGCTCGGTGCAGACCCTCGTCTCGGCCGATTCGCTCCCGATCGCCTACGGCGCCCAGGACGTCTCGGCTCACGACTCAGGGGCGTACACCGGTGAGATCTCCGGCGCGTTCCTCGCGAAGCTCGACTGCGCGTACGTGATCGTCGGACACTCCGAGCGGCGCACGCTGCACGGAGAGACCGATGCCGACATCAACGCCAAGGTCCTCGCGTCGCACCGCCACGGCATCGTGCCCGTGGTGTGCGTGGGCGAGACCGCGGAGGACCTCGAGGCGCACGGCCCGAGCGCGGTTCCCGTCGCGCAGCTGAAGGCGGCGCTCGACGGCGTCGACGCGTCGAAGGGACTCGTCGTCGCCTACGAGCCGGTCTGGGCCATCGGGTCCGGGCAGGCCGCGACGCCGCAGCAGGCGGAACAGGTCTGCGAGGCGCTCCGCGTCGTCCTGCGAGAACTCTTCGGCGACGACGTCGCGGATGCCACGCGCATCCTCTACGGCGGCTCGGTGAAGGCGGCGAACATCGCCTCCTTCCTCCGCGAGCCCAACGTCGACGGCGCCCTCGTCGGCGGTGCGAGCCTCGACATCGACGAGTTCTCCAGCATCGTCCGATTCAAGAAGCACGTCGGCGCGTGAACACCACGGCGGGGCCGGGAGCGCGTGCTTCCGGCCCCGCCGCGTTCCGCCCGCTATACTCGATTGTCGGCACCGACCCCCTCTGTCGTGCCCGGAAAGGTTCACCGTGGAGATTCTCCAGGTCGTCCTGCAGGTGCTGCTCGGTATCACGAGCCTCCTGCTGACGCTGCTCATCCTGCTGCACAAGGGCCGCGGCGGCGGTCTGTCCGACATGTTCGGCGGCGGCGTCACGTCCAGCCTCGGAGCCTCCGGTGTCGCCGAGCGCAACCTCAATCGCATCACCGTGATCCTCGGACTGGTGTGGGTGACGTGCATCGTGGTGCTCGGACTCATCACCAAGTTCGACAGCGGCCTCGGACTCTGACGGGAACACCATGGCATCAGGCAATAGCGCCATCCGTGGCTCGCGCGTCGGCGCGGGCCCCATGGGCGAACAGGACCGAGGCTTCCACGCCGACCGCGTTGCGGTGAGCTACTGGGACGCGCAGGGAAACGAGACGGTGCGGTACTTCGCCGCGAACCTGCCCGCAGAGGAGATCCCCGAGACGATCGACAGCCCGTCGACGGGACTTCCCGCGGGTCGCGACAAGGAGAACCCGCCGTCGGTCTCCAAGCTCGAGCCGTACAAGACGCACCTCGCCTACGTGAAGGAGCGTCGCTCCGACGAGGAGGCCGCAGCGCTGCTCGACGAGGCACTCACGCAGCTGCGCACCCGCCGTGGGCAGGCACCCAAGGACTGATCCGTCGTGGTGTCCCTGACCGGATGCCGCGCATACGACGAAGGGGCGAGCCGCAAGGCTCGCCCCTTCGTCGTACGGTCGACTCAGTAGTCGCGCGCGATGAGTTCCTCCGGAACCTCGGCTGCGGCATCCGAGTCGACGAAGAACACCGTGCGGCGACGGCCCTTGATGCCGGCGACTGGAACCTCGTCACGACTCGCCCCCGCCAGCGCGAGCCCGAGCGCGGACGCCTTGTCGGCTCCGGCCAGCACGAGCCAGATGCGCTGGGACGCGTTGATGACCGGGCGCGTGAGGCTCAGGCGCTCGGGCGGCGGCTTCGGTGAGTTGCGGACCGCGATCACCGGACGGTCGGTCACCTGGATGCCGGAACGATGCGGGAACAGCGACGCGATGTGCCCGTCGGGCCCGACACCGAGGAACGTGATGTCGAAGGCCGGCGCGTCTTCGCCGTCGCCATGCGCCGCGAGCTCCTTCGCATACGCGTCGGCGGCCTCGTCGAGGCTGAGGCCCGCGTCGGATGCCGCGAAACGATGCACGTTGGCTGCCGGCAGGTCGAGGTCGTCGAGCAACGCGTCGTCGGCCACGCGGTCGTTGCGGTCCGCGTCACCGGCGGGGAGCCAACGCTCGTCACCCCACCAGAAGTGCACGCGCGACCAGTCGATGCTGGTTCGAGCCGGCGATGCCGCCACCGACGAGAGGACCGCGCCGGCCATCGACCCGCCGGTCAGCACGACGTGCGCGACCGGCTGGTCGTCGAGGATGTCGAGCATCTTCGTGATGAACCGCGCGGACACCGAGCTCGCGAGTGCACCCTTGTCGGGGTGCACGAGGACGCGGCGTTCGTTGGTCATGCGGTGGCTCCTTCGCCCTCGGTCGTGCCGAGCAGCGCGAGGCCGCCCCTGATCACCTCACCGTACAGTTCATCGGGGTCGAGGCGGCGCAACTCGTCGGCCAGGCAGTCGCGGAGATTGCGACGCGGAAGCGCGACGTCGTGCAACGGCTGGCCGGGCTGACGAAGCGTCGCGACGCCGGGGACGTCGCGGATGAGCTCGACGATGCCGCTCGCGCGTTCGAGCCGTACGCCGTGGATGCCGTGGGAGCCCTCTTCGACGGGCGTGAGCTCGTAGTCGGTCGGCGTGTCCAGCTGGAGCCGGAGCCAGGCGGCGAGGAGGGTCGTCGAGGGGGAGTCGACGGCGCCCGTGACGCTCACCCTGGTGATCTCCTCGTACGGCGGCTGGTCCAGCACTGCGGCGAGCTGAGCGCGCCACAAGGTCAGCCGCGTCCATGCGAAGTCCGCGTCGCCGGGGGTGTAGCTCTCGGCGAGGGACTTCAGGGCGCCCTGAGGATCGGGCTGGGCCGAGGCATCCGTGATGCGACGCTGGGCGATGCGGCCCAGCGGCGACGTGCCGGGCACCTCGGGCGCAGAGCCCGGCCACCACGTCACGACCGGCGCATCGGGAAGCAGGAGCGCCATGACGAGGCTCTCCTCGTCACGGGCGACCGCGCCCTGCGCGCGCAGGACGATGACCTCGCTCGCGCCCGCATCGCCGCCGACGCGGATCTCCGCGTCGAGGCGCGGCGCGGTTCCGGCCGGCTCGTCGGGATCGGTGGCCACGACGATGACGCGCATCGGGTGCTCGCGCGACGCGTCGTTCGCGGCCTCGATCGCCTCCTCCTCGATGCCGGGGTTCGCGGCGATGACGAGGGTGAGTACGCGTCCGAGCGCGACCACGCCGTTCTCCTCGCGGATCTTCACGAGGGACTTGGACACCTTGCTGGTCGTGGTGTCGGGAAGGTCGACGATCACGGGCGCCTCCAGGTTCGGCCGTCGCGGGCGAGCAGGGCGTCGGCGGATGCCGGGCCCCACGTGCCGGGTCGGTACTGCTCGGGCTGGCCCTGCGTGGACCAGAACTCCTCGATCGGGTCGAGGATCTTCCAGGAGAGCTCGACCTCCTCCTGGCGGGGGAAGAGGGGCGGGTCGCCCAGGAGCACGTCGAGGATGAGTCGTTCGTACGCCTCGGGGCTCGCCTCGGTGAACGCGTGGCCGTAGCCGAAGTCCATGGTGACGTCGCGCACCTGCATGCCCGCGCCGGGCACCTTGGAGCCGAACCGGATGGTCACGCCCTCGTCGGGCTGCACGCGGATGACGAGTGCGTTCTCACCGAGCTGCGAGGTCTGGCTGTCGGCGAAGAGCTGCTGCGGTGCACGCTTGAACACCACGGCGATCTCGGTGACGCGACGGCCGAGGCGCTTGCCCGCACGAAGGTAGAACGGGACTCCGGCCCATCGGCGGGTGCCGATGGTCAGCTTCATCGCCGCGTAGGTCTCGGTGAGCGACTCGGGGTTCATGCCGTCCTCGTCGAGGAAGCCGACGACCTCCTCGCCGCCCTGCCAGCCGCCGGAGTACTGCCCGCGGGCCGTGCCCTCGGCGAGGTTCTCGGGAAGGCGGACGGCCGCGAGGATCTTCTCCTTCTCCGACCGCAGGTCGGCGGCGTCGAACGAGATCGGCTCCTCCATGGCAGTGAGCGCGAGCAGCTGGAGCAGGTGGTTCTGGATGACGTCGCGCGCCGCGCCGATGCCGTCGTAGTAGCCCGCGCGGCCCCCGACGCCGATGTCCTCGGCCATCGTGATCTGCACGTGGTCGACGAAGTTCGCATTCCAGATGGGCTCGTAGAGCTGGTTCGCGAAGCGGAGGGCCAGGATGTTCTGGACCGTCTCCTTGCCGAGGTAGTGGTCGATGCGGAACACCGAGTCGGGCGGGAAGACCGAGGCGACGACGTCGTTCAGCTCGCGGGCCGTCTTGAGATCGGAGCCGAACGGCTTCTCGATGACGACGCGACGCCACTGGGAGTCGCGCTGCTCGGTCAGGCCCGACCGCTTCAGCTGCTCGGTGACGAGCGGGAAGGACTTCGGCGGGATCGAGAGGTAGAACGCGTGGTTGCCCATCGTGCCGCGATCGGTGTCGAGGGTCTCGACGACCTTGCGCAGACGATCGAACGCGTCGTCGTCGTCGAAGTCGCCCTGCACGAAGCGGATGCCGCGTGCGAGCTGCTTCCAGACGTCTTCGCGGAACTCGGTGCGCGCGTACTGCCGCACCGAGTCGTGGACGACCTGCTCGAAGTCCTCGTCGGCCCAGTTTCGGCGTGCGAATCCGACGAGCGCGAAGCCCGGCGGGAGCAGTCCGCGGTTCGCCAGGTCGTAGACGGCCGGCATCAGCTTCTTGCGCGACAGGTCGCCGGTCACGCCGAAGATGATGAGGCTGGAGGGACCGGCGATGCGATTGAGTCGGTAGTCCTTCGAGGACCGCAGCGGGTTCTCCGTTGCGGAGATGTGTGCCGGAGGCATGTGGACCCTTCCTGGATCAGCCGATGGCGTCGAACAGCGCCGCGAGATCGGTCGCGGGGTCCGTCAGCGTGAGCGTGAGCACAGGTCGACCGTGGTCGGCGAGCACGCTCGAGTCGCCCGACGCCTGTGCGGCGATGAGCTGGCCGAAGGTGAACGGCCGATCGGGGATCTCGAGGTCCTCGGTGACGGCCTGCGTGATCTGCAGGAACACGCCGACCGCGGGGCCGCCCTTGTGGAACTGGCCGGTCGAGTGCAGGAACCGGGGTCCCCATCCGAAGGTGACCGGTCGGCCGGCCTTCGCGGCGAGTCGGCTCCGGAGCTGCTCGAGCTCGGGGTGCGCGACGCGGTCGACGTAGGCCTGGACCGAGAGGTAGCCGTCGGCCGGCAGCTCCTCGAGGAGCACCTCGATGGCGGACGCGAGGTCGCTCGACGCACCGATGACCTCGGGGGTGCCGCGGACCTCGATGCCGGCCTCGACGAACGCGGCGGGCGTCGGCTCGGGACGCGCGTCGAGGAGGCCTCGTGCCGCGATCTTCGCGGACTCGACGTCGGGCTGGTCGAACGGGTTGATGCCGAGCAGTCGACCGGCGACCGCGGTGGCGTACTCCCAGACGAGGAGCTGCGCGCCGAGCGTGCCGGAGACCCGGATCTCGTCGGTGCCGTCGGCCACGAGGATCTGGTCGCCGGCCTCGTCGACGAGCCGCACGACCTGCACGTCGGCGAGGCCGGCGGCGAGTTCGGGGGCATCCGCGTCGAGGACGACCGGGAGGATGCCGGTGCCCTCCTTGCCGGTGGACTCGGCGATGAGCTGCTCCGCCCAGTCGGCGAAGCCGACGATGTGCGTGCCGTCGGCCACGATCGCGAGCTTGTCGCGGCGCGGGCTCGTGGCGGCGATCGCCGCACCGAGCACGAGGCCCGGGTTGTCTTCCGTGTCGATCGCGAGCGACAGCTCGATGGTCTCGGCCTCGTCGAGGATCTCGGAGATGTCGACGCCGGCGAGGCCGGACGGCACGAGGCCGAACGCGGTCAGCGCCGAATAGCGGCCGCCGACGTTCGGATCCGCGTTGAACACGCGGTAGCCGGCGGCACGCGCGGACTCGTCGAGCGGCGAACCGGGGTCGGTCACGATGACGATGCGCGAGACCGGGTCGATGCCGGCGTCGCGGAACGCCTGCTCGTAGACGCGGCGCTGGCTGTCGGTCTCGACGGTCGAGCCGGACTTCGACGACACGACGAGCGCGGTCTCGGCCAGCCGATCGGCGAGCGCGGCGCGGACCTGTCCGGGCTCGGTGGAATCGAGCACGGTCAGGGCGACGCGGGCGGTCCTGGTGATGACCTCGGGAGCGAGCGACGAGCCGCCCATGCCGGCCAGCGCGATGTGCGTGACGCCCGCCGCGTGCAGCTCGGTGCGGAGCGCCTCGATCTCGGCCACGAGGGGCCGGGAGATCGCGACGGCCTCGGTCCAGCCGAGTCGCTTCGTCGACTCCTCCTCGGCGGCGGGGCCCCAGAGGGCACCGTCCTGCGCGGTGATGCCGCTGGCGACGAGGTCGGCCACGAGTGCGGGAACGGCGGCCCGGACGGCGTCGGCTGCTGCGCCGCTGACCGCGATGCGGAAGCTCATCGTGCGGAGTCCAGTGCGCCGCGGACCGTGTCGAGCAGTTCGTGCCACGAGACGATGAACTTCTCGACGCCCTCGCGCTCGAGGAGCGCGGTGACGTCGTCGTAGTCGACGCCGACCGCGGCCAGCGCGTCGAGCACGGCACCGGCCTCGGCGTAGGCGACGGTGACGGTGTCACCGGCGATGACGCCGTGGTCGAACGTCGCCTCGAGCGTCTTCTCGGGCATGGTGTTGACGACGCCCTGGGCGACGAGCTCGGTCACGTAGAGCGTGTCGGGGAGCGCGGGGTCCTTGACGCCGGTCGACGCCCAGAGCGGGCGCTGGCGGTTCGCGCCGGCCTCGAGGAGCGCGGTGGCACGCTCGCCGCCGAAGACCTGCTCGAAGAGCTCATAGGCGAGCTGGGCGTTGGCGATGCCGGCCTTGCTCTTGAGGGCGAGCGCCTCGTCGGTGCCGATCGCCGTCAGCCTCTTGTCGATCTCGGTGTCGACGCGCGACACGAAGAAGGAGGCGACCGAGTGGATGGTGCCGAGGTCGATGCCTGCGGCCTTGGCCTGCTCGAGGCCGGTGAGGTACGCGTCGATGACGGCGCGGTAGCGGTCGAGGCTGAAGATCAGGGTGACGTTCACGCTGATACCGGCGCCGATCGCGGCGGTGATGGCGGCCAGTCCCTCGACGGTCGCGGGGATCTTGATCATCGCGTTCGGGCGGTCGACCTTGGCCCACAGCGCCTTGGCCTGCTCGATCGTGCCCTCGGTGTCGTGCGCGAGGTCGGGCGCGACCTCGATCGAGACGCGGCCGTCGTAGCCGTTGCTCGCGTCGTACACCGGGCGGAAGATGTCGGATGCCGCGCGCACGTCGTCGGTCGTGATCTCGAAGACGGCCGTGTCGACGTCGGCTCCGGCCGCGGCGAGGGCCGAGACCTGGTCCGCGTACGCCGCGCCGTTCGTGAGCGCCCCGGCGAAGATCGTGGGGTTCGTCGTGACGCCGACGACGTCGCGATCGGCGATCAGCTTCTCGAGTCCGCCCGAGGCGATGCGCTCGCGCGACAGGTCGTCGAGCCAGATGCTGACGCCGGCTGCGGAGAGGACGGCGGTGGGGGTGGTGGTGGTGCTCATGGTTCTCAGATCTCCTTCGTGTTCGCGTCAGGCCGACGCGAGCGATTCCTTGGCGGCGGCGACGACGGCTTCGGTCGTGATGCCGAACTCGCGGAAGAGCGTCTTGTAGTCGGCGGATGCGCCGAAGTGCTCGATGGACACGCTGCGGCCGCGGTCGCCGACGTAGCGGCCCCAGCTGAGTGCGACGCCCGCCTCGACCGAGACGCGAGCCGTGACGGCGGCGGGGAGGACGGACTCGCGGTACGCGGCGTCCTGCTCCTCGAACCACTCGAGGCTGGGAGCGGACACGACGCGCGCCTGCACGCCCTCGGCGGCGAGTTGCTCGCGCGCGGCGACCGCGAGCTGCACCTCGGAACCCGTGGCGATGAGGATCACGTCGGGCGTGCCGGACGGGGCATCCGCCAGCACGTAGGCGCCCTTGGCGACGCCGGCGGCGGAGGCGAACTCGTCACCGGATGCCGCACCGGCGCCACGTGCGAAGACCGGGATGTTCTGACGCGTGAGCGCGATGCCGACGGGGGCGTCGCGCCGGGTCAGGATCTCGAGCCAGGCGGCCGCGGTCTCGTTGGCGTCGGCCGGGCGGACCACCGTGAAGCCGGGGATCGCGCGGAGCGTGGCGAGCTGTTCGATGGGCTGGTGGGTCGGGCCGTCCTCGCCGAGCGCGACGGAGTCGTGCGTCCAGACGAAGATCGAGGGCACCTTCATGAGCGCGGCGAGGCGCACGGCGGGGCGCATGTAGTCGCTGAAGATGAGGAACGTGCCGCCGAACGGTCGCGTCTTGCCGTGCAGGGCGATGCCGTTGACGATCGCGCCCATGGCGTGCTCGCGGATGCCGAAGTGCAGCACGCGGCCGTAGGGGTTGCCCGAGAACTCGTGGGTCGACCACTCGGACGGGATGAACGACGCGGCGCCGTTGATCGTGGTCAGGTTCGATTCGGCGAGGTCGGCCGAACCGCCCCAGAACTCGGGGAGCTGCGCGGCCAGCGCGTTGATGACCTTGCCGCTCGCGGCACGGGTCGAGACCTCGGTGCCGCCCTCGAATGCGGGAAGCGCGGACTCCAGGCCCTCGGGCAGCTCGCCTGCCTCGAGGCGGTCGAGCAGCTGCTTGCGCTCGGGGTTCGCCTCGGCCCAGGCGTCGAACGACGTCTGCCATTCGGCCTTGGCCGCCGCACCGCGTGCGTGCGCGCCGCGGGTGTGCTCGATGACGTCCTCGGCGACGACGAAGCTCTGCTCGGGGTCGAAGCCGAGCACCTCCTTCGTGGCGGCGAGCTCGGCTGCGCCCAGCGCGGAGCCGTGGATCTTGCCCGAGTTCTGCTTGCCGGGGGAGGGCCAGCCGATGATCGTCTTCAGGATGATGATCGACGGCTTCGAGGTCTCGCCCTTGGCGGCCTCGATCGCGGCGTGCAGCTCGGCGACGTCCTCGACGTACTCGCCGGTCTTCTTCCAGTCGACGGTCTGCACGTGCCATCCGTAGGCCGCGTAGCGGTCGGCGACGCTCTCGGTGAAGGCGATGTTGGTGTCGTCCTCGATCGAGATCTGGTTGGAGTCGTAGATCACGACGAGGTTGCCGAGCTGCTGGTGGCCGGCGAGCGAGGAGGCCTCGCTGGTCACGCCCTCCTGCAGGTCGCCGTCACCGGCGACCACGTAGACGAAGTGGTCGAACGGGCTCGTGCCCGCCGCGGCATCCGGGTCGAAGAGGCCGCGCTCGAAGCGGGAGGCGTACGCGAAGCCGACGGCGGATGCGAGGCCCTGGCCGAGCGGCCCGGTCGTGATCTCCACGCCGTCGGTGTGGCCGTACTCGGGGTGTCCGGGGGTCTTCGAGCCCCAGGTGCGCAGCGACTTGAGGTCGTCGAGCTCGAGGCCGTCGCCGGCGAGGTAGAGCTGCACGTACTGCGTGAGCGAGCTGTGGCCCGCCGACAGGATGAAGCGGTCGCGGCCGAGCCACTGGTGGTCGGCCGGGTCGCGGCGCATGACCTTCTGGAAGAGCAGGTACGCCGCGGGGGCGAGGCTCATCGCGGTGCCGGGGTGGCCATTGCCGACCTTCTCGACGGCGTCGGCCGCGAGGATCCGAGCGGTGTCGACGGCGCGGTCGTCGATGGGCTCCCAGTTCAGGTGAGTCACGAGTGGGGTGTTCCTTCCGGGTGAGGGCGGCCGTGACGATGTCGGACGGCCTTGGAAATCACTGCGGCGACGTTGCCTTCGGCGTGCGCGAACGGATCACCTTCAAGTGTGGATCGCGAACAACGCGGGGAGGCCCGCATGCTCAAAGTATATGGAAAGGCTCAGTTTCACGGGCGTGACGACGAGTTCACGGCGGCGGCGACGGGGTGTGAGGTGCCGGATCCCCGCGCTCGGGCGGCGGGCGCCGTGCCCATGGCGATGACGTTGCATGACGTAGAATCGCAGACGGGCCGCGTTCTCTTCGGCGCGCCCACGCGGAAGAGGAGCGATGCAGGCAGCAGTTGAGACGCGGCAAGCCGGTCCGGAGTCGACCCTGAAGCGCAAGCTCGCGGCGTATCTGGCGCTGACGAAGCCGCGGGTGATCGAGCTGCTGCTCGTCGTCACCGCGCCGACGATGATCCTCGCGCAGAACGGCCTCCCGAGCCTGTGGTTGCTGATCGCGACCCTGATCGGCGGCGCGATGAGCGCCGGCTCGGCGGGCGCGTTCAACTGCTACATCGACCGCGACATCGATCGCCTCATGAAGCGCACCCAGGGTCGTCCCCTCGTGACGGGCGAGCTGACCGATCGCGAGGCACTCGTGTTCGCGTACGGCCTCGGCGTCGCGTCGATCGTCTGGCTCGGCGTGTTCACGAACTGGCTCGCCGCCGCGCTCTCGCTCGGCGCGATCCTGCTCTATGTGGTGTTCTACAGCCTGATCCTCAAGCGCCGCACGGCGCAGAACATCGTCTGGGGCGGCGTCGCGGGCTGCATGCCCGTGCTCATCGGCTGGGCGGCCGTCACGGGCGACCTCAGCTGGCCCCCGGTCATCCTGTTCCTCATCATCTTCCTCTGGACGCCGCCGCACTACTGGCCGCTCTCGATGAAGTACAAGGACGACTACGCCGCCGCCGGCGTCCCGATGCTCGCCGTCGTGCGCGGCCGTGCCCAGGTCGGACTCCAGGTCATCCTCTACGCGTGGGCGACCGTCGCGTGCTCGCTGCTGCTCATCCCGATCGCCGACATGGGCCTGCTCTACTCGACCGTCGCGCTCGTCACGGGCGTCTGGTTCATCTACGAGACGCACCGGCTCTACAACCTGGCGATCCGCCACGTGAACGTCTCGCCGATGCGGGTGTTCCACGGCTCGATCGCGTACCTCTCGCTGCTGTTCATCGCGATCGGCGTCGACCCGCTGCTTCCCTTCTAGTCGCGCTCTCGGCAGCGCTGGTGCGGCAGCAGGGCGGGCGCCTCGTCGTGCCGCCGGCGGGGCCGTCGATCAGCCGACGACCTCGTCCGCGTCGTGGGCCGCGTAGAACGCCGACTGCCGCCGCATGATCTCGGCCATGCCGGCCGAGCGGTCGACACCGTAGACGGTACCCGGGAAGTCGAGCGCCTTCTGGACGGCCCAGATCTCGTCGTGCCGATCGGGGCTGAACAGCTGCGCGGGCGTTCCGACCGCGATCCAGCCGATCGGCACGACCGCGCCCGGCCCCAGCGTGGTGTTCACTTGGACGACGCCGTTCACGCGCACCTCGGCACCCGCGCCGACGACGGCGCCGGGGAACACGGCCGCGCCCGTGGCGATGAACGCGCCGTCGCCGATCGTGGCGCCGTTGACGTGCGCGTGCGGCCCGATCATGACGCCGTCGCCGATGAGCGCCGGATGCCCCGCGCGGCCGCGCACCAGGGCGTGCTCGAGGATGACCGTGCCCGCGCCGACGCGGATCTCGCCGTCTTCGGCGGTGATCACCGCGCCGTGCAGGATGCGGGCACCGGCCTCGACGCGCACGTCGCCCGAGATCACGGCTCCGGGTGCGACCGTCGCATCGGGGGAGATGCGCGGCTCGCGGCCCCGGTGCCGGACCAGCATCAGCGGACGGATGCCCCGACGGGCGACGCCTCGGGTGCGGCATCCGCCGCCACCGGGCGCTTGAGGTGCAGGATGACGACGGTCATCGCCGCGGCCGTGAGGGCGGCGAGCACCATGTGCACGCCGACGGCGAGCGGCGGGAGGCCGTTGCGGGCCTGGTAGAGACCGACCGCGATCTGCACGAGCTCGACCGCGAGCAGCAGCGCCGTCCATCGGAGGGTGGGCAGCCGCAGTCGCCACGCGGCGATGAGGAGCACGAGCGTGAGCGCGAAGACGGCGTACCCCGGCCACGCGTGGACGTGCTCGAGCAGTTGGGCGTCGAAGCCGTTGCGACCGGCGGCCGCGTCGCCGGAGTGCGGTCCGGCGCCCGTCGTGAGCACGCCGAAGACGATCGATACGGCGAGCACACCGGTCGTGGCGTGGGCCAGGGCGGCGTACCAGGCGGGCACGGCGCGCTCTCGCGGCCCCGGCGCGGTGTCCATGCGCACGAGGAAGGCCGCCATGACGCAGACGAGCAGCAGCGAGGACACGTAGTGGAACCCGACGATGAACGGGTTCAGGCCGGTCCAGACGGTCACGCCGCCGACGATCGCCTGCGCGACGATGCCGGCGCCGACGATGAACGACAGCGTGAAGAGGTCGCGCCGCTCGGCGCGGATGCGCCAGACGAGGATGAACAGGATCAGCGCGACGATGCCGACCACGCCCGTCATGAGGCGGTTGCCGAACTCGATCAGCGAGTGATAGCTCAACTCCTCGGTCGGGACCAGCGAGCCGGGAGTGCAGGTCGGCCAGGTGGGGCATCCGAGGCCCGATCCCGTGAGCCGCACGGCGCCGCCGGTGGCGATGATCGTCGTCTGGGCGACGAACGAGAGCCATGCGAAGAAGCGGATGCGGCGATCGACGTGCTGGGGGAGCCACGCGGTGAAGCGGTTCACGCTGGGAGGTCCTGCTCCGGGTCTGCTGTGCTGGCGCTGGGAGTACGGACCAGGCGGCGGCGCGACCCTATAGACTTGGTGGGTTGGAGATTCCGCGAGGCGCGCGAGAACGCGCGATGCGGGTACCCACATATCTTAGGTTCGCATTGACGCCACCCGCACATCATCACCATCTCCACGAGCGCCTCGACTCACGGGAGGCGATGGGCCGGCCTGATAGCCGGTTGCACGGGAGGAGAAGAGGGAGAGCATGACGGACGTACTGATCGACCGGCCGGAACTCGAAGGACTCGGAACGTACGAGTTCGGATGGGCCGACTCCGACGCCGCGGGGGCCTCCGCCCGACGCGGAATCTCGCCGGAGGTCGTCGCCGACATCTCCGCGTTGAAGTCGGAGCCCGAATGGATGCTGCAGCGACGCCAGCGCGCACTGCAGCTCTTCGAACGCAAGCCGATGCCCACGTGGGGTGCGGATCTCTCCGAGATCGACTTCGACAACATCAAGTACTTCGTGCGCTCGACCGAGCAGCAGGCCCAGACCTGGGAGGACCTGCCCGACGACATCAAGAACACGTACGAGAAGCTCGGCATCCCCGAGGCCGAGCGCCAGCGCCTCGTCGCCGGCGTCGCCGCGCAGTACGAGTCCGAGGTGGTCTACCACCAGATCAACGAAGAGCTCGAGCGCCAGGGCGTCATCTTCATGGACACCGACACCGCGCTGAAGGAGCACCCCGAGTTCTTCGAGGAGTACTTCGGCACCGTGATCCCGGCGGGCGACAACAAGTTCGCCGCGCTGAACACGGCCGTGTGGTCCGGCGGCTCGTTCGTCTACGTCCCGCCGGGAGTGCACGTCGAGATCCCGCTGCAGGCCTACTTCCGCATCAACACCGAGAACATGGGCCAGTTCGAGCGCACGCTGATCATCGCCGATGAGGACAGCTACGTGCACTACATCGAGGGCTGCACGGCCCCGATCTACAAGTCCGACTCGCTGCACTCGGCGGTCGTCGAGATCATCGTGAAGAAGAACGCCCGCGTTCGCTACACGACGATCCAGAACTGGTCGAACAACGTCTACAACCTCGTCACCAAGCGGGCCACCGCGGCCGAGGGCGCCACCATGGAGTGGGTCGACGGCAACATCGGCTCGAAGGTCACGATGAAGTACCCGTCGATCTTCCTCATGGGCGAGCACGCCAAGGGCGAGACGCTCTCGGTCGCCTTCGCGGGCCCCGGCCAGCACCAGGACGCCGGCGCGAAGATGATCCACATGGCGCCGTACACGCAGTCGTCGATCGTCTCGAAGTCGATCGCCCGTGGCGGGGGCCGAGCCGGCTACCGCGGCGAGGTCCGCATCGACGCGAACGCGCACCACTCGGCGAACAGCGTCGTCTGCGACGCCCTGCTCGTCGACACGATCTCGCGGTCCGACACCTACCCGGCCATCGACATCCGCGTCGACGACGTGAAGCTCGGCCACGAGGCGACGGTGTCGAAGGTGAGCGAGGAGCAGCTCTTCTACCTCATGAGCCGTGGCATCGACGAGACCGAGGCCATGTCGATGATCGTGCGCGGCTTCATCGAGCCGATCGCCCGCGAGCTGCCCATGGAATACGCGATGGAACTCAACAAGCTCATCGAAATGGGCATGGAAGGATCGGTGGGCTAGCAGTGACCGCCCAGATGACCAGCACAGCCATGCCCACGGCAGGGCAGCACGGACTCGTCGCGCACTCCGACGGCGCCTTCGTGCCCGTGCAGACGCGCTCCGAGCGGTTCCGCTCGGTGCACGTCGAGGACTTCGCTCCCGTCAACGGCCGCGAGCACGAGTGGAAGCTCTCCCCGGTCGCCGCGTTCGCCGACCTCACCGGCGGCGAGCTCGACGGGTCGCGCCTTCCGATCGAGACGACGGATGTCGCGGGCGTCGCGTACTCGTACATCCCCCGCGACGATGCGCGCATCGGTGCGGCGGGCACTCCCGAGGACCGCGCGAGCGCGAACGCCTGGTCGACGTTCGGCGAGGCGCTCCTCGTCTCCTTCACCGGCGAAGACGAGAAGGTCGCGTTCGTGACCCGCACCGCGCTCGGCGACGCACCGCGCGCCGCGCACACCGTCATCGAGTCGGCGCCGAACAGCCGCGGCTTCGTGGTCCTCGCCGGCACCGGCAGCGCCCGTCTCAGCGAGAACGTCGAGATCATCGTCGGCGACGGGGCCTCGCTCACCGTCGTCTCGCTGCAGGAGTGGGGCGACGAGGCGGTCCACCTCTCGAGCCAGTTCGCTCGTCTCGGCCGCGACTCGTTCCTCAAGCACATCGTGGTCTCGCTCGGTGGCAAGGTCGTCCGGGTGAACCCGTCGACCCACCTCGCCGACCAGGGCGCCGACATCGAGTCGCTCGGCCTCTACTTCGCCGACGCCGGCCAGCACCTCGAGCAGCAGGTCTTCGTGCACCACGACGCGCCGCACACGAAGAGCCGCGTGACGTACAAGGGCGCGCTGCAGGGCGCGGGCGCACGCACGGTCTGGATCGGCGACGTGCTCATCGGCAACGCCGCGGTCGGCACCGACAGCTACGAGCAGAACCGCAACCTCGTGCTCACCGAGGGCACTCGCGCCGACTCCGTGCCGAACCTCGAGATCGAGACCGGCGACATCGAGGGCGCCGGGCACGCGAGTGCCACGGGCCGCTTCGACGATGAGCAGCTGTTCTACCTCATGGCACGCGGCATCCGCGAAGACGAGGCGCGTCGCCTCGTCGTGCGCGGCTTCCTCACCGACATCGTGCAGAAGATCGGCTCGGCCGACCTCGAAGCCCGCCTCACGGCGGCGATCGAGGCAGAGCTGGAAGGGCGCTGACGTGGCATCCGTTCGTGTCTGCTCCGTCGCCGACCTCGCCGAGAACGAGGCGTCGCGTTTCGTGCTCGAGGGCGTGCCGATCGCCGTCGTCAAGGACTCCGCCGGTCAGGTCTTCGCCATCGGCGACACCTGCACCCACGGTGACATCTCCCTCGCCGAGGGCTTCGTCGAGGACGACACGCTCGAGTGCTGGGCGCACGGGTCGAAGTTCTCGCTGAAGACCGGCAAGCCGCTCACGCTCCCCGCCTACGAACCCGTGCCCGTCTACCAGGTGGAGATCACCGACGGCGACGTGCACATCGACCCCGCGGTCACCCTGGCCGTCTGAACCAGTTTCCGGCCCGCGCGGCCGACAATCGAAAGAGAACCCCCATCACCATGTCCGTGCTCGAGATCAAGAACCTGCACGTCAACGTCGAGACCGACCAGGGAACCCGCGAGATCCTCCGCGGCGTCGACCTGGTCATCAACGAGGGCGAGATCCACGCCATCATGGGCCCCAACGGCTCCGGCAAGTCGACCCTCGCCTACACGATCGCCGGCCACCCGAAGTACACCGTCGTCGAGGGCGAGATCCTCCTCGACGGCGAGAACGTGCTCGAGATGAGCGTCGACGAGCGTGCGCGCGTCGGCATCTTCCTGGCCATGCAGTACCCCGTCGAGATCCCCGGGGTCACCGTCACCAACTTCCTCCGCACCGCGAAGACCGCGATCGACGGCGAGGCGCCGTCGGTGCGCACGTGGGTCAAGGACGTGCGCGAGTCGATGAAGAACCTCAAGATGGACAAGGCCTTCGCCGAGCGCAACGTCAACGAGGGCTTCTCGGGCGGCGAGAAGAAGCGCAACGAGATCCTGCAGCTCGAGCTGCTGAAGCCGAAGTTCGCGGTGCTCGACGAGACCGACTCGGGCCTCGACGTCGACGCGCTGAAGATCGTGTCCGAGGGCGTCAACCGCGCCAAGGCGAACACCGGCCTCGGTGTCCTGCTCATCACGCACTACACGCGCATCCTCCGGTACATCAAGCCCGACTTCGTGCACGTGTTCGTCGCGGGCCGCATCGCCGAGCAGGGCGGCCCCGAGCTCGCCGACCGTCTCGAAGAGGAGGGCTACGACCGCTACCAGGTCGCCGAGTCGGCGGCCGAGTAGGCGCGAGTAGAATCCGATCATGGCCACCTCACTCGCTCCTGAGCGCTACGACGAGGTCGAAGAGGCGCTGAAAGACGTCGTCGACCCCGAGCTCGGCGTCAACGTCGTCGACCTCGGACTCATCTACGACCTCGGATGGGATGACGAGAACAACGCGCTCATCATCCACATGACGCTCACGAGCGCCGGATGCCCGCTCACCGACGTGCTCGAGGAGCAGACCGCCGAGGCGCTCGACGGCGTCGTGGAGGCGTTCCGCATCAACTGGGTGTGGATGCCGCCGTGGGGTCCCGAGCGCATCACCGACGATGGTCGCGACATGATGCGCGCGCTCGGCTTCGCGATCTGAGCCGGCGCACCACGATCAGTCCGGATGCCCCGTGCAGCACGTCTGCACGGGGCATCCGTCGTCTCGGCTCCGGTCGAGCTCAGGTCAGGCCACGACGCGCGAGCAGCGCATCGATCGACGGCTCGCGCCCGAGGAACGCGCGGATCGAGATGCCCGGATCCCGCGAGCCCCCCGGCGCGAGCACCTCGCGCCGGAATCGGTCGCCGTTCGCGCGGGTCGCACCATCGTGCTCCTCGAACCAGGCCATCATGTCGGCGCCCGGCACCTCGCTCCAGATGTACGAGTAGTAGCCGGCGTCGTAGCCGCCCGCGAACACGTGGGCGAAGTACGAGCTGCCATAGCGCGGCGGGACGAGCGGATGCGCGAGACCGGCGGACTCGAGGGCCCGCGCTTCGAACGCCGCGACGTCGCCGACCTCGTCACCGGCGCCGAGGCGATGCCAGGCGAGGTCGAGGGCGGCCGCCGCGAGGTACTCCGCCGTGGAGAAGCCGGTCTCGGTCCCGGTCGAGGCGAGCAGTCGTTCGGCGAGCGGCTGCGGCATCCGTTCGCCGGTCTCGTGGTGCACCGCGAAGTTCGCGAGGACCTCGGGGCGGATGAGCCAGAGCTCGTTCACCTGGCTGGGCAGCTCGACGAAGTCGCGGAAGACCCGGGTGCCGGCCTGCGACGGGAACCGCACGCGCGCGAGCAGCCCGTGCAGCGCGTGCCCGAACTCGTGGAACAGGGTCTCGGCCTCGTCGAAGGTGAGCAGGGTCGGCTCGCCCGCCCCGGGCTTCGGGATGTTGAGGTTGTTGACGACGATGGGCAGGTCGCCCGTGAGGTCGGACTGCTCGACGAGCGAACTCATCCACGCTCCGCCGCGCTTGGAGTCCCGCGTGTACGGATCGAGCAGGTAGAGGCCGACCGGCGTTCCGTCGTCCTCGAACACCTCGTGCACGCGCGTGTCGGGGTGGTAGCCGACGAGGTCCGGCCGGGCAGTGAATCGGAGCCCGTAGAGCAGGTGGGCCGCGTGGAAGACGCCGTCCACGAGCACGCGGTCGAACTCGAGGTAGGGCCGCACCTCGGCCGCATCGAACGATTCGGCCGCACGCTCGCGTGCGCTGAGGCGCGGCCAGTCGGCGGCCGTCGGCGTCCGTTCACCGGATGCCTCCGCGACGGCGACGAGACGCTCGTGCTCGCGGCGCACGTTGCGCATGGCCGGGCCGCTCAACTCCTCGAGGAGTGCGGCCACGGCGTCGGGGGAGCCGGCGGTCTGGCCAGCCGTCACGGCGGCCGCATGGTTCGCGAACCCGAGGAGGGCCGCGCGCTCGGCGCGGAGCCGCACGATCTCGAGCAGCGTCTCACGCGTGTCGTGCGACCCGCCGCGGGAGCCACGGGACCGTGACGCCTCGAGGAGGGCGTCGCGCATGCCAGCAGAGGTGAGGTCCGTGAGTGCCGGCTGCATGCTGGGCAGCACCAGGGTCAGCAGCCAGCCGTCGAGGCCACGGGCGGAGGCCGCCTCGCGTGCGGCCGAGCGCGCGCCGTCGTCGAGGCCGGCGAGGTCGACTGCGTCGGTCAGGTGCAGGGCGAGGTCGTTCGTGTCGGCCAGCAGGAGCTGCTGGAACGCGGTCGTCAGCGTCGAGAGGCGCTCGTTGAGCGCGGAAAGCTCGGCACGGGCCGCGTCGTCGAGCCCGGCGCCGGCCAGCTGGGCGCGATGATGCGCCCGCTCGATCAGGTACACGGCGTCGGGCTCGAGGCCGAGCGCGTGGCGCCGCACGAACAGGTCGTGCACGCGCGCGAACAGGCGCTGGTCGAGCACGATCGCATCGGCGTGGGCCGTCAGTCGGGGAGCGAACGCCGTGTCGATCTCGTCGAGCTCCGGACTCGCATCGGCCGAACTCGCGTTCTCGAACACCGCGAGCACCTGGTCGAGCAGGGCGCCCGAGCGCTCCAACGCGAGCATCGTGTTCTCGAACGTCGGCTCCGCGGCATCCGATGCGATGGCCTCGACCGCCTCCCGTTGGCGGCGCATGCCGACCTCGAGCGCTTCGGGGTAGTGCTCCGCCCTGATCAGGGCGAACAACGGCAAGCCGTAGGGGAGCGGGCTGGGTTCGAGGAGCGGATTCGTCACGTCGGCCATCCGCCGACCCTATCGGCATAGGCTCGGGGCATGAGCGAGCACGCACCGGAAGCCGCGCCCGACCGCGACGTCTACACCCACGGCCACCATCCGAGCGTCCTGAGTTCGCACCTGTGGCGCACGGTCTCGAACTCCGCCGCCTACCTCGAGCCCAGCCTCACGGCCGGCCTCGACATCCTCGACGTGGGCAGCGGTCCCGGCACCATCTCGATCGACCTCGCGCGGCGCGTCCGCCCGGGCCGGGTCATCGGCATCGACGCCTCACCCGAGATCGTGGCCGAGGCGAACGGCCTCGCGCGCAGCTCCGGCGTCGCCAACGCGGAGTTCCGAGTCGGCGACGCGTACGCCCTCGACTTCCCCGATGCCTCGTTCGACGTCGTGCACGCGCACCAGGTGCTGCAGCACCTGCGGCGACCGGTCGACGCCCTGCGCGAGTTCCGGCGCGTCCTGAAGCCCGGCGGCGTGCTCGCCGTGCGGGACGTCGACTACGGCGGGGTCGTCACGGCACCCGAGAGACCCGAGCTCACGCGCTGGCTCTCGCTCTACCGCGACGTCCACCGCTGGAACGGCGGCGAACCCGATGCCGGCCGGCACCTGAAGGCGTGGGTCAGGGCCGCCGGGTTCGGCGAGGTCGAGGCGCTCGGGTCCGTGTGGGTGTTCGCGTCGGACGCCGAGCGTGAGTGGTGGGGCACCTCATGGGCCCAACGTGCGCTCGAGTCGCAGTTCGCGGCGCACGCCATCGAATCGGGTCACGCCGACCCCGGCGAACTCCAGCGCATCTCGGAGGGCTGGCTCGCATGGGTGCGCGACGCCGACGGCTGGATGCTCATGCCGCACGGCGAGATCATCGCGCGGCCCTGAGCGCATCCCTCAGCGGAGCCTGCGCCGAGCGGGCTCACCAGTCGTCGTCGTGGTCCTCACCGCTCGACGGCGTCGTCGTGCCCTCGAGGGTCACGCGCGTGCCGTCGTCGAGCTCGGCGATCGGCCGACCCTCGAGCCAGGTGAGGGTCCAGTGCCCGGCTCCGCCCGGACGCCCGGCCTCGAGCTCGGCCAGCCGCTCGGCCAGCTCCGCGGGCACGGATGCCGGGGGCCGGCCGCCGAACGCCCAGCGGGTGCCGAGCTGCATCAGGCGCCCATCTCGTAGGTCACCCAGCTCGTGCGGGTGGCGAGCTCGTCGTAGAGACGCTGCGCGGATTCGTTGTCGGCGGCCGTGATCCAGGAGACCCCGCCCGAGCCGACCTCGCTCGCCCGCTCGTGCACGAACCGGATCAGCGCCGTGCCCACGCCGGCGCCGCGAACGGACTCGTCGACGTAGAGGTCGTCGAGGTGCATGCCGCGCGTGGCCGACAGGCTGTCGGGCACGACCCGGTAGTGGGCGAGCCCGACGGGCGTGCCCTCCTCGTCGACCGCGAGCGCGGCCTGCAGCGGGTCGTGCTCGTCGCTGATCCAGTTCCAGACGATGAGCGCCTTGGCGTCGTCGAGCTCGGTCTCGTAGAAGCGGCAGTACGCCTCGAACAGTGGCAGCCAGCCGAAGAAGTCGTCTTCGTTCGCTCGTCGGATCTCGTGTGTCATGGGCTCCCCTAAGCCTCGGGTGTTTCCAGTTCGATGTCTCGGACCTCGAAGTCGTCGCCCTCGACGAATTCGAGCTCGGCGATGCGCCCCACCGCACGCAGGTCGGATGCCACGGCCGTGAGCAGCGCGATCGTGGCGGCGGGCGCGGCGATGACCGCACGGGTCACCGGCGTCTTCTGCGAGGCCTTGGCCGCCGTCTTCGCCCGGCGGATGCCGGTCAGTGCGAGGCTCGCGAGTTCGAGCAGCTCGGGCCCGGCCTCGCCGCGTGCGGCGAGCTCGTCGAGCGCGGGCCACGCGGCGTGGTGCACCGAGTCGGCGTTCGACCAGCTCCAGACCTCTTCGGTCGCGAACGGGATGACCGGCGCGAACAGGCGCAGCAGGACGCTGAGCGCGGTCTTCAGTGCGGCGACGGCGGAGGCCTGCTCGACGCTCGGCTCGCCGTAGGCGCGCTCCTTGACCAGCTCGAGGTAGTCGTCGCAGAAGGTCCAGAAGAACGTCTCGGACAGTTCGAGCGCCCGGGCGTGGTCGTAGGACTCGAGCGACTTGGTCGCCTTCGTGACGACCTCGGCCAGTTCGGCGAGCATGCTGCGGTCGACGGCGACCGAGACCGCGGCGTCCGCACTGCCCTCGAAGCCGAGAATGAACTTCGCCGCGTTCAGCACCTTGATGGCGAGGCGGCGGCCGATCTTGACCTGCGTCGGGTTCTGCGGGTCGAACGAGGCGTCGGTGCCGAGGCGCGACGAGGCGGCCCAGTACCGCACGGCGTCGGAGCCGTGCTGCTCGAGCAGGCCGGCGGGCGTGACGACGTTGCCCTTGGACTTGGACATCTTCTTGCGGTCGGGGTCGACGATGAAGCCGGAGATGGCCGCGTCGCTCCAGGGTGCCGTGCCGTGCTCGAGCTCGGCACGGAGCGTGGACGAGAAGAGCCACGTGCGGATGATGTCCTGGCCCTGCGGGCGGAGCGAGTACGGGAAGACGAGGTCGAAGAGTTCGGGGTCGCGCTCCCAGCCGCCCGCGAGCTGCGGCGTCAGGGAGGAGGTCGCCCACGTGTCCATGACGTCGTGCTCGCCGATGAAGCCGCCCGGAGCACCGCGCTGCGCCTCGTCGTATCCGGGGGCCGGCGCCGACGAGGGATCGACGGGCAGGATGTCGCGGGTCGCGACGATGGGCTCGTCGAACTTCGGGTCGCCTGCCTCGTCGAGCGGGTACCAGACGGGGATCGGCACGCCGAAGAACCGCTGGCGGGAGACGAGCCAGTCGCCCGAGAGGCCGCCGACCCAGTTCTCGTAGCGCACGCGCATGAAGTCGGGGTGCCAGTCGATGGCGCGGCCGTGCTCGAGCAGGCGCTCCTTGAGCCCGGCGTCGCGGGCGCCGTTGCTGATGTACCACTGGCGGGTCGAGACGATCTCGAGGGGGCGGTCGCCCTTCTCGAAGAACTTCACCGGATGCGTGATCGCCTTGGGGTCGGCGAGCAGGTCGCCGGAGGCGCGAAGCAGGTCGACGACGGCCTGCTTGGCCGAGAAGGTGGTCTTGCCCGCGATCTCGGCGAAGGCGGCGCGGCCGGCCTCGCTCGTGATGGCCTCGGGCGCCTCGGCGATGATGCGGCCGTCGAAGCCGATGATCGCGCGGTTCGGGAGGTCGAGCTCGCGCCACCACACGACGTCGGTCACGTCGCCGAAGGTGCAGATCATGGCGATGCCGGTGCCCTTGTCCTTCTGGGCGAGGTGGTGTGCGAGCACGGGCACGTCGACGCCGAAGACCGGGCTCGTGACCGTGGTGCCGAAGAGCGGCTGGTAGCGCTCGTCGTCGGGGTGGGCGACGAGGGCGACGCACGCGGCGATGAGCTCGGGGCGGCTCGTCTCGATCTCGATCGTGCCGCCGTCGGGGCGGTGGAAGGACACGCGGTGGTAGTGGCCGGGCTGCTCTCGGTCCTCGAGTTCGGCCTGCGCGACCGCCGTGCGGAACGTGACGTCCCAGAGGGTGGGCGCGAGCGCCTGGTACGCCTCGCCGCGCTCGACGTTGCGCACGAAGGCGAGCTGCGAGGTGAAGATCGCCTCGTCGGCGATGGTGCGGTAGCTCTGCTTCCAGTCGACCGAGAGGCCGAGCGTGCGCCACAGGGCCTCGAACTGCTTCTCGTCCTCGACGGTGAGGCGCTCGCACAGCTCGATGAAGTTGCGGCGGCTGATGGGCTTCTGGTCGGCGGCCTTGGTCGACTTGCCGTCGCCGCCCTCGAACGGCGGCACGAAGCCGGCCTCGTAGGGGAGGGTCGGGTCGCAGCGCACGCCGTAGTAGTTCTGCACGCGGCGCTCGGTGGGCAGGCCGTTGTCGTCCCAGCCCATCGGGTAGAACACGTGGCGCCCGCGCATGCGCTGGAAGCGCGCCATCACGTCGGTGTGCGTGTAGGAGAAGACGTGACCGATGTGCAGCGAACCGGAGGCGGTCGGCGGCGGGGTGTCGATCGAGAAGATCGTCTCGCGCGTGGCCGTCTCGCGCGGGAAGGTGTAGACGCCGTCACGCTCCCAGGCTTCGGACCAGACCGTCTCGAGCCCTTCGAGGGCGGGCTTGTCGGGGATGCGCGACGTGTCGGTCATGATGCTCCGGTTCGATATCGGCGGCACCGAGTCAGTGGTGAGGTGCCTGAATGTTGACGCTCAAGCCTAGCGGTTCGAATCCGGGCGACGGTCGACGAGCCGCGGCGAATCCCTGATGAGGGCCGCGGTGGCCTCGTGCTGCGGGTCCCCGAACACGCGTTCGGCATCGCCCTGCTCGATGATCCGGCCGCTGCGCATGACGGCGATCGTGTCGCTCATGTGCCGTACGACGCCCAGGTCGTGCGAGATCAGCAGCACGGCGAGTCCCCGCTCGCGTTGGAGTTCGTCGAGCAGGTCGAGCACGCGCGCCTGCACGGTGGCGTCGAGCGCGGAGACGGGCTCGTCACAGACGAGCACCTCGGGCGACCCGGCCAGAGCACGGGCGATCGCGACCCGCTGGCGCTGGCCGCCGGAGAGGTCGAGCGGATGCTGCGCGGCGACGCCGGGGGCCAGGTGCACCTGCTCGAGGAGCGCCGTCACCGCGGCATCCGTGGCGTCGGCCCGGGCGGTCGCCAGGGCGTCCCGGATGATGCGACGCACGTTCCAGCGCGGGTCGAACGAGCCGAACGCATCCTGGTACACGGCGCCGAGTCGCGGACGGAGCGGGCGGCGCTCGCGCTCGGGGAGCGTCGACCATGCACCGCCGTCGAAGCGCACCTCTCCGGCGTCAGGCGACGTGAGCCCGAGCACGAGGCGTGCCAGCGTGCTCTTGCCGGATCCGGACTCGCCGACCAGTCCGAGCGTGCGGCCCCGCTCGAGCCGGAACGACGCGTCCTGCACGGCGAGGACGGCCGTCGCCCCGGAGCCGAACGACTTCGAGAGGCCGAGGCCCTCGAGGATGTGCGATGCCGTCGCCTCGGCCGCCGGCCCGGGAACACCTGACCGGTTCGCGGCACTCGGCGCTGCGGCATCCGCCCGGTCGTTCGCGCGCGAGAGCGGCACGCCGCGCGGAACCTCGGTCGGCACGGCCGCGATGAGGGCCCGCGTGATCGGATGCCGCGGCGCGCCGAGGATCTCGGCCGTCGGCCCCTGCTCGACCACCCGTCCGTCGTGCAGCACGACGACGTAGTCGGCGACCCGGGAGACGACGGCGAGGTCGTGGCTGATGAGGAGCACCCCGGTGCCGCGATCGCGGGCGGCCTCGAGCAGGCCCAGGACGCGCGCCTGCACGCCGACGTCGAGCGCCGTCGTGGGTTCGTCGGCGATGAGCAGCGGCGGGTCGAGGGCGAGGGCCGCGGCGATGAGCGCCCGTTGCCGCATGCCGCCGGAGAGCTCGCCCGAGCGCCGATCGATGTTCAGTGCGGGGTGCGGCATGCCGACGAGCTCGAGCAGCTCGAGCGCCCGCGCACGGGCCGCGGCGGGCGGCATCCGCAGGTGGAGTCTCAGCGGGTCGGCGATCTCGCGGCCGATGGTGCGCAGCGGATCGAGCGAGACGAGGGCGTCCTGCAGCACGAGGCCGGCCCGCGCGCCGCGGACCCGACGCCAGTCGCGTTCGCCCGCTCCCCGCAGGTCGGCTCCCGCGACCTCGAGGCGATCGGCTCGCACGAGGGCGCCGCGGCCCGCGAGGCCGAGCAGCGCGCGTGCGGTGACGGACTTGCCCGAGCCCGACTCGCCGACGACCGCCACGCAGCGGCCGGCCTCGACGGCCAGGTCGATGCCGTGCACCACCTCTCGCCGGTCGCGGCCGTCGCGGAACGACACCGACAGGCCCGCGACGTCGAGCACGAGACCCGGCCTGCGCGCCGGAGCCGGCGCCATCACCGGTTCGCGCGCGCTCATCGTCGGGCTCCGTCCCGCGCCGCGAGGGTGCGGCCGAGCACCGTCGTCGTGATGGTCGTCAGCACGATCATCAGGCCGGGGAACACCGTGAGCCACCACGCCGTCGTGATGTAGATGCGCCCGGCCGACAGCATCGCGCCCCACTCCGCAGCCGGCGGCTGGGCGCCGAGGCCGAGGTAGCTCAGCGCGGAGGCCCACACGACCGCCTGCCCGATGCCGAGCGTGGCGAGCACCACGAGCGGCGCGAGCGCGTTCGGCAGGATGTGCCGCACGAGCACCCGTGCCTGGCCGTGCCCCAGCACCCGGGCCGCCTCGACGTACGACGAGGTGCGCACGCGCACGAGTTCGCCGCGGATGATGCGGGCGTAGCCCGGAGCCGTCGACAGCCCGACGGCGATCGTCGCGGTGACCGGGCCCGGACCCCACAGCACGATGATCAGCAGCGCCAGGAGGATGCCTGGGAAGGCGAAGAGCACCTCGTTGACGCGGCCGACCACGAAGTCGAGCGCCCGCCCGCCGAGGCCAGCGAGCCCGCCGAGCACGAGTCCGAGCGCGAGGCCGATCGCGGTCGCGCTGACCCCGATGAGGAGCGACGCCGCGGTGCCCTCGACGACCCGGCTGTAGACGTCGCGACCCGACTCGTCGGTACCGAACCAGTGGGCCGAGGACGGCGGTGCGAAGGCGTCGCGCGGCGCGATGGCGTCGGGGTCGTACGTCTGGAGCACGGCCGGCCAGAACGTCGCGACGACGAGCCAGGCGACGAATGCCAGGGCGACGAGCGTTCCGATGCGTGGCGGGCGCGGAAGCGATCGCCCCGAGACCGCGCGGTTCGAGAGTTCGAGATCGCTCATGCGGACTCCTCGCGTGCCATGCGGGGGTCGGCGAGCCGGGAGACGACGTCGGTCGCGATCGTCATGAGCACGTAGACCAGCGCGACCACCAGGACGACGCCCACCACGACGGGCACGTCGCGGAGCTCGGTCGCCCGGAGCAGCGTGCGGCCGAGGCCGGGCCTGGCGAAGATCGTCTCGACGACGACTGCGCCCGAGATCAGATAGCCGACCGCCCAGCCCGACAGGTTGATCGCCGGCAGGGCCGCATGCCGCAACGCGTGCCGGAGCCGCACGCCCGCCGCCGTCTCGCCGCGCGCCGCCGCGGAGACGGCGAAGGGCTGCTCGAGCGCCTGCAGCATCTGCTCGCGCATGATCTGGGCGAGGAAGCCGGCGAGCGGCACCGCGAGCGTGATCACCGGCAGCACGAGACCCGACACGGCGTCGTTGGACACCGGCGGCAGCCAGCCGAGCGTCGTCGAGAACACGGCGATGAGGACGGTCGCCAGCCAGAAGTGGGGGAGGGCCGCCGCCGTGAGCTCGAGGCCGCCGGCGATCGCACGCCCCACCCGGCCCGCGGACGTCGACCAGAGCGCGAGCCCGACCGCCAGCACCCATGCGACGAGGAGCGCGAGGCCCGCGAGGGCGAGTGTTCCGAGCAGCTGCCCGCCGATGAGCGCCGCGACGGGCGTCTTCAGGTCGTAGGAGTCGCCGAGGTCGCCGGTCAGCAGTCGCCCGAGCATCGCGACGTACTGCACGACGAGCGGCTGGTCGAGGCCGTAGTCGGCGCGCACCTGGTCGAGGGCCTTCTGCGACGCCTGCGAGCCGGGTCCGCCGAGGATCGCCTGCGCCGGATCGCCCGGCACGAGGTGGATCGCGAAGAAGGTCAGCGTGGCGACGGCCCACAGCACGAACACCGCTCCGGCGAGTCGCAGTGCGACCCGCCGGAGGACGCGGCTTCGTGGCATCCGCTCAGTCTGCCAGCCAGGCGTCGGCGAAGGTCGGCGTCGACACCGTCGGCATGGCGCGCGCGCCCTGCAGCTTCGGCGAGTGGAGGAAGTGGTTCTGCTGGTCGTAGAGCGGCAGGGCGTAGAAGCCGCCGAGGATGATCTGCTGCGCCTGCTCGTAGAGCGACGCCCGCTCGTCGGCGTCGGACTCGGATGCCGCGCCCGTCAGCAGCGCGTCGAGATCGGGGTCGTCGAGCTGTGCGAGGTTCGCGAAGTATCCGCTCGGCGCGGGCGTGATGCTGTCGGAGTGGTAGAGGATGCGCAGCACGTCGGGCCCGACCTTGGTGTACGGGGCGCTCACGAGCTCGTACTCGTGCGCGGCGAGCGCGCCGTACCAGCTCGAGAGGTCGACCGGCTCGAGCTGCACGTCGAACCCGGCCTGCTTGGCGGTGGCCTGCACCTGCTCGAAGAGCGACTGCTCGGCGGGGATGGACTGGTTCGTCGACACCGGGAAGCGCAGCGTGAGCGGCACGCCGTCCTTCTGGCGGATGCCGCTGCTGTCGCGTTCGGTCCACCCGGCGTCGTCGAGCAGTGCGTTCGCCGCATCGAGGTCGGTGCCGAACAGCGAGTCGTCGGAGTACGCGACCGGCTCGACGCTGGAGAGCACCGAGTACGAGCGATCGGCGGTGCCGAAGAAGAGCGAGTCGATGCCGTCGTTCACGTCGGCGGCACGGATGAACGCCTCGCGCACTCGGACGTCGTCGAACGGCGCCTGGCCGGAGTTCAGCTCGATGCGGTTGGCCGCCCCGGGGCGAGGGGCGTCGATCTCGACGAGGGTGCCGGACTTCTCGGCCTGGTCGAGCGTGTCGGGCTGGGCGTTGTCGATGATGTCGACCTCGCCGGCCTGCAGCGCCGCGTAGCGCGAGGCCGAGTCGGGGATGAAGCGCCATTCGATGCCGTCGAGGTAGGCGGCGCCTTCGTGCGCGCGATCGGCGGGGCCGCTGACGTAGTCGTCGTTGCGCACGAGCGACACGTGGTCTTGCGGCACCCACTCGTCGACGATGAACGGGCCGGTGCCGACCGGCGCGAGGCAGTTCTCGTCCATGCCGCGGGCGATGCCGGCGGGCGACTCGATCGCCGTCCACGGCTGGGACAGGGACTCGAGGAGCGCGCTGTCGGGCACGCTGAGGTGGAAGCGCGCGACCGTGTCGCTCACGACCTCGACCGAGGCGACCTTGCCGAGCGCGAGGTAGCCGGTCGAGGACTGCGTGTCGGGGTCCTGGAGGTGCTCGACGTTGACCTTGACGGCCTCGGCGTCGAACGGCGTGCCGTCGGTGAAGGTCACGTCGTCGCGGAGCGTGAAGTCCCACGTGAGTCCGTCGTCGCTCGTCGTCCACTCGGTGGCGAGCCAGGGGATGACCTGCCGGGACTCGTCGAGGGAGACGAGCGATTCGAGGAACTGACCAGCGATCAGCGCCTGCGGGTAGTTGCCGCCCACGTGCGGGTCGAGGCAGCTCGGTTCGGCGTCGCCGGACGCGTAGACCAGCGTGCCGCCCGTCACCGGGTCGCCGGATGCCTCGGGCGCGTCGGCCGCCGGCGTGCAGCCCGCGAGCAGGAGGGCGCTCGCCGCCGCGAGCGCGGCGATGGGGAGGGGGCGGATGATGCGACGCGACGTCATGCGGGCGTGCTCCTCTTGCGTGGGATCGGGGGGAGGCGGACGAGGTTTTCGTACTCAGTCCATAATGAGTCTATGACGGAATCCGACGGTCGCGGCACCACGGCATCGAGCGAGGCCTCGCGCGCCCGCGGCGGACGGCCCCGCGCGTCCTCGAGGCGCACCCTCGAGGACGCCGCGAGCGAGCTCTTCCTCGAGCAGGGCTACGCCCAGACGACCATCGACCACATCGCGCAGCGCGCCGGCGTCGGCCGCAACACGTTCTTCAACTACTTCGCCGCGAAGTCCGACCTGCTCTGGCTCGACGCCGACGAGACCCTCGCCGCCCTGCCGACGATCCTCGAGGACGCCCCCGAGACGAGCAGGCCATCGGCCGCGCTCGAGCACGCCCTCGTCGCGCTCGCCGCGCGGCATCCGCATCGCGCCGTCCCGATCGCGCTCAGCCAGCGCGAGCCGATGGCCACGCACGACGAGTTCCTCGCGGCCGGCCTCGGGCGGTTCCTCCGCGTCGCCCGCGCGCTCTCGGACTTCCTCGCGCAGCGGGCGCCCGGCGTCGACGGGGCGCTCGTCCGGGCCGCCGCCAACGCGTCGACCGCGGCCGCGGCGACCGGCGCCGGTGCGTGGGCCATGGCCGGCGTCGAACGAGGCGACCTGGCCGACGAGGTCCGTCGTGCGGTCGCCCCGGTCTGCCGCGGATTCGCGCCGGTCCTCGACGCGCCCGGGCGGTGAGCACGGCCGCCATCGGCCGACGGCTCCGGCCGGACTCGGGCGCGCACGACGCGTTCGAGCGGTCGTGACGCGTACAATCGAGGCAACGACGTCGATCCGGCCATCACCGGGGAGTCTTCGGAAGAACGCGAACGGATGCCCTGGCCGCCGCTCGTCAGTAGAACCGAACGGGCCGGCCCGTCATCGCCGTGCAAGAGGGGTCGCGCTCGGCGCGGCAAGCGAGGTGGTACCGCGGCGGCGGCTCGAAGAGCTCCGGCGTCCTCGCGGAAGCATTCGTTGATCGAAGGAGCCCGCGTGTACCCGCGCACCCCCGACGAGCACGGCGTCGCGCCGTCGCCAGACTTCCCCGCAGGCGAGCAGCAGGTCCTCGCCTACTGGAACGCCGACGGAACCTTCCAGGCGTCGATCGACCAGCGCGAGGGATCGCCCGAATGGGTGTTCTACGACGGCCCGCCGTTCGCCAACGGCCTGCCGCACTACGGGCACCTGCTCACGGGGTACGCGAAAGACGTCTTCCCGCGCTTCCAGACGATGCGCGGCAAGCAGGTGCACCGCCGGTTCGGCTGGGACACGCACGGCCTGCCGGCCGAGCTCGAGGCCGAGCGCCAGCTCGGCATCACCGACAAGTCCCAGATCGAGGAGATGGGCATCGCCGCCTTCAACGAGGCCGCACGCTCGTCGGTGCTCCGCTACACCAAGGAGTGGCAGGAGTACGTCACCCGCATGGCGCGCTGGGTCGACTTCGAGAACGACTACAAGACGCTGGACACCACCTTCATGGAGTCGGTGATCTGGGCGTTCAAGCAGCTGCACGAGAAGGGCCTCGCGTACGAGGGCCACCGCGTGCTGCCGTACTGCTGGCGCGACCAGACACCGCTGTCCAACCACGAGCTGCGCATGGACGACGACGTCTACAAGATGCGCCAGGACCAGACCGTCACGGTGACCTTCCCGCTCACCGGCGCGAAGGCGGAGTCCCTCGGTCTCACGGCCGTGCGCGCCCTCGCCTGGACGACGACGCCGTGGACGCTTCCCACGAACTTCGCGCTCGCGGTCGGCCCCGACATCGAGTACGCGGTCGTGCCCGCCGGCCCGAACGGCACCCCCGACGCGACCGTGCTGCGCGAGCGGGCCGGCGGCGCGGCATCCGACACCGAGGTGCTGGGCGGCGAGTACCTGATCGCGATCGACCTGCTCGGCGGCTACGCGAAGGACCTCGGATACGACTCGGCCGACGACGCCCGCGCGGCAGTCTCGCGCACGGTGCGCGGCGCCGAACTCGAGGGCGTCACCTACGACCGGCTCTTCGACTACTACGCCGACGTCGAGGCGTACGGCGTGCAGAACGCCTGGCAGATCCTCGTCGCCGACTACGTCACCACCGAGGACGGCACGGGCATCGTGCACCAGGCCCCCGCCTACGGCGAGGAGGACCAGAAGGTCGGCGAGGCGGCCGGCATCCCGGTGATCCTCTCGCTCGACGACGGCGGTCGCTTCAAGCCCGAGGTGACGGATGTCGCGGGCCAGCTGTGGAGCGACGCGAACAGGCCGCTCACCCAACTGCTGAAGGCCGAGGGCCGCCTCATCCGGCAGGCGAGCTACGAGCACTCGTACCCGCACTGCTGGCGCTGCCGCAACCCGCTGATCTACAAGGCCGTCTCGAGCTGGTTCATCCGCGTGCCCGAGTTCCGCGACCGCATGGGCGAGCTCAACCAGGACATCTCGTGGGTGCCTGAGAACGTCAAGGACGGGCAGTTCGGCAAGTGGGTGGCCGGTGCGCGCGACTGGTCGGTCAGCCGCAACCGGTACTTCGGCTCGCCGATCCCGGTCTGGAAGAGCGACGACCCCGAGTACCCCCGTGTCGACGTCTATGGGTCCCTCGAGGACCTCGAGCGCGACTTCGGCCGCCTGCCGCTGAACGGGGCAGGGGAGCCCGACCTGCACCGGCCGTACATCGACGACCTGACGCGACCGAACCCCGACGACCCCACCGGCAAGAGCACGATGCGGCGCATCCCCGACGTGCTCGACGTGTGGTTCGACTCCGGGTCTATGCCGTTCGCACAGGTGCACTACCCGTTCGAGAACCGCGAGTGGTTCGACACGCACCACCCCGCCGACTTCATCGTCGAGTACATCGGGCAGACCCGCGGATGGTTCTACGTGATGCACGTGCTCTCCACGGCGCTGTTCGACCGCCCCGCGTACAAGAACGTCATCAGCCACGGCATCGTGCTCGGCAACGACGGCCAGAAGATGTCCAAGTCGCTGCGCAACTACCCCGACGTGTCCGAGGTCTTCGACCGCGACGGCGCCGACGCCATGCGCTGGTTCCTCATGGCGAGCCCGGTGCTGCGCGGCGGCAACCTCGTCGTCACCGAGGAGGGCATCCGCGAGGGCGTGCGACAGGTCATGCTGCCGCTCTGGAGCACGTGGTACTTCTTCTCGCTCTACGCCAACACGGCACGCGAGGGCGGCTACGAGGCATCCGCACGCACCGACTCCACCGACGTGCTCGACCGGTACCTCTTCGCCAAGCTGCGCGACCTCGTGACGGCCGTCACCGACGACCTGGAGCACCTCGACTCGACCATGGCCGCGGCCAAGCTCCGCGACTTCGCCGACGTGCTCACCAATTGGTACGTGCGTCGATCCCGCGACCGGTTCTGGGCGGGCGTCGCCGACGACGGCGCCGGCAGCGAGGCGTTCGACACGCTGTTCACGGTGCTCGAGACGTTCACGCGGCTCGCGGCCCCGCTGCTGCCGCTCACGACCGAGCAGGTCTGGCGCGGACTCACCGGCGGTCGCAGCGTGCACCTGGTCGACTGGCCGGACGCCTCGCAGTTCCCCGCCGACGAGCCGCTCGTCGCCGCCATGGACGCCGTGCGCGAGATCAGCGGCTCGGTGCTCGCGCTCCGCAAGCAGGCCGGCCGACGCGTGCGCCTGCCGCTCGCCTCCCTCACGGTCGTGACGACCGGCGCCGCGGCCCTCGCGGCGTTCGAGGGCATCCTCCGCGACGAGCTCAACGTCAAGACCGTCGACCTGGTCGAGCTCGACGCCGCCAGCGCCGAGACGTACGGCGTCACCAAGCGCCTCAGCGTCAACGCCCGTGCGGCCGGCCCGCGCCTCGGCAAGACCGTGCAGCAGGCCATCCAGGCCGCTCGCTCGGGCGACTGGACCCTCGACGGCGACACGGTCGTCGCGGGCGGCATCGCCCTCGAGGCGGGCGAGTACGACCTCGTGCTCGAGGCCGGGGGAGCCGGCGGAGGGTCCCGCGCCCTCGCCCTGCTCGCCGACGGCGGCTTCGCGATCCTCGACACCGAGACCACGCCCGAGCTCGAGGCCGAGGGCATCGCCCGCGACGTCGTCCGGGCCGTGCAGGAGGCCCGCAAGGGCGCCGGGCTCGAGGTCGGCGACCGTATCGCGCTGACGCTGACGCTCGACGCGGCCTCCCAGGCGGCCGTCGAGGCGCATCGCGAGCTCATCACGGGCGAGACGCTGGCGACCTCGCTCGAGGTTCGCGAGCTCGACGCCGTGACCTCGTCGGCGACCCAGCCGCTCGCCGGCGGAACCCGTGTGCACATCGGATTGGAGCAGGCATGACCGACGCCCCCGGCGCAGGACCCGACGATTTCGACGAGGCCGAGGCCGAGGCCCGTGATGCGGCCGACGAGGTCTACGCGACCCTCGTCGCCCGCGTCGGCGAGGGCTCGCCGCGCCCACGGCTCGCGCCCACCAGACGCGCCGTGGAACTCCTCGGCGACCCGCATCACTCCGCCCCGGTGATCCACCTCACCGGCACGAACGGCAAGACGTCGACGAGCCGCATGATCGAGAGCCTGCTCCGCGCCTCCGGCCTGCGGACGGGCCTGCTCACGAGCCCGCACCTCGAGCGCTTCACCGAGCGCATCCGCATCGACGGCGCGTCGATCAGCGACGAGGCGATCGCCCGCAACTGGCTCGAGATCGAACCGTTCATCGCGATCGTCGACGCCGAGCTCGAAGGCGCCGGTGAGGCACCGCTGACCTTCTTCGAGGTCTTCACGGCACTCGCCTTCGCGTGCTTCGCCGATGCCCCCGTCGACGTCATGGTGCTCGAGGTCGGCATGGGCGGCGAGTGGGACTCGACGAACGTCGCCGACGGCCAGGTCGCGGTGATCACGCCGATCGACCTCGACCACCAGAGCCGCCTCGGCAACGACATCGTCGAGATCGCGCGCACGAAGTCGGGCATCATCAAGCCCGCGGCATCCGTCGTCTCCGCACATCAGCAGGATGCGGTGCTGCAGGTCCTCGAGAACGCCGCAGACCTCACCGAGTCGACCCTCGCGGTCGAGGACGACGCCTTCGCCGTGCTCGCAACGAAGGTCGCCGTCGGCGGCCAACTCGTCTCGATCCGCGGCCTCGCCGGCGAGTACCACGACATCGCCCTGCCGCTGTTCGGCAGCCACCAGGCGCAGAACGCGGCCGTGGCGGTCGCCGCGGTCGAGGCGTTCATCGGAGCGGGCAGCGTGCGACTGGCCGACGAGGTCGTCGAGCAGGGGCTCGGCACGGTCACCTCGCCCGGGCGCCTGCAGATCATCGCCGCCGAGCCCACGGTGCTCGTCGACGCGGCCCACAACCCGCACGGCGCGCGTTCGCTGGTCGTCGCGCTCGGCGAGGCGTTCGACTTCGACGAGGTCGCCATCGTGCTCGGCGTCCTCGGCGACAAGGATGCCGCGGGCATCGTCGACGCCCTCCTCGACCTCGACGCGCGCTACGTGGTCACCGTCCCCGACTCCGACCGCGCGACGGATGCCGCCGAGCTCGCGGAGCTCGTCGCCTCGAAGGTCGGCGGCGACCGGGTCTCCGTCGTCCCGCGCCTCGACGAGGCGCTCGACGAGGCACGGGCGTGGGCGGCCGACGGCGACAAGCGCGCCGTGATCGTCACCGGATCGGTCCTCCTCGCCGGCGAGGCCATCCGCATCGCCGCCGACCGCGGCTGGAGCGCTCGATGAGCGACGCCGACCAGCCCCGGCCTCAGCCCGATACCACCCGGCAGGCGCCGGAACCACGATCGGTCCGGGCGAGCCTCGCCGCCATCCTGCTCGGGTTCGAGCTCATCGTGGTGTTCCTCGGAGCGCTCATGATCTGGGGTCTCACACCCGAGGACGGCGGGCCGTTCGGGCTCCCGCGATGGGCGCCGCTCGTCGTCGGCGGCGCCGTCATCGTGCTCATGATCGCGACGATCGGGCTGCTCCGATTCCGCTGGGCGTACGCGCTCGGCTGGATCGTGCAGGCGCTCATCGTCGTATCCGGCTTCATCCACCCCGCGATGTTCTTCATCGGGGCCCTCTTCGGCGGCATCTGGGCCTACTGCATGATCGCCGGCGAACGCATCGACCGAGAGAGGGCGGCGGCCGTCGCCGCCCAGCGAAAGGAACAGGAATGACCACCGCAATCGAAGAGACGCTCGTGCTCGTCAAGCCCGACGGCGTCGCCCGCAACCTCACCGGCGAGATCCTGCGCCGCATCGAGGCCAAGGGCTACTCGCTCGTCGACATCCGCCTGGTCCAGGCCGACCGGGAGCTCCTCGCGAAGCACTACGCCGAGCACGAGGGCAAGCCGTTCTACGAGCCGCTCGTCGAGTTCATGGAGTCGGGTCCGGTGGTCGCCATCCGCGTCGCCGGCAACCGCGTGATCGAGGGCTTCCGCTCCCTCGCGGGCACCACCGATCCCACCACCGCGGCGCCCGGCACGATCCGCGGCGACTTCGGTCGCGACTGGGGCCTCAAGGTCCAGCAGAACCTCGTGCACGGCTCCGACTCGGTCGAGTCCGCGGATCGCGAGCTCGCGCTCTGGTTCGCCTGAGTCGCACCCCCACGAACGACGGATGCCGCGTCGACGCAACGTGCGTCGACGCGGCATCCGTCGTTCTGCGGGTCTGCGGGTCAGCGCCAGGCGTTCTGCAGGTCGATCAGGACCCGGGGGATCGCGTTCATCTGGGCCTGCGCCAGCAGGATCACGACGGCGTAGCAGACGACGGTGATGACGGGGATCCATCCGTACCAGGCGGCGGCGAGGTGTCGCACGCGTGCCGATGCGGGAATATGTCCGGACCGCAGGTTGTGCAGCGTCACGATCCAGAAGAGCGGGATGGTGACCGCCCAGGTCAGCATGCACCAGGGGCAGAGCACGTCGAGCACGTACACGCTCTGGTAGATCAGCCAGCCGACGAACACGAGCGCGCCGGTGACGCCCACGTTGAAGCCGATCCAGAACCAGCGCGAGAACGTGGCGCCGGCCAAGAGGGCGACGCCGATGGTGATCACGACGGGCCAGGCCATCATGCCGAGGAACGGATTCGGGAATCCGAAGACCGACCCCTGCCAGGATGCGAGGTTCGTGCTGCACCCCACCAGGACGCCGACATTGCAGTTCGGGACGTGGCTCGGGTCCTCGAGCGTGAGCACCTTCTCGAGCGAGAGTTCGAATGCGGCGAGCAGGCCGAGGGCTCCGAGCACGAGGAGGGTGATGGCCAGTGCGATGGGTTTCGGGCGGGCGGGGGCATCCGACATGTCTCGATTCTGGCATGCCGGATCGGCGGGTTTCCCGCCGATCGTGCGATAATCGAGGAAGTCGACCGGGCCGCGCCCGGATACGACGCCAACGAAGGCTTCACGGATGCACTGCATCCGCATGGGCGGTGAGCACACCGCAAGACGTGGCGACAAGGCAAACCGGCCGGTCGCAGTAGGTGAGAATTGGCGGTCCTGCGTACGCGCAGGTCTGCTCGAGAGAGTACGGAGAGGATGGCGCGGCCATCCCGACCGGCGTAGGAGTGCACCAGAGATGGTGGAAGGCAACGAGCACCAGACGAACCAACCCGATTCGAAAGGCGCGCCCAGGCGGCGCGGCGGCCTCTTCGGCGGCCGGCGCGGTCGAGGGCGAGGCGCGCAGCAGACCCCGCCGGCGCAGGCCGAGCCGGTCGACGTCGCACCCGCCGAGGTGGTGACCGACCAGGTCGCGGCCGATGCGGTCGAGCCCGACGCCGTGACGGATGCCGCGTCGAGCGAGTCCTCCACGCCCGATGCCTCGGCATCGGGCGAGACGTCCGGCGACGAGCACCACGGGCGCCATGTCGCCGCGTCCGGCAACGGAGGCGATGAAGTCGCCGCCGCTCCGGTCTCGCCGATTCCGGCCAACCTCACGACGACCTCGCTGATCTTCCACGCGCCCCCGGTGCTCGTCGTGTCCGACGAGCCGGCACGTCCCGAGCGCGGAGAGCGCGACGGCGGCGACCGCGGCGGTCGGGTCGACCGCGGCGATGAAGAGGCCTCGAGCGTCCGGCGTCGCACCCGCCGCCGGAGCGGCGAGGAGCCGCGCGCCGGTGGCGACCAGCCCGCGAACACGGTCGTCAAGGTGCGCACGCCCCGCGAGCCCGAGCTCATCACCGAGCCGCAGCGCGTCAAGGGCTCGACGCGCCTCGAGGCCAAGAAGCAGCGCCGGCGCGACGGCCGCGACGCGGGACGCCGCCGCACCATCATCACGGAGTCGGAGTTCCTCGCACGACGCGAGTCCGTCGACCGGTCGATGATCGTGCGCGAGAAGGGCGGCCGCATCCAGATCGGCGTGCTCGAGGACGGCGTGCTCGTCGAGCACTACGTCGCGCGCAATCAAGAGGCCTCGCTCATCGGCAACGTCTACCTCGGCCGCGTGCAGAACGTGCTCCCGAGCATGGAGGCGGCGTTCGTCGACATCGGCCGCGGGCGCAACGCCGTGCTCTACTCGGGCGAGGTCGACTGGGACGCCGCCGCCGAGAACGGCGAGAAGAACCAGCCGCGTCGCATCGAGCTCGCTCTGAAGCCCGGCGACCGCGTCCTCGTGCAGGTCACGAAGGACCCCGTCGGCCACAAGGGCGCACGCCTCACGAGCCAGGTCTCGCTCCCGGGCCGTTACCTCGTGTACGTGCCGAACGGGTCGATGAACGGCATCAGCCGCAAGCTGCCCGACACCGAGCGTGCGCGCCTGAAGAAGATCCTCAAGGAGGTGCTCCCCGAGAACCAGGGCGTCATCGTCCGCACCGCGGCCGAGGGCGCCACCGAGGAGCAGTTGACGCTCGACGTCAACCGCCTGATCGCGCAGTGGGCCGACATCTCGACCCAGCTCGAGAAGGTGCAGGCTCCGGCGCTGCTCCACTCCGAGCCCGACCTGCTGATCAAGATCGTCCGCGACGTCTTCAACGAGGACTTCCAGAAGATGATCATCGAGGGCGACGAGGCGCGCGGCACGATCGAGCGCTACCTCCGGGCCGTCGCTCCCGACCTGCTCGAGCGCATCGAGGCCTACGACGGCGATCGCGACTCGTTCGACGAGTTCCGCATCAGTGAGCAGATCGAGAAGGCGCTCGACCGCAAGGTCTTCCTCCCGTCCGGCGGTTCGCTCGTGATCGACCGCACCGAGGCGATGACGGTCGTCGACGTGAACACGGGCAAGTTCGTCGGATCCGGCGGCAACCTCGAGGAGACCGTCACCAAGAACAACCTCGAAGCGGCCGAGGAGATCGTCCGCCAGCTGCGTCTGCGCGACATCGGCGGCATCATCGTGGTCGACTTCATCGACATGGTGCTGGAGTCGAACCGCGACCTCGTGCTGCGTCGACTCATCGAGTGCCTCTCCCGCGACCGCACGAAGCACCAGGTCGCCGAGGTGACCTCGCTCGGACTCGTGCAGATGACCCGCAAGAAGCTCGGGCTCGGCCTGCTCGAGACCTTCAGCGAGCCGTGCGAGGTCTGCGCCGGTCGCGGCATCGTCGTGCACCACGAGCCCGTGCTGAAGCACCGGGCGCCCCAGCAGCCCGAGCGCCGTCGCACCGGGCGCGGCGGCAACGCCTCCGGCGCGACACCGCAGCAACAGCAGCAGCACGTCGTGGCCGAGCCCAAGGCGCACACGGGTACGCACGCGATCACCGAGGACGTCAAGCACGCGCTCGCCCAGATCGCGGCCTCGACCATCCCGCACTCCGAGCACCGCGACGACTCGGCCCCGGCCGTTGCCGACACGGCCGCCGCGTCTGCGGCGGGGGAGAAGCCGGTCGACGAGTCCGGCACCCGCCCCGGTCGCCGTCGCGGCCGAGGCCGTCGCGCCTCGCGCGAGCAGGCCACGACGCCGAGTGCCGAGACCGAGCCGGCCACGACCGACGAGCAGGCGTCGGATGCCGCACCCGTCGCGGTTCCGACGCCCGACGCCGTCGAGGACGCGCCGAACGTCGAGGCGTCCGGCGAGACCGGATCGCCCGAGGTCGAGGCTGGTGCCGAGGCCGAGGCCGAGGCCGAGGCCGAGGAGCAGGCTCCCGTGGAGTCGCCGATCGATGTCGCCGCCATCCTCGACCTCCCGGTCGTGACGGTGCCGCGCACCCGCCCCGAGACCGCGGCCACCGCGGAACTGCTCGACTCCGTGCTCGACGCGCTGCCGGCCCCGAAGAAGGCCGGCGAAGGCCGTTCGCGCAGTCGTCGGGTCTCGACCGCGGCGCTGTCGCCGACGAGCGGCGCACCGGTGATCACCCGCGCCGACGGGTCGGCCACGGGCACCGCCGAGCGCGAGGCATCCGCTACCGACTGAGGCTGATCAGCGAATCGGATCCGGGTCCCGAACGACGTCAGTCGGACGGGGCCCGTCTCCGTTCGCGTCGCTCGCGCGGGGAGACCCTGAGGCCGCTCGCGGCGAGCCGGCGCACGAGTTCGCGCGGGGAGACCGGGACGGCGCCGTCGGCGATGAGCGCCTCGTAGCGCTCGACGGGCACGTCGTAGTGGTCGAGGTCGAAGGCCCTGGGCGGCAGGCCCACCCGGTCGCCGAAGGCGCGGAGCTCGTCGATCGACTCGTCGCTGACCAGGTGGGACCACACCGTTCCGTGCTTGGGCCACAGCGGCGTGTCGATGAGCACGGTCATGGCACGATCCTAGGCCGAGGCGTTCGCGACGCGCCGATGGCCCGCGTTTGACCCACTCAGGTAGATCCGGTAAACTCGACCGTTGGTGCCGCCGCTTATCCCGGTGTGCCCACTGCAGTTCATCTGCACCATCGTTTTCTGGCAGTGACGACCCTCCTTCCCGCTGGGGTCCCGCGCAGTGACACCCCATCAGACAGTCGGAACCCCCGTGGTTCCCCAGAGATAGGTACGAGTAGTGGTTTACGCAGTAGTGCGCGCCGGCGGTCGGCAGGAGAAGGTCGAAGTCGGCACCATCGTGACGACGGACCGCATCAAGGCTGACAAGGACGGCAACGTCCAGCTCATCCCGGTCCTCCTCGTCGACGGCGACAACATCACCTCCGACGCCAAGTCGCTCGCGAAGGTCACGGTCACGGCCGAGGTTCTCAACGACCTCCGCGGTCCGAAGATCGTGATCCAGAAGTTCAAGAACAAGACCGGCTACAAGAAGCGCCAGGGCCACCGTCAGGAGCTCACGCGCCTCAAGGTCACCGGCATCAAGTAGCAGCAGCGGCTCGCAAGGAGAATCAGACATGGCACACAAAAAGGGAGCGAGCTCCACTCGCAACGGTCGTGACTCGAACGCCCAGCGCCTCGGCGTGAAGCGCTTCGGCGGCCAGGTCGTCGGTGCGGGCGAGATCATCGTCCGCCAGCGCGGCACCCACTTCCACCCGGGTGCGGGTGTCGGTCGCGGTGGCGACGACACGCTGTTCGCACTCGAGGCCGGCGCGGTGCAGTTCGGCACCAAGGGCGGCCGCAAGGTGGTCAACATCGTGGCGGCCGGCGAATAGCCGACCGACAGGTTTCGTGAGGGCGGGCTTCGGCTCGCCCTCACGTGTTTCTAGAGAAAGGCAGGGCGCATGGTCAGCTTCGTCGATGAGGTGACGCTGTACGTGCGCGCCGGGCACGGTGGCAACGGGTGCGTCTCGGTTCGCCGAGAGAAGTTCAAGCCCCTCGCGGGTCCCGACGGCGGCAACGGCGGCAGCGGAGGCGACATCGTGCTCGTCGCCGATCCGCAGGTGACCACGCTGCTCGCGTACCACGGACGCCCGCACCGCAGCTCCGGCAACGGCCAGCCCGGCATGGGCGACAACCGCTCCGGCGCCGCAGGCGAGCCCCTCGAACTGCCGGTGCCGGTCGGCACGGTCGTGAAGGAGGCCGACGGCACCGAGCTCATCGACCTGACCGAGCCCGGCATGCGATTCGTCGTGGCCCCCGGGGGCCAGGGCGGACTCGGCAACGCCGCGCTCGCCTCGACCAAGCGCAAGGCCCCCGGCTTCGCGCTGCTCGGCACCCTCGGCTACGAGGGCGAGGTGAAGCTCGTCCTGAAGTCCATCGCGGATGTCGCGCTCGTGGGCTACCCGTCGGCCGGCAAGTCCAGCCTCATCGCCGCCATGTCCGCGGCTCGGCCGAAGATCGCCGACTACCCGTTCACGACCCTGCACCCGAATCTCGGCGTCGTCGAGGCCGGCGACCACCGGTTCACCGTCGCCGACGTCCCGGGCCTCATCGAGGGCGCGAGCGAGGGCAAGGGCCTCGGCCTCGAATTCCTCCGGCACGTCGAGCGCTGCTCGGCGCTGCTGCACGTGCTCGACTGCGCGACGCTCGAGCCCGGCCGCGACCCGCTGAGCGACCTCGACGTCATCCTCGGCGAGCTCGCCGCCTACCCGGTCCCCGAAGGGCAGACGCCGCTCCTCGAGCGCCCCCAGCTCATCGCGCTCAACAAGATCGACGTGCCCGAGGCGCGCGACCTCGCCGAGCTCGTCAAGCCCGACCTGGAAGCCCGTGGTTTCACGGTCTTCGAGATCTCGACGGTCAGCCACGAGGGCCTCCGCCAGCTCGGCTTCGCCCTCGGCACGCTCGTCGACGAGGAGCGCAAGGCCGCGGCATCCGTCGACGAGGGCCCGCGCATCGTCATGCGCCCGAAGCCCGTGAACGAGGTCGACTACGTGGTCAAGCCCGAGGGCGGCAGCTACGGCACCATCTACCGCATCCTGGGCGGCAAGCCCGAGCGTTGGGTGCAGCAGACCGACTTCGCGAACGACGAGGCCGTCGGCTTCCTCGCCGACCGGCTCGCCCGTCTCGGCGTCGAGGACGCGCTCGTGCGTGCCGGCGCGGTCGCCGGCTCGACGGTCGTGATCGGTCCCGGCACCGGCGTCGTCTTCGACTGGGAGCCCACGCTCACCTCGACGGCGGAGCTCATCACGGCGCCGCGCGGCACCGACGTGCGCCTCGACGAGGGCCGCCGCGCCACGCGCGCCGAGCGCCGCAGCGACTACCACGACCGCATGGATGCCAAGGCCGAGGCGCGCGCAGAGCTCGACCGCGAGCGCGAGGCCGGCATGTGGGCCGACGACGAACCCGACGCGAAGGCCGCCCCGGCCGCTGCGCCGGCGGAGGCCGAGGGCGAGCGATGACCGTGCGCGACCGCGACGGCATCGTCGACGCGAAGCGCATCGTCGTGAAGGTCGGGTCATCCTCGATCAGCGGCGAGAACACGGGCCAGATCCGTCCGCTCGTCGACGCCCTCGCGGCGGCCTACGGCCGCGGCGTCGAGGTGGTGCTGGTGTCCTCGGGCGCCATCGCCACCGGCATGCCCTACCTCAGGCTCGACGAGCGTCCCGACGACCTCGCCACGCAGCAGGCTGCGGCATCCGTCGGGCAGAACCTGCTGATGGTGCGCTACCAGGACGCCCTCGACCGGTTCGGCATCATCGCCGGACAGGTGCTGCTCACCGCCGGCGACCTCGAGAACGCGACGCCGCGCTCGAACGCGCAGCGTGCGGTCGATCGCCTGCTGGCCCTGCGCATCATCCCGATCGTCAACGAGAACGACACGGTCGCCACCCATGAGATCCGCTTCGGCGACAACGACCGCCTCGCGGCACTCGTCGCCGAGCTCATCGGCGCCGACCTGCTCGTGCTGCTGTCCGACGTCGACGCGCTCTACACGCGGCCGCCGCACCTCGAGGGCGCCGAGCGCATCGCGCACGTGCCCGTCGGCGACGAGCTCGCCGGCATCGAGATCGGGTCGACCGGGCGCGCGGGCGTCGGCACCGGGGGAGCGGAGACCAAGGTCTCCGCTGCTCGCATCGCCGCCGCCGCCGGAGTGGCCGTGCTGATCACGGCGACGCCGCTCGTGTCCGACGCGCTCAACGGCGCCCCGATCGGCACCTGGTTCGACCCGGCCCCGCGACGTCACACGGGCCACGCCGAGGCGGCGCTCGCCTAGGCTGAAGCCATGGAGCAGCCCGCCTTCGACGCGACCGTGATCGATGCCCGGCTCGCCGCCGCGAAAGAGGCGTCGTACCGCCTCGCGCGCGCGACGACCGCCGAGAAGGATGCCGCGCTCGAACGCATCGCGGCCGACCTGCGCGCCAGGGCGGGCGAGGTCATCGCGGCCAACGCCCTCGACCTCGACGCGGGCCGCGATGCCGGGCTCACGACCGGCCTGCTCGACCGACTCGCACTCGACGAGGAGCGCATCGGCGCCCTCGCCGACGCCGTGCTCGACGTCATCTCGCTGACCGATCCCGTCGGCGAGACCATCAGCGGGCGCACGCTCCCGAGCGGGGTCCGCATCGACCAGATCCGCGTCCCGCTCGGCGTGGTCGGCGCGATCTACGAGGCCCGCCCGAACGTCACGATCGACATCGCCGTGCTCGCCCTGAAGAGCGGCAACGCCGTCGTCCTGCGCGGCGGCACCGCCGCCGAGCAGACGAACCGGGTGCTCGTCGACGTGCTGCGCGGCGCGCTCGACGCGGTCGGGTTGCCGGCCGAGGCCGTGCAGACGGTCGACGACTACGGCCGTGCGGGCGCGCGCCACCTGATGCAGGCGCGCGACTACGTCGACGTGCTGATCCCGCGGGGGAGCGCCGGCCTCATCCGCGCCGTCGTCGACGAGGCACGTGTGCCGGTCATCGAGACGGGCGCCGGGGTCGTCCACATGTTCCTCGACGCGAGCGCGCCCGAGCAGTGGGCGGTCGACCTCGTGCACAACGCGAAGGTCCAGCGACCGAGTGTCTGCAACGCGCTCGAGACGCTGCTCGTGCACCGCGACGCGGTGGATCGCGTACTGCCGGCGGTGCTCGACCGGCTCGAGGCTTCCGGGGTCACCATCCACGCCGACGAACGCGTGCGCGCCCGGCGTCCCGATGCACTGCCGGTGACCGACGAGGACTTCGCGACCGAGCACATGAGCCTCGACATCTCGGTCGCGGTCGTCGATTCGATCGACGACGCCCTCGCGCACATCCGGACCTTCTCGACACGCCACACCGAGTCGATCGTCACGAACGACCTCGCGAACGCCGAGCGCTTCCTGAACGAGGTCGACTCCGCGGCCGTCATGGTCAACGCATCGACCAGGTTCACGGACGGCGCCGAGTTCGGCTTCGGCGCAGAGGTCGGCATCTCGACGCAGAAGCTGCACGCACGGGGCCCCATGGGGCTTCCCGAGCTCACGAGCACCAAGTGGATCGTGCGTGGTGCCGGTCATGTGCGCGCCTGACGTCGCTAGACTGTCTCGAGCACCACTGAAGTCTTCGAAAGGAATCGGCGAATGAGCCTCTCCAGCACGGTCCTGACCGGCATTCTGACATCCGAGTCGGTGAACGCGCGCGAGCTGCCCATGGAGGCGTGGGCCTACGGCCTCATCACCCTCAGCATCTTCGCCGTGCTCGGGTTCGTGGTCGCGTCGTACCGCGACGTCGCGAACCGCCACCGCGCCAAGGCCGAGGCCTTCGCCGCCCGTCACGGAGCCGAGCACGGCGGCCACGGGCACTGAGCCGGTCCGGCGCCGTGACCAGCCCTGAGCCGCGTCGACCTCGCGTCGGCGTGATGGGCGGCACGTTCGACCCGATCCACCACGGCCACCTCGTCGCCGCGAGCGAGGTAGCCCAGTCGCTCGAGCTCGATGAGGTCGTCTTCGTGCCGACCGGGCAGCCGAGCTACAAGTCGAACGTCACGACGGCCGAGCACCGGTACCTGATGACCGTCATCGCGACGGCGTCCAATCCGCGCTTCACGGTCAGCCGCGTCGATGTCGATCGGGCCAAGCCCACGTTCACCATCGACACGCTCCGCGACCTGAGGCGCGAGCGGGCGGATGCCGATCTCTTCTTCATCACCGGAGCGGATGCCATCGCGCAGATCCTCTCCTGGAAGGATGTCGCCGAGCTCTGGGAGCTCGCGCACTTCGTGGCTGTGAGTCGACCGGGACATGACCTCTCCATTCACGGTTTGCCGGAGCAGGACGTAAGCTTGTTGGAGGTCCCGGCATTGGCGATCTCATCGACCGATTGCCGAGACAGGGTGCGCCGGGGTTTCCCGGTGTGGTACTTGGTGCCCGATGGGGTCGTCCAGTACATCTCGAAGCACCACCTCTATCGGAGTGTCGAATGACGTCGTCGCAGGAACCACAGCTGACGCGCCGCGAGATGCGCGAGCGCGAACGCCTGCAGGAGCAGGCAGCTTCGCCGACCCCGAATGAGGCGGCGAACGCCACCAGGCCCGTCCAGCCGGTCGCCCCGCAGCCGGTTGCGCCGCCGGCTCCGGTGCCCGCCTACGCCGCTCCGGCGGCGGCACCCGTGAACGGCGCCCAGCGCCCCGCACCACAGGCCTCGCCGTACGCGCAGCCGTCGCCGTATCCGGCCCCGGTCGCCCCGCTTCCGCCCGTTGCGGCGCCCCCGGCGAACTTCGCGCCATCGGTGACGCCCGCACCGGCCGTGCCGGCACCCGCCGCGCCGGCAGCCAGTGCGCCCGTGGCTCCGGTCGCCCGCACGCCCGAACGCACGCTGACCCGTCGAGAGCTTCGCGCGATGCTGGGCGACGCGGCCGGCGCCGACGATCTCGACGACCTCGACGAGGAAGTCGCCGGCGCGACCGCCATGGACGCGCCGCGCGCTCCGACGGCGACGCCGTATCCGGCCCCCGCACAGCAGGCTCCGGCGGCTGCCGCACCCGCCGCTGCATTCGGGGTGTCCGGCGCGATGCCGCCGGCCTCGGCCATGCCGCGGCAACCGATCCAGCACCAGGAGGCGGCGGCCTCGGCGGCCGAGCAGCCGATCGCGGCGGCGAAGCCCGTCGGCCACTGGACGTCCCAGCTCGACGCCCCGGTCGAGGCGCAGCCGTACGATCAGGTGCTCTCACGGGGTGGCGTCGGCCGCGGCGTGCCGACCACGACGAACGCCCTCATCCTCCCGGCGCTGCCCGACCACACCGGCATCCCGGCACCGCTCGCCGACAACGGCGAGATCATCGTCACCGGCTCGATCGACCTGCCGCGCAGTTACGGCGCCACCGGCGTCCACCCGAGCCAGATCGATTCCTCCGACGTCGATCGCCTCTTCGACCAGGTCGAAGACGGCGCGAGCGCCGGCGCACCGGTCTCGGCCACGCGTGCGATCAGCACCCAGAGCGCCGCGAAGGCGGTCATGGCCCCGCCCTCGAAGGAGGGCATGAACATGCCGCTGGTGCTCGCCGTCACGGCCGGCGTCCTGGCGCTCGGCGTCGTCGCCACGCTGGTCGTCGGCGCACTCACCGGGCTCTTCTGATCCCGGCCACCTCCAGACATCCATTCCGACCGGAAACGAGCGTATGACCGCATCCGACCACGCCCTCGACTCTCTCGCCATCGCGGCGCGTGCCGCAGACGCGAAGGGCGGCGACGATCTCGTCGCGCTCGACGTGTCGGGGCCGTTGCCGTTCGCCGACGTCTTCCTCCTCGTCACGGGAACGTCGGAGCGCAACGTCATCGCGATCGCCGACGAGATCGAGGACGTCCTCCGCGACGCCGGGTCGAAGACCCTTCGTCGCGAGGGGCACAGCACGGGCCGATGGATCCTGCTCGATTTCGGCGACCTCGTCGTGCACGTCTTCCACCCCGAGGACCGCATGTACTACGGCCTCGAGCGACTCTGGCTCGACTGCCCGGCGGTGCCGTTGGAGCCCCTCCTCGCCGGTTGACGAGGTGGGCGAGCACCCGAGCTTCCCTCGATTTCGTTCCGGGCGGCAGGCTGGTGTAAGCTCAATTCGTTGCCTCAAGCGAGGCAGAACGGGTCTGTGGCGCAGCTGGTAGCGCACCTGCATGGCATGCAGGGGGTCAGGGGTTCGAGTCCCCTCAGATCCACCGAATACCACGAATGGTCGGCACTTCCAGTGCCGGCCATTCGTGTTTCCACGGGATGGATGCGCGTGTGCAGGAGCGCGAGAGGCCTCCTGTCCACACTCGATCAGGAGACTGCCGAACCGCACGCGCGCGTGGTGTGCACGCTCAGCACGCTGCCTCCTCAGGTCGCCCGACGCGACGCGATACCGTGGGACCGTTGGGCCGAGGCGACGATGAGCAGGTCGCGCTCGAGGACGAGATCGGGGGAGCATGGCGATCCGACGAACGGAGCGAGGTCTCGATCGCCTCGTCAACTTCTCCGACGCGACCGTGGCGATCGCCATCACCATCCTGATCCTGCCGTTGGTCGACCTTGCGGGGGAGATCGGCGACGAGCACTTCGGCGAGTTCCTGGCCCGCAACGCGGGCGCATTCATCGCATTCATCGTGACGTTCGCGGTGATCGGCCGATTCTGGGTGATCCACCATCGCGTGTTCGAGCTCGTGCGCGACTACTCCGCCGGCCTGATCTGGGCGAACATGCTCTGGCTGGCGAGCATCGTCTTCCTCCCGTTCGCGGCGAACGCCGTGTCGACTCGGGAGACCGCCGACGGCAGCTTCGACGCCGTCTACATCGGCACGATGTTCGTGACGACGACCGCGATGCTGCTGATCGACCTCATCCTGCGGAGGCATCCGGAACTGCTGGCCGAGGGGACGCAGCGGATCGAGCTCACGCGGTCGCTGAGCGTGCTCATCGCCCTTGTCATCGCCGGTGTGCTGGCCTACCTGGTGCCGTCGGTCGGCATGCTGTGGGTCCTGCTGCTGTTCCTCGCGCCGCTCATCGCGACGGTGCTCCGCGGCGCCATCCCCGCCCTGCGCCGATAGCCGGCCGCGCCTGCCGAGTGGTTGCCGCAGCGCGGCGCGGTTCCTTGACCCCCTCTGGGGCGGGGAACACAATTGGGTGTCAGCAACGCATGGGAAGCAGGGAGAGCATGAGCGACGCGAGCACTCGTCCGGTCTACGGCCAGGGAGCCTCGAGCGAGCCGGCGGTGACGCAGGCCGAGTCGGGCCTGCCAGACGACGGCTTCCCCGAGCAGCAGGACGGCGCCACGGAGGCGGATGTCGCCGCCGAGAAGGCGCCGACGGGCCGGGTCTGGAGCCGCGACCTGCGATTCATGCTCGTCGTGCTCGTCGCGATCGCGGCGCTCTTCCTCGCGTTCGCGCTGCTCATCGCCTTCAGCCCGACCGGCGCGGCGATCAGCGCGCTCGCGATCATCGCGGCCCCGATCGCGACCATGGTCGCGGCGTACTACGGCATCTCGCTCGCGCTGCGCCAGGTGAGCGAGGCGCGCCACGCCGCCGAGGCGGCCGATGCGCGTGCCCGCGCCGCGGAGACGAGCGCACGCGAGTCCGACGCGTGGGCCGCGCAGATGGAGTCCGGCCTGCGGGTCGCCGTCGCCAAGCTCAAGGGCGCCTCCGTCGACACGCGCGACGTCGAGCGGGCCGCCGGCACGCCCGACGAGTTCTTCTGATGGGCGCCGAAGCTCGGATGTGACGAACGGCCCGGTTCTCGATCTCGAGAACCGGGCCGTTCGCGTGCGTGCTCCTACAGGTCCGCCAGCAACGAGACCGGTCGTTCGATGGCACGCGCCACGTCGGTCAGGAAGGCTGCGGCCTCCGCCCCGTCGCACACGCGATGGTCGAACGACACCGTCAGCTCGGTGACCCGTCGCACGGCGAGTGCGCCATCGACGACCCAGGGTCGCTCGAGGATGCGTCCGATGCCGAGCATGGCCGACTGCGGGTGATTGATGATCGCCGCGGAGCCGTCCACGCCGAGCGTGCCGTAGTTGTTCAGGGTGAACGTACCTCCGGCGAGCGCGGTCGGCGGGAACCGTCCGGTCGAGCCCTGCTCGGTGCGCTCGGCGATCGCGTCCCGCAGCGCACGGAGCGACATCCGCCCGGCACCGTGCACGACCGGGACGACGAGACCACGCGGGGTCTGCGCCGCCATGCCGAGGTTCACGTCGTCGTGGAACACGATCTCCTCGCGGTCGGCGTCGAAGGCCGCATTCAGCGCCGGATGCCGCAGCAGGGCCGCGACCGTGAACCGGGCCACGAGCGCGGTGATGCCGAAGCTCTCACCGGTCGCGGCCTGGAGGTCCCGCCGGGCGGCGAACAGGCCCGACGCGTCGACGTCCATCCAGACGGTGGCATCCGGGATCTCGCGGCGCGAGCGCACGTACTGCGCGGCGGCGGCCTTCTGCATCCGGTCGAGCGGAACGCGTCGCTCGCCGGAGCGCGTCTCGTCCCCGCCGGACGCGATGCCGGGCGACGCCGGAGCCGGAGCCGGAGCCGCGGCGGCAGCCGGCTGCGTCGGCGTTCCCGGCGCGTCGGCGGCCGTCTCGAGGCGGGCGATGTACGACTCGACGTCGTGGCGCGTCACGAGGTGCTGCGGACCCGAGCCTTCGAGGCGGCTCGCCTCGAAGCCGTGCGACCGCGCGAGCCGGCGCACGATCGGCGAGACCACGGGGGAGCGTCGGGTCGGATCGAGCAGGGTGGTGCTCCTCGTGCCGCCGGAGGAGTCCGATGCGACGGGCGCGCGTCCGCGTCCGAATCGCGACGGCGCACTCGCAGACCGGACCGTCGGGGCGCTCGCCCGGGTGCCGTAGCCGATGAGCACCGCGCCGGACTCGTCCGCCGGTGCCGCCTCGGCGACCACGATGCCGGGTTCGGCCGCCTCGGCCGGCGCGGCGGATGGCACGGGCGCCGTCGGCGCCGCAGCGGCGTCCGGCGCGAGGACGGGGGTACCCGTCGCGGCCGCCGGTTCCAGGCTGAGGAGCACCTGGCCCGCGTGCAGCACCTGCCCGACCTCGCCGCCGAGCGAGGCGACCACGCCCGCGAACGGCGTCGGGAGCTGCACGACCGATTTCGCCGACTCGAGCTCGACGACGGGCTGGTCGATGGCCACCTCGTCGCCGGGCTGCACGAGCCAGGCGACGACCTCCGCCTCCGTGAGGCCCTCGCCGAGGTCGGGAAGGATGAAGTCGCGGGTCATGCGAGCTCCCACTCCCAGGTCGCGAGGGCGGCGAGCACCCGGTCGGCGGTCGGCAGGTGGAACTCCTCGAGCTTCGGCGACGGGTACGGGATGTCGAAGCCCGTGATGCGCAGCACGGGCGCGGCGAGGTGGTGGAAGTTGCGTTCGGTCACGCGGGCGGCGACCTCGGCGCCGTAGCCGCCGAACTGCGCCGCCTCGTGGATGACGGCCGCGCGAGACGTCTTGCGAACCGACGCCGAGACGGTCTCGTCGTCGAACGGCGAGAGACTGCGCAGGTCGACGACCTCGATCGAGAGTCCCTCGGCGGTCGCGGCATCCGCGGCCTCGAGTGCGGTGCGCACCGTGGGCCCGTAGGCCAGCAGCGTGACATCCGTCCCCTCGCGCACGACGACGGCTCGATCCATCGGCGTGGTGCGCACCGGGAGCTCGAGCACGTCCTTCGCCCAGTACCGGCTCTTCGGCTCCATGAAGACGACCGGGTCATCGCTCTCGATCGCCTCGCGGAGCATCGAGTAGGCGTCGGCGGGGTTGGAGGGCATCACCACGGTGAGTCCGGGCGTGGCCGTCCAGTACGCCTCCGACGAGTCCGAGTGGTGCTCGACTCCGCCGATCGCCCCGGCGCACGGGATGCGCACGACCATCGGCAGCGGCATCCGCCCCTTGGTGCGGTTGCGCATCTTCGCGACGTGCGACACCATCTGCTCGAACGCGGGGTAGCTGAACGCGTCGAACTGCATCTCGACGACCGGCCGCATGCCGTACATCGCCATGCCGATCGCGGTGCCGACGATGCCGGACTCGGCGAGCGGGGAGTCCCAGATGCGGTCGTCGCCGAACGTCGCCTGCAGGCCGTCGGTCACGCGGAACACGCCGCCGAGGGGGCCGACGTCCTCGCCGTAGACGACGACGCGGTCATCGGCCGCCATCGCGTCGCGCAGGGCGGCGTTCAGCGCGCCGGCCATCGTGAGGCTCGCCGGGGCGGATGCCGCGGGCTCCGGTCGTGCGTCGGTGGTCGTCGCGGTCATCGGGCGGCTCCTGCGGATGCGGCGGCGGATGCCTCGGCGAGCTCGGCCTCGAGCCGCGCCCGCTGCTCGAGGAGGGCGGCGCGCGGACGGGCGTAGACGTGGTCGAAGAGCTCGAGCGGGTCGATCTGCGCCTCGGCGGTCATGACCTCTCGCGTGTCGGCGGCGACCTGCTCCGCGGCATCCGCGATCTCGGTGCGCGCCTGCTCTCCGAGGGCGCCCTCGGAGACGAGGTAGCGTTCGAGCCGTTCGATGGGATCGCGCCGCTTCCAGTGCTCGACGTCGCGCGAGGCGCGGTAGCGGGTCGGGTCGTCGGAGTTCGTGTGCGCCTCGATGCGGTAGGTGAGCCCCTCGATGAGGGTCGGCCCGCCGCCCGAGCGTGCCCGCTCGACCGCGGCGCGCGTCACCGCGTACATCGCCGCGACGTCGTTGCCGTCGACGTGGAAGCCGGGCATGCCGTACCCCACCGCCTTGTCGGCGAGGGTCGCGGCACGGGTCTGGCGCGAGATCGGCGTGGAGATGGCGAACTGGTTGTTCTGCACGACGAAGACGGTGGGGGTCTGCCAGACGGCCGCGAAGTTGAACGCCTCGTGCGCGTCGCCCTCGCTCGTGGCCCCGTCGCCGAGCATCGTGAGCGTGACGATCGGATCGCTGCGGAGCCGCGCCGCATGCCCCAGGCCGACGGCGTGCAGCGCCTGCGTCGCGAGCGGCGTGGCCTGGGAGGCCGTGCGGTGCGCGTGCTGGTCGTATCCGTTGTGCCAGTCACCGCGGAAGGACGCGAGGATGTCGCCGGGCGCGATGCCGCGGGTGAGCAGCGCGATGCTGTCGCGATAGGTCGGGAAGAACCAGTCGCGCGCCTCGATCGCCGAGATCGCGCCGATCTCGCACGCCTCCTGGCCGAGCGCGGAGGGGTACGTCGCGAGCCGCCCCTGCCTCGTCAGCGCCGTCACCTGCACGTCGAAGCGACGGGCGACGACCATGCGCCGGTAGAGATCCAGCAGGGTCGTCGGGTCCGGGAGATCGAATCCGCCGGTGGCGGTGCCGTGCACCGCGTGTCCGGCGTTGTCGAGGAGCCGGATCGGCTTCTGGGACGGGAGGGAGCGGGTATCGGGTCGCTCGACGCTGAGGCTCATGGCTCCATCGTGGAACGGCCGGATGCCGCGCGTCGGCGCTTTCGCGAAAGGGTGAACGAACGGCATCCGGGGCGCGGAACGGAAGCCGTTCGTCCGGCTCAGAGCCGTCAGACGCGCCAGATGTCCAGCGACTGCGCGGGCGGCCTGCCGTCGATCTCGGCGAGGATCAGGTGCGACCTGGTCGACACCACGCCGGGCAGGTCGTGGATGTCGCGGAGGATGGCCTGGCTGAGCTGCTCGTGGTCGGGTGCGCTGACGGTGAGCATGATGTCGATGTCGCCCGACACGGCCTGGACCTTCTCGACGAAGGGCAGGGTCGCGAGCTTCGCGGCGATCGCCTCCCATGAGGCATCGCCGCCGATGCGCACGACGACGAGGGCCGAGATGTTCAGGCCGATCGCCTTGCGGTCGATCTGCGCCCCGAAGCCGGTGATGACGCCGCGCTGCATGAGGTGCTGCACGCGGTTGTGCGCCGCCGTGCGGGAGATGTGCACGCGTTCGGCGAGCGTTCGCACCGAGAGCCGCCCGTCACGGCTCAGTTCCGCGACGATGCGACGGTCGATGCTGTCGATCGGTTCTGCGTGGCGGTTGTGCTCGGTCATCATCGTCCTCGTCGCTCACGCTCAGCGTACCGGCGACGGGCGCGCTGGAGCGAGAATCTCATCGGCGCCGTGCGCAGTGCGCGGGGGAGACGCGGCCAGAGCACGGAGACGGCGGCGAGCCAGGCCTCCGCAGCTCCGGCCGTGCGCGGCGTCCACCGGAACCCGAAGGCGTCGCGGATCTCGGGCGGGAGCAGCGCCGCGGTCACGAGCCGCACCGGTGCGAGCAGGAGGCCCGCACCCGGCGGGAGCGCGGGGGAGGCCGAGAGCAGCGTCCGGGCGACCCGCCGTCCCTCGTCGCTCACCTGGAGCGTCGCGAGCCGGGTCGACCACCAGCCGTCGAACTCCGCCCGCGTGCTCGGCCAGCCCTCCCGCGTGCCCTGCAGGCTGAACCCCAGCGGGGCGTAGCCGCGCACGATCGCATCGGCGCGAGCCTCCTCGAGCGGACCCCAGACGCGCTCGTGCACCCGGATCCCGATCGCGAGCAGCGTCGAGGCGACCCACCGCTGCGCGTCGGCGTCGAATGCGCTGTACGCGACGACGGCCGCGGCGTCGGCCGCGGCATCCGACGTTCCCCGCACCGGCACGTGCCGGGCGTTCACGCGCCGCACCGCCTCGGCGGCGAGCGCGTCGTCGCCGAACCCGACGGCGTACACGTAGTCGAGCGTGCCGAAGAGCCGGTCGAACGGCCGGGTCGCGAAGTCGCTGTGCCGCGCGACCCCGTGCGCGACGCGCGGATCGGCGAGTTGGAGGAGGATCGCCGCGCCGCCGCCGAGCAGCAGCACGCCCTCCGCGGCGTGCGCGCGGAACACGGCGCGTTCGTCGAGGTCGTCCATGACCCCATCAGTACCAGTTCACGGCCTCCGAGTGGGCCCACGCCGCGCACGGCGAACCGTATCTGGAGGCGATGTACGCCAGCCCCCACTCGATCTGCGTGGCCGCGTTCGTGCGCCAGTCCGCCCCGGCACTGGCCATCTTGCTGCCCGGGAGGGACTGCGGGATCCCATACGCCCCGCTCGACGCGTTGTACGCATCCGCTCGCCAGCTCGACTCGCGCATCCAGAGCGAGTACAGGCACTGGAACTGGCCGTCGTCCCAGCCGTAGCGGGCCACGGCGGATGCGGCATACGCCTGCGCACTGCCCGGATCCGCGTCGATGCCGGGCGGTGGCGCCTCGGTGCCGCCTCCGGACCCGCCGGCGGCAGCCTCCGCCTCCGCGGCCGCAGCAGCGGCGGCCGCCGCGGCCGCCTCGCGTTCGGCCCGTTCGCGCGCCTCCTGCTCGCCGATGCGATACCGGCGCTCGAGCTCGACCGAACGATTGCGGAGGCTCGCGAGCTGCGCGTAGAGCGTGTCGAGCGCCGCCTGCTGCTCGACCACGCGCGCCTCGGCCGCGACGTGCGCGGACTCGGCGGCCTCGGCCGCGGATGCCGCTTCGGCGGCCAGGCGCACCCGCTCCGACTCGGCGAGATCGGCCTGGTCGCGAAGCGACGCGGCGTCCGCCTCCGCAGCCTCGGCGCGGGTCGCGACCCCGCCGATGACGTTCGTCAACTGCGCGGCGCGCGAGAGCCCGGTGAGCAGCCGCCCGGATGCGTCGCCGTCGAGCAGGAGTCGGAGCGCCACGTCGGCTCCGCCCGACCGGGCCAGCACCGCCGCGGTGCGACCGAGGGCGCCGGTCGCGGTCGAGGCCGCCTCGGCGGCCTCTGTCGCCTGATCTCGCAGCGTCGTGGCCCGGCCCGCGGCATCCGCCCTCGCCTGCTCGGCCACCGCCGATGCCGCCGCGGCCTCGACCGCCGCATCGCCGAGCCGACCGGCCTCGCTCTCGAGTTCGTCGACGAACGCCGTGATCCGTTCGGCCTCGGCCGCGCTCGCCCCGGCCTGCGCCTTCGCCGCCTCGACCTCGTCCCAGGTCGGGTAGTCCGCCGCATGCGCGCTCGTCGCAGGCACTACGAGGACGGCGACGAGCGCCAGGGTCAGGCAACCATGGATGAAACCGCGCACGAACACCCCCTTCGAGCCCGGCCACTCTACCCAGCGGCCTCACGATCGGCGGGCGGACACGCAGCGTAGACTCGCTCGGATGCGCTCCCGGCTCGCCCTGACCATCACGGCCGCGGTGACCGCCGCCCTGCTCTGCGGGTGCGCGGCACCGGGCTCCTCGGCCGGCCCGAATTCTCCCGGCGCGCGTCCTGCGTCGCCGTCCTCGACACCGACCCAGCCGCCCGTCGACCCCGTCGCGGCGTTCGTCGAGGAGCGGATGTCGCAGATGAGCCTCGAGCAGAAGGCGGCGGCCGTACTCATGCTGCACGCGCCGGGCGTGGACCCCGCGCCCACGCGTTCACTGGTCGTGCAGGGCGTCTCGGGGCTGATCCTCATGGGCGACAACGTGCCCGCGACCCCCGACGAGCTCACGGCGCTCACGGCCGCCGTGCAGGTCGACGCCGAACTCCCCGCGCTCATCGCGATCGACGAGGAGGGCGGCGACGTGCAGCGCCTCCCGTGGGACACGGCGCCGGGCGCCGAGACGCTCCGCGCCGAGGACCCGGCCGCCACGACCGCGGCGTTCGCCGAGCGCGCGGCGCTGCTCGCGGCATCCGGGATCACCGTGAACTTCGGCATCGTCGCCGACGAGACCGACGACCCCGATTCCTTCATCGCCTCGCGGGTCCTCGGCACGGACCCCGCCGCAGCGGGCGCGCGCGTCGCGGCGGCCGTGACCGGCGAGCACGGCACGGTGTTCAGCACGCTCAAGCACTTCCCGGGTCACGGCCAGGCGCCCGGCGACTCGCATTCGAGCGTGCCGGCCGCACCGCTGACGCTCGACGAGTGGCGGAGCGGCCCGGCGATCCCGTTCGGGCAGGGCATCGGCGCGGGCACCGAGCTCGTGATGACCGGGCACCTGATCTACGCGTCGGTGGATGCCGCGCCGGCGTCGCTGTCGCCCGAGTGGCATCGCATCCTCCGCGAGGAGCTCGGATTCGAGGGCGTGGTCGTGACCGACGACATGCTCATGCTGCAGAACAACGGCCTGCCCGAGTACGCCGACCCGAACGAGAATGCGATCCGGGCGCTCGCGTCGGGTGCCGACCTGCTGCTGTACGTGCTGCCGGCGGACCCGGCCGACGTGGGCATCTCGGTCGACGGGCTCATCGGCGCGATCGCCGGGGCCGTGTCGTCGGGCCGCATCCCCGAGGCGCGACTCGACGACGCGGTGGAGCGCGTGCTGACGCTGCGCCGGGCCTCGATCTCCTGATTCCAGGATTTCTTGGGCGAGCGGGAATACCGCGACAACTTCCATGCGTTTGCATTGGTGTGGCCAGAACGGGTCACGCGACACGACACCGAACACGGAGAACCTGAACCAATGACGAACACCGCCACCGGAATCGAGATCCCCGGCTACCGCGCAGGCACCTGGACCATCGACCCCCAGCACAGCGAGGTCGCCTTCAGCATCCGCCACATCATGATCAGCAAGGTCAAGGGCAAGTTCGAGCGCTTCACCGCGACCTTCGTGACCGCCGAGAACCCGCTCGACTCGAGCGTCACCGCGTCGGCCGAGGTCGCCTCGGTCAACACGAACGAGCCGACCCGCGACGGTCACCTCCGCACCGGCGACTTCTTCGAGGCCGAGACGCACCCGACGATCGACTTCGTCTCGACCGGCGTGCGCGTCGACGACGGCGACTTCAAGGTGGACGGCGACCTCACCATCCGCGGCATCACCAAGCCCGTGACCTTCGACTTCGAGTTCGGCGGCTTCGGCGGCGACCCCTACGGCAACTACAAGGCCGGCGCCACTGCGAAGACCGTCATCAACCGCGAGGACTTCGGCCTCACCTACAACGCGGCCCTCGAGACCGGTGGCGTGCTCCTCGGCGACAAGGTGACCATCACCCTCGAGCTGCAGGCTGCGCTCCAGCAGTAGTCCGCACGCGACGTGTCGAAGGGCCGGATGCCGCAGGCGTCCGGCCCTTCGTCATGCCGGCGACTGCGTCGACAGTTCGCCCAAGCGAGTCGACCAGAACGCCGCCCACCGCTCGAGCGCGGGCCGGAACTGCTCGGCCGGGTCGCCGCCGCGGAAGGCCGTGACCTCGACGTCGGTGACGCCACGACGCTCGGGTGAGCGGCGCCACGTGCCGACCACCTCGCCGTCGGCGACGAGGATCGGCAGGAAGAGCCCGTTCTTGCCCGGCACGACGCGCGCGGCGTCATCGACCGAGCAGAACGCGGTGCGATCGCCGTAGCCCAGGAAGTACTCGTCGAACGGGGCGAGGGCGAGGCGTCCGTCGGGCGGCCCGGCCGGGCGAGCGTCGACCGCGACGTACCGTTCGTCGTCGAAGGGCGCCACGGCGTCGCCCGCGGCGGCGAGGGCCGTTCGCGCGCTCGTCAGGGTGAGTCCCGTCCACCATGCGAAGTCCCGCACCGAGACCGGGCCGTGGCCGCGCGCGTACCCGGCGAACAGCCGACCGAGCACCTCGTCGTCGTCTTCGGGCTCGTCGGACGCCCGCGGCGACCATTCGTCGAGGAGGACGAACCGCTGCCGCGCGCGCGTGTCGACGGGGCCGCAGCAGAGCAGTCCCTCGTGCGCGAGCCGCCAGATGAGGTGGTACCCGCGCTGGCCCTCGATCGGGATGCCCGCATCGGCCCACGCCGCCTGCAGTTCGTCGCGGGTCGCCGACCGCCCGCCCTCGAGGAGGCCAACCGCCACCCGCCGCGCCGCGGCGTGCACGTCGTCGTCGATGCCCTCCTCGCGATGGGTCCTCGCCGCGCGCTGCATCAGCCGCGCGGACGTCAGTCGCAGGATGGGCCTGAGCATCGGCGGTGCGACGAAGTGCAGCGTGCCGCGCATCGGCCAGCTGCGGAGCAGCGCTCCCGCATCGACCGCGGCGTCGATCGTCGCCTCCCTCGCGTCGGGAACGCGGGCACCGAGCACCCATTTCGCGGCGGCGAGGTCTTGCGCCTGCACGCAGACCAGCCGGCCGACCGCCTCCACAGGCGAGGCGAACCCGTGCGAAAGCCCCTGGGCGGCGAGCCTCGCGGCGCGCAGCGCGCCCACGGCGTCGATCGTGACATCCGTCGTCATGCGTCCATCCTCTCCGCACCCACCGACGCTCGACGGCATGCCGCGCCCCGGCGCATGCCGCAACTCGCGCTCGTGCGCCTCGACACGCCCGTGGCCGATGACGGACGCACAGGTCCGGCGCATCCGCTCGGGATACACTGGGAGGCTGTGCCCCTCGGCACGATCCCACCACTCATCCTCCCGGAGGCTCACTGTGCTCGCCGTACACGATCTCGAGATCCGCGTCGGCGCACGCGTGCTCATGGAGCACGTCGACTTCCGGGTCTCGTCCGGCGACAAGATCGGGCTCGTCGGCCGCAACGGTGCGGGCAAGACGACGCTCACGAAGACGCTCGCCGGCGAGACCCTGCCCACCGGCGGTCGCATCGACCGCTCCGGGGAGATCGGCTACCTGCCCCAGGACCCCCGCTCCGGCGACCCCGAGATGCTCGCCCGCACGCGCATCCTCGACGCGCGCGGCCTCGGCACGCTCGTGCTCGGCATGCACGAGGCGTCCATGCAGATGGGCAGCGACGACCCGGCCGTGGCCGAGCGGGCGATGAAGAAGTACGGCAACCTCACCGACCGCTTCACCGCCCTCGGCGGATACGCCGCCGAGGCCGAGGCCGCGTCCATCGCCTCGAACCTCAACCTGCCCGACCGCATCCTCGACCAGCCGCTGAAGACCCTGTCGGGCGGCCAGCGACGACGCATCGAGCTCGCCCGCATCCTGTTCTCCGATGCGCAGACGATGATCCTCGACGAGCCCACGAACCACCTCGACGCCGACTCCGTCGTCTGGCTCCGCGAGTTCCTGAAGGGCTACAAGGGCGGCGTCATCGTCATCTCGCACGACGTCGTGCTCGTCGACGAGGTCGTCAACCGCGTGTTCTACCTCGACGCGAACCGCTCGATGATCGACATCTACAACATGGGCTGGAAGCACTACCAGCGCCAGCGCGCCGCCGACGAGGAGCGCCGCAAGAAGGAGCGCGCCAACGCCGAGAAGAAGGCGGGCGTCCTGCAGATGCAGGCCGCGCGGTTCGGCGCGAAGGCGTCGAAGGCGGCCGCCGCGCACCAGATGGTCGCGCGCGCCGAGAAGCTGCTCGCCGGCCTCGACGAGGTGCGCGCGGTAGACCGCGTCGCCAAGCTCCGGTTCCCGACCCCGGCTCCCTGCGGGCGCACCCCGATCACCGCGAGCGACCTGTCGAAGAGCTACGGTTCGCTCGAGATCTTCACGGCCGTCGACCTCGCGATCGACCGCGGCTCGAAGGTCGTCATCATCGGCCTGAACGGTGCCGGCAAGACGACCCTGCTCCGCATCCTCGCGGGCGTCGACGCGCCCGACACCGGCGTCGTCGAGGCCGGGCACGGCCTTCGCGTCGGCTACTACGCCCAGGAGCACGAGACCATCGAGGTCAAGCGCAGCGTCCTCGAGAACATGGTCAGCGCCTCGCCGAACCTCACCGAGACCGAGGCGCGCAAGGTGCTCGGCTCGTTCCTGTTCACGGGCGACGACGTGCACAAGCCCGCCGGCGTGCTGTCGGGCGGCGAGAAGACCCGCCTCGCACTCGCGATGATCGTGGTCTCCGGAGCGAACGTGCTCCTGCTCGACGAGCCCACGAACAACCTCGACCCCGCGAGCCGCGCCGAGATCCTCGATGCCCTCGCGCACTACGAAGGCTCGGTGGTACTCGTGAGCCACGACCCCGGAGCAGTCGAGGCGCTGAACCCCGAGCGTGTGCTCATCATGCCCGACGGCACCGAAGACCACTGGAGCCGCGAGTACCAGGAGCTCATCGAGCTCGCTTGAGGTCGGCGCGGCGCGAAGCGACGCGGTTCCTCGAGAACGGCAGAAGCCGGAGCGATCGGGACGCGCCAGCGTCACGACGTGTCTGCGGCAGACCCGGAATCGGGACGCTCGACCGCAACCGCAACCGCAACCGCGACTCGACCTACCTGCGGTCGAGCACGCCGTCCTCGAGGTCCGCGTCGGCGTCCTTTCGCTGCTTCCGGTTCACCTTGCGCGGCGCGGGTCGGCTCGCGGGCACCGTGGTGCCGGATGCCTCGGCACGGGCCTTGCGCTCCTGGTTCGCCGCCCAGCCGAGGCCGACGAACCCCATGATCGCGAAGACGAACCACTGCAGGGCGTACGACAGGTGGGGGCCCTCGTCGCGGAGCGGACGGGTCGCCGCGATCGGCGGATCCTCCGCCTCGGCGCCGGACTGCACGAGCAGCCCGTAGGCGCCGGTGTACGTCGGCTCGTCGACGCGCTCGGCGAGCTCGTCGAGGTCGATGGTGGCGAACTCGTCGCCGGCCGAGGTGCGACCGTTGATCTGCCCCTCGCCGGCCTTCAGGCGCGCCTCGACCTCGACAGGCCCGGCCGGGGGAGCCGCGTACTCGCTCGGCCGCCCGTCGGACGCCTGCGCGACCCAGCCGCGGTCGACGACGAACACCGATCCGTCGTCGAGGAGGAACGGCGTCAGCACCTCGAAGCCCGATCCGCCCTGACCGGGGCGGTTGCGCACGACCACCTCGTCGTCGTCGAGGTACTGCCCGGAGAGGGCGACGACCTGCCACCGCTGGTCGACGTCGAAGCCGTCGAGCTCGGACAGTTCGTCCTGCACGGGGATCGCCTGCGCATCGTAGTTCGCGTCGATGCGCGCGATCTCGGCGCGGGCCTCCGCACGCCGGGTGAACTGCCACATGCCGAGGGCGCAGCAGACGATCGCGAACACGACCACGAGCGCGAGGTACCCGGCCCAGCGGCGTGACCTGAGGAAGGACCAGTCGTTCACGAATCGACCTCGACGGAGTCGTCGAGTGCACCCGTGAACGCCGCGACGCGCACCGGGAACGAGCGCGCCTCGAGGAAGCCCCGGAGGTAGTCGACGTGCTCGTCGCACGCGAGCCAGGTCTTCCAACGGTCGCCCGTGTGGATGCGGGGATTCTGCCAGTCGATGCGCCAGGTCGCGTCCTCGCGGCAGGATGCACGCGAGCACATGTCGTTGGGTGCGCCGCCGATGCCGCCGATCATCGTGCGCCCCCATCCGGGCCGGCGGCGGGGTCGGCAGGGGAGTCGGGGTCGGCCGAAGCCTCGGGAGAGGCCGGGCCGGTCGGCGCGCCGGCGTCCGTTGCGTCGTCCGAACCCGCGCCGGCGCCCGCGGCATCCGCTCGGGGCTGCGCGGGCAGGATGTTTCCGGGCCGCTCGACCGCGTTCGTGCGCACCGGTGAGCCGACATTGGCGATCACGACGGCGAAGTACGGCAGGGTGATGGCGCCGACCGCGCAGACCACGAGCCACCAGTCGCGCGCGAACAGCATCGCGATGATGCACACGAGACGCACTCCCATCGCGACGGAGTACTTGATCATGCGCGAATGCTGCTCGGCCTCGGGTGAGGGCGGCAGACTCGTGATCGATTGCTGCTTCATCTCGTCGTCGCAGGTCGGTGCGGCGCTCCTCCTTCTAAGAATACGTCCGCTGCGGCCGCGCGGCGGACCCGGCGGGACGGATGCCTCGCGCACGCGATCACTATGCTGGGACGGGCCCGAGTCGGGCCGCATCCCATCGGAATGGAGTCCACGCATGACCACGCCCCGAACCGTCCTCGTCACCGGCGGCAACCGCGGCATCGGCTATGCCATCGCCCGCGAATTCGTCGCGCAGGGTCACCGGGTCGCCGTCACCGCCCGCTCGGGCGAGGGCCCCGAGGGTACCCTGACCGTCCGCGCCGACGTCACCGACGCCGCATCCGTCGACCTCGCCTTCACCGAGATCGAGGCCGAGCTCGGACCCGTCGAGGTCCTCGTCGCGAACGCCGGAATCACGCGCGACACCCTGCTGCTGCGCATGACCGAAGAGGACTTCACGAGCGTCATCGACACGAACCTCACGGGCGCCTTCCGCGTGGTCAAGCGCGCCTCCAAGGGCATGCTCAAGGCCCGCTTCGGCCGCGTCGTGCTCATCTCGAGCGTGGTCGGGCTCTACGGCTCGCCCGGCCAGATCAACTACTCGTCGTCGAAGGCCGCCCTCGTGGGCATGGCCCGCTCGCTCACGCGCGAGCTCGGCGCCCGCAATATCACGGCGAACGTCGTGGCACCCGGGTTCATCGAGACCGACATGACCGACGAGCTCCCCGAGGCGCAGCAGGCGGAGTACAAGAAGAACATCCCGCTCGGCCGCTTCGCGTCGCCCGACGAGGTCGCCCGCGTGGTGGCCTGGCTCACCGGTGACGATGCCGGCTACATCTCGGGCGCCGTCATCCCCGTCGACGGCGGCCTCGGCATGGGGCACTGACCCCGCAGGACCGCAGACGACCACGAGGCCGCCGACACATCGTGTACCGGCGGCCTCGTCCGTTCGTCTCGCCCTCGGCCGCTTCGCGCCTCGCCGGGGGCCGACTCGAGGCGGCGATCAGCCTCGGAGACCGAGCAGCGCGAGCACCTGGCTCAGGTCGGGCGTCGTGATCGCGACATCCGCCTGCTCGCGCACGACGGGCTTGGCGCAGAACGCGACCCCGAGGCCCGCCTTCGCGAGCATGCGCAGGTCGTTGGCCCCGTCGCCGACGGCGACCGTGAAGCGCAGGGGCACGGATGCCGCGGCCGCCCATTCCTCGAGCGCCACGGCCTTGGCCTCGGCGTCGATGATCGGTCCGTCGACGCGGCCCGTGAGGCGGCCGTCGAGGATCTCGAGCCGGTTCGCGCGGCAGAAGTCGAGGCCGAGCGACTCGGCGAGCGGGTCGAGGAGTTCGTGGAAGCCTCCGGAGACGACGCCGACGACCCCGCCCGCGGCGTGCACGCCGGCGACGAGCTCGTGGATGCCGGGGGTCGGCGTCATGCGCGTGCGGGCGTGGGCGAGGTCGTCGCGGTCCAATCCGGCGAGCGTCGCGACGCGCTCGCGGAGGCTCGCGGCGAAGTCGAACTCGCCGCGCATCGCGCGTTCGGTGACCTCGGCCACGAGCGGGAGGCTCCCGGCGGCCTCGGCGAGCAGTTCGATCGCCTCCTCGCGGATGAGCGTCGAGTCGGCGTCCAGCACGACGAGCGGACCGCGCGTGCGGCCCGCGTGCGTCCCGCTCACGCGTTCGAGGCCCGGACTCGCGAGCCCTTGCCGACGACCGTGATGCCGCTGTCGGTCACGATGAAGCCCCGCGCGATGTCCTCGGCGCGGTCGACGCCGATGCGGGCGCCGGCCTCGACGACGACCTCCTTGTCGAGGATGGCCCGCTGCACGGTCGCCCCGGCATCGATGCGCGCGCGATCGAACAGGATCGAGTCCGCCACGTGCGCTCCCGAGCCGACGACCGCCCACGGGCCGAGCACGCTCCGCTCGACGTGCGCGCCGGAGATGACGGACCCGAGCGAGACGATCGAGTCGATCACGGTGCCGAGCGTGCCCCGGGCGTCGCGCGTGAACTTCGCGGGCGGCGAGTTCAACTGCTGGCTGAAGATCGGCCACTCGCGGTTGTACAGGTTGAAGATCGGCATGACCGAGATGAGGTCCTGGTGGGCCTCGAAGAACGAGTCGATGGTTCCGACGTCGCGCCAGTAGTACCGATCGCGATCGGTGGAGCCCGGCACGTCGTTGCGCTGCAGGTCGTAGACGCCCGCGGCGCCCTGCGAGACGAAGGCGGGGATGATGTCGCCGCCCATGTCGTGGCTGGAGTCGGTGCGTTCGCCGTCGCGGAGCACCGCGTCGATGAGGGCGTCGGCGTTGAAGACGTAGTTGCCCATGGAGGCGAGCACCTCGCCGGGGGAGTCGGGCAGGCCCACGGGATCGGAGGGCTTCTCGAGGAACCGGTGGATGCGCTCGGGGTTCGCCGGGTCGACCTCGATGACGCCGAACTGGTCGGCGAGCGAGATCGGCTGGCGGATCGCGGCCACCGTCGCAGCCGCCCCGGAGGCGATGTGCGCCTCGATCATCTGGCTGAAGTCCATGCGGTAGACGTGGTCGGCACCGACGACGACGATGATGTCGGGCTGCTCGTCGTAGATGAGGTTGAGGCTCTGCAGGATCGCGTCGGCCGAACCCGAGAACCAGCGCTTGCCGAGGCGCTGCTGCGCCGGCACCGACGCGACGTAGGAGTTCAGCAGTCCGCTCATGCGCCACGTCTGCGAGACGTGCCGGTCGAGGCTGTGCGACTTGTACTGGGTCAGCACGACGATCTGTCGCAGCCCGGAGTTCAGCAGGTTCGACAGCGCGAAGTCGATCAGGCGGTACTGCCCGCCGAACGGCACCGCGGGCTTCGCCCGATCCTCGGTGAGGGGCATGAGTCGCTTGCCCTCGCCGCCTGCGAGCACGATGCCGAATACCTTGCGCGTGACCATGCCCCAAGCGTAGTCAGAGGGAGCCCCTCTCAGGTGCGCGAAGTCGGGACGTGACGGATCAGCCTGCGCTAGCGTTTCCACATGCGCGTCGACCTGCTCACCCGTGAATACCCGCCCGAGATCTACGGGGGAGCCGGCGTGCACGTCGCCGAGCTCGTCCGAGCGCTCCGCCACGACATCGACGTCGTCGTGCGCGCGTTCGGCGCACCCCGCGACGAAGCCGACACGTTCGGCTATCCGACGCCCGACGCGTTCACGGGTCGCAACGCCGCCGTCGGCACCATGGGCGTCGACCTGCTGATGGCCGCGGATGCCGCCGGAGCCGACCTCGTGCACTCGCACACCTGGTACGCGAACTTCGCCGGTTTCACGGCGAAGCGCCTGCACGGCATCCCGCACGTGGTCACGGCCCACAGCCTCGAGCCACTGCGTCCGTGGAAGGCCGAGCAGCTGGGCGGCGGGTACCGGCTCTCATCCTGGGTGGAGCGCACGGCCTTCGAAGACGCCGACGCGGTGATCGCGGTGAGCGACGGCATGCGCCGCGACATCCTCCGGTCGTATCCCGCCATCGATCCGGCGAAGGTCGAGGTCGTCTACAACGGCATCGACCTCGAAGACTGGAAGCCGAACGACGACGCAGAGCTCGTCCGCGGCCTCGGCGTGGACCCGGATCGCCCGTCGGTGATCTTCGTGGGGCGCATCACGCGGCAGAAGGGATTGCCCTACCTGCTGCGGGCCGCGCGCCTGCTGCCGCCCGAGGTGCAGCTCGTGCTCTGCGCCGGCGCGCCCGACACGGAGGCGATCATGGCCGAGGTGACGGGCCTGGTCGAGGAGCTGCGCACCGAGCGCGACGGCGTGGTCTGGATCGATCGCCACCTCCCGCGGCCCGAGCTCACCGCCCTGCTCACCGCCGCGACCGCCTTCGTCTGCCCCTCGGTCTACGAACCGCTCGGCATCGTGAACCTCGAGGCCATGGCGTGCGGCGCGCCCGTCGTGGGCACCGCGACCGGCGGCATCCCCGAGGTCGTCCAGGACGGCGTCACGGGCGTGCTCGTGCCGATCGAGCAGACCGACGACGGCACGGGCACGCCCGTGGACCCCGATCGCTTCGTCGCGGACCTCGCCGCCGCCCTCACGCGGGTCGTCCAGGATCCGGCGCGTGCGGCCGAGATGGGCGCGGCCGGACGGCGGCGGGCCGAGGAGCACTTCGCCTGGGACGCGATCGCGGCGCGCACCCGCGAGCTGTACGCCCGCGTCCTCGCGGTCTGAGCGTCGCACGCGCTCATGGTCGACGACCCGGGAGGCCCTCGCGCGCATTCGGGGGTCCATGCTCCCGATAGCATGGGAGACATGGCGAGTACGGTGCTGCAGTTCCGGGATGTTTCGGTGGTTCGCGACGGGAATTCGATTCTCGACGCCGTGAACTGGAGCGTCGCCTCCGACGAGCGATGGGTCGTGCTGGGTCCGAACGGCGCCGGCAAGACCACGCTGCTGCAGATCGCGGCCGCGGCGATGCACCCCACCAAGGGCGAGGCATCCGTGCTCGAGGAGAAGCTCGGCAAGACCGACGTCTTCGAGCTGCGTCCGATGATCGGCTTCGCGTCCACCGCGATGGCCCGCAAGATCCCGCGCAACGAGACGGTGATCGACACCGTCCTCACGGCGGCGTACTCGGTGACGGGTCGCTGGAACGAGGAGTACGAGGAGATCGACACCCGCCGCGCGCAGCGCGTGCTCTCCGAATGGGGACTCGAGGGCTTCGCCGATCGTCGGTTCGGCAGTCTCTCCGACGGCGAGCAGAAGCGCGTGCAGATCGCCCGATCGGTCATGACCGACCCCGAACTCCTGCTGCTCGACGAGCCGGCCGCGAGCCTCGACCTCGGCGCCCGCGAGGAGCTCGTCGGGCTCCTCGGCGGCTACGCCGCGTCGCCCGCATCACCCGCGATCGTCATGGTCACGCACCACGTCGAGGAGATCCCCAAGGGCTTCACCCACGCGCTGCTGCTCGCCAAGGGCGGCATCGTCGCCGCGGGCCCGCTCGCCGAGGCGCTCACGTCCGAGACGCTGACCGAGGCCTTCGGCATTCCGATCGAGCTCTCCGAGAGCAACGGGCGATACGCCGCGCGCGCCAACTGACCTGCGAACGTCGTCGATTCTGCTAGAATCGATAGCTGGCCCCCGGGCCGAACATGCTTTCCCACCGTGCTGCATACGTCGCCGGCGGGATTCTGTAGAAATCATCCGATCAGCAAGGAAGTCACCATGAAGACCGACATCCACCCCGAGTACGCCGCCGTCGTCTTCCGCGACCTCGCCTCGGGCGCCACGTTCCTCACCCGTTCGACGGTGTCGAGCGGCAAGACCATCGAGCTCGACGGCGAGACCTACCCGGTCATCGATGTCGAGATCTCGTCGGAGTCGCACCCGTTCTACACGGGCAAGCAGCGCATCATGGACTCGGCCGGCCGCGTCGAGAAGTTCAACCAGCGCTTCAAGAGCTTCGGCAAGTAGTTCCTCCGGGAACGCAGCCGGGCGAGGGGGCGGTCGACATGGTCGGCCGCCCCTTCGTCGTGCCCGGAATGCGGATGCCGCCGGGCGACGTCCGCGTGACGCGGAGTCGTGACCGGCGACCGCTCCGCGAGGGGGACGGCCTCAGCCGCGTCAGCGCAGAGGCCAGGCGCCCGACGTCGTGAACTCGGGCTCGCCGTTCTTGCGGCGCCAGGACTGGTAGCTCTCGGCCTGATCGCGGCTCCATCCCACCTGGCGGTCGTGGAGCTCCTGCACGGCCACCGCCGCGAGCTCGGGATACGCGCGGGCGATCGCCTGCGCGACCCGCCCCGCGGCCACCGCGTCGGCTCCGGCGTCATGGGCGTCGTCGAGCCGGACCCCGTAGTGCTCGGCCGTCGCCGAGAGCGTGCGCTTGCCGCGACGGTAGCGGTCGACGGCCTTGTCGATGACGAGCGGGTCGATGACCGCATCGGGCCCGGGGAGCCCCACCAGGCCGTAGCGCTCGGCCTCGCGCGCGAGCACCGTGAGGTCGTAGGCGGCGTTGTACGCCACGATGGGCAGCCCACGTGCCGCGGAATCCGCCAGTGCCGCGATGATCTCGGCCACGGCCGTCGGCGCCGCGGCGCCCTCGGCCCTGGCGCGTTCGGTGCTGACGCCGTGGATGAGCGACGCCGCCGTGGGGATCTCGACCCCGGGGTCGACAAGCCACTCGCGGCGCTCGAGCACCCGACCGTCGACGCCGATGACGCCGACGTGCGCGGTGACGATGCGGCACGTGTCGACGTCGATGCCGGTGGTCTCGAGGTCGAAGACGGCGAGGGTGTCGGCCCAGCTGGCGAAGTTCTCGGATTCCATGCTCGAAGGCTACGGGCGGGCACCGACATGGCCCGGGGACGGGCCCGCGTGTCCTCCGGATCCGCTCGACGCGGACCACGCTCGCCGCGGCATCCGCCTGTGGAGGGAGGGCGGGCGTCCAGCCGTCGCGCCATAGAATGACCGGGATGATCGCCTCCCCGTACGCCGAGCAACTCGCGCGCATTCCTGTCCGCGAGCACCGGCTCGACGTCCTCGGCACCGAGACCGCCTGGTGGGAGTACGGTCCCGCCGACGCTCCCGTGATCGTGCTCGTGCACGGATTCCGTGGCGACCACCACGGGCTCGAACCCGTCGTCGCCCAGCTCCCGGGATACCGCATCGTCTCACCCGACCTGCCCGGATTCGGCTCGTCCTCGACGTTCGGCGACCGCCCGCACGACCTCGACGCCTACACCGAGTGGCTGGGCGCGTTCATCAGGGGTGCCGGCATCGAGGCGCCCTACACGCTCCTCGGCCACTCGTTCGGCTCCATCATCGCCTCGGCGGCGGTCGCCCGCGGCCTCGCACCCGAGCGCCTCATCCTCGTGAACCCGATCGGCGCCCCGGCGCTCGAGGGCCCCCGAGGAGTGATGACCAGGCTCGCGGTGCTCTACTACCGCACGGCCGCGGCGCTGCCAGAGCGTCCGGGGTTCGCGCTCCTGCGCAACGGCGCGATCGTCCGCATCATGAGCGTCACCATGGCGAAGACGAAGTCCAAGCCGCTGCGCCGGTGGATCCACGACCAGCACGACCGCTACTTCTCGGCGTTCGGCTCGCGCGCCTCGGTCCTCGAGTCCTTCACCACCTCGGTGAGCCACGACGTGAGCGAGGTCGCGGCCGAGATCACCGTGCCGACGCTCCTCATCGCCGCCGAACGCGACGACGTGACCCCCATCGAGGCCGAACGACGCCTCGCGACGATGTTCCCCGACGCCCGCCTCGAGGTGATCCCCGAGGTCGGCCACCTGATCCACTACGAGACGCCGGGCGCCGCCGCGCGCCACATCCTCGGCTTCCTCGGGTCGGAGGCCCACGCGTGAGGATCGTCGTCGACTGCCGTTACACGCGCATCGGGCGTCACGACGGCATCAGCCGCTTCACCGCGGGCATCGTCACCGAGCTCGGCAAGCGGCATCCGCTCACCATGCTGATCAACGACCACCGTCAACTCGAGATGCTGCCCGACCTGCCCTGGCAGCTCGTCAGCTCGCCCACGAGCATCCGCGAGCCGCTCGTGGCCCTGCAGGTGCGCCGGCTTCGCCCCGACCTCGTCTTCTCGCCCATGCAGACCATGGGCTCGTGGGGCCGCACGTACAAGCTGCTGCTCACGCTGCACGACCTCATCTACTACGAGAACCCGACACCGCCGCGCGACCTTCCGGCGCCCGTCCGGCTGCTGTGGCGGCTCTACCACCTCGCGTGGTGGCCGCAGCGCCTGCTGCTGAACCGCGCCGACGCCGTCGTCACGGTGTCCGAGACGACCGCCGGGCTCATCCGCGATCACGACCTCACGCAGCGCCCCGTCACGGTCGTGCCCAATGCGGCCGACGACCTCGCCGTGCCCGACCTGCCGCGCGTGCGCCCGGCAGGGCATCGGCTCGTCTACATGGGCTCGTACATGCCCTACAAGAACGTCGACACGCTCGTGCGCGCCGTCGGCGCCCTGCCCGACCACGAACTGCACCTGCTCAGCCGCATCGGCCGTGACGAGCGCGAACGCCTGACGCGACTCGCCCCGCAGGCGCGGCTCGTCTTCCACGACGGCGTGTCGGATGCCGCGTACGCGGAGCTGCTCTCCGGAGCCACAGCGCTCGTGCACGCGTCGCGGGCCGAGGGGTTCGGCATCCCGCTCGTCGAAGCCATGCGCCTCGGCACGCCCGTCGTCGTGAACGACATCCCGATCTTCCGCGAGATCGGCGGCGACGCCGCCCTCTACTTCGACGCCGAGAATCCCGAGTCGCTCATCGCAGCCCTCTGGTCGCTCGAACGCGGTGACGAGTGGGAACGCCGCTCCGCGGCATCCGTCGACGTCGCGGCGAAGTACACCTGGGCCGCCTCGGCCGATGTGCTGCTCGACCTCATGCGGAGAACCGCGGCGCCGGAGTCGCGGCGCCGGTCGCGTCGACGCCGCTGACCCGGGCGGCCGGCGTCAGCCGTCGGTTCCGGTCGCGGCGTCGGGCAGGCTGAGCACGAGGGCGCCGTCACGGGCGATCACCTCGTGCACCGAGCCGTTCTCGATGGCGTAGTCGGGCGTCGGGAACGTCCAGTCGCTGAGGTCGAGCATGAGCGCGTGGATCACGCCGCCGTGGGTCACCACGATCACGTCCTCGCCGGGGTGCGCAGCGGCGAGCTCGAGCAGGGCACGACGGGCGCGCTCGATCACGACCGACCTCGGCTCGAGGCCCTCGATGCTCGCGGCCTGCGCCTCGACCGCGGCACGGCCCCGATGGTCGAGTCCTTCGAGCACGCCGTGGCTCCGCTCCGCGAGGTCGGGCACGATCTCGGGCGCCTCGAGGCCGAGGGTCGCCGCGATGATGGTCGCGGTCTCGGACGCGCGGGAGAGCGGACTCGCGACGATCGAGTGCCAGGGGCGATCGTCGAGCAGCAATGCCGTCTCGCGCGCCTGCACGCGACCGGTGTCGTTCAACGGGATGTCGGTCGCGCCCTGGATGCGGCGCTGCACGTTCCAGTCGGTCTCGCCGTGCCGGACGATCGCGAATCGCGTGACGGCGTGGTCGTCCGGGGGAGTGGCATCGGTCATCGCTCCACTCTGGCAGAACGTCGGATGCCGGTCCGAATCGCGCGGGCCCGGCGCCGACGTGTCCTCAGCGCACCGCGAGGACGAGTCGGGTCAGGACGCGAGCGCCGCCGCGAACGCCGCCAGCGTCTCGCTCGTGCCGGCATCGACCTTCACGGCCGCGCGGCTGTCGCCCCTCGTGATGCCGCGATTGACGACCACGATCGGCAGGTGGCGTCGGCGTGCGAGCTCGATGAGCCGCATGCCGGAGTTCACCACGAGCGATGATCCGGCGACGAGCAGCACGTCGGACCCGCGGACGACGGATGCGGCGGCCTCGAAGACCTCGGGCGGGACGAACTCGCCGAAGAACACCACGTCGGGCTTCAGGATGCCGCCGCAGACGGTGCAGTCGGGCACGATGAGCGAGGCCGCGTCGTCGACGTCGACATCGCCGTCGGGGTTCACCGCGAACTCCCCGTCGAGCTCGATGCGGGGATTCAGGGCCGCCAGCCGATCGGCCACGGCCTGCCTGGCGAACTGCTGGCCGCAGGTCAGGCAGAGCACGCGGTCCATGCCGCCGTGCAGCTCGACCACGTGCCGGCTGCCGGCTCGGCGATGCAGGCCGTCGACGTTCTGCGTGACGAGGCCGCCGACCACGCCCGCGGCCTCGAGGAGGGCGAGCGCGCGGTGCCCGGTGTTGGGCCGGGCGGCACCGAAGGCGCGCCAGCCGAGGTGGCTGCCCGCCCAGTAGCGCTTGCGTGCGGCCTCGGACGCCAGGAACGCCTGGAACGTCATGGGCGTGCGCACGGGGGCGCCCTCGCCGCGATAGTCGGGAATGCCGGAATCGGTGCTGACACCGGCGCCGGTGAGCACCGCCACGCGAGCGCCGCGAAGCAGATCGATCGCCTGGTCGAGTGCTGCATGCCCGCGGACGGGGACTTCGAGGTCGGATGTCACCGGTGCTCCCTTCGAATCGTCTGATTCTAGACGCGTCGGTTTTCCGGATTGTTTCGGGACTGGCAGGCTGGACGCAGGAGGATCATGCACATCGAACGAGTCCGCGATGCGGCATCCGACGCCGTCGCAGACTATGCGGGGCTCACGGATGTCTCCCTTCGCAGCGCGCACGAGCCCGCGAACGGCCTGTACATCGCCGAGTCCGCGAAGGTCATCCGGCGGGCGATCCGGGCCGGCCACCGGCCGCGATCGGTGCTGATGGAGGAGAAGTGGCTCCCCGGACTCGAGTCCGAGCTGGCGCCGTTCGACGTGCCGGTGCACCTGGCCGATGCCGACCAGCTCGAGGCGATCACCGGATACCGGGTGCATCGCGGGGCACTGGCGGCGTTCGAGCGGCCCGACCTCCCCGAACCCGCAGCGCTCCTCGCCGGCGCCCGACGCGTGGTCGTCCTCGAGGACATCGTCGACCACACGAACGTGGGCGCGATCTTCCGCTCGGTCGCCGCGCTCGGCGCCGACGCCGTGCTCGTGAGCCCGCGATGCGCCGATCCGCTCTACCGACGCAGCGTCCGGGTCAGCATGGGCACGGTGTTCCAGGTGCCGTGGACCCGGCTGCCCGAGTGGTCGGAGTCGGTCGCCCTGCTGCACGACGCCGGGTTCTCCATCGCGGCGCTCGCCCTTTCCGAGCGGTCCATCGGCCTGCGCGAGCTCGCCGCCGAGGCTCCCGAGCGACTCGCACTCGTGTTCGGCGCCGAGGGCGACGGCCTCAGCCGCACGGCGCTCGAAGCCGCCGATCGGGTCGTGCGCATCCCGATGGCGCACGGGGTCGACTCGCTGAACGTGGCCGCCGCCGCCGCCGTCGTGCTCTACGCCCTGCAGGTCGATCCCGCCGACGATCCGGAGCCGAGCCGATGAGCGCCGCACGACCCGAGCCGCGACCCGACGCCCGCGTGTACCGGCGACGCCGGATCGTCGTCTTCACGTCACTCGCCGTCGTGGTGGCGCTCCTCACCGGCGCCGGCGTCTACGGGGCGAACACGCTGGGCGCGCCGATCCCGACGGCGGCGCCCTCGGTGACCGACCCCGAACCGGTGGCCGCCGCACCGCAGCAACTGGCGCTGCCCGGATTCGGCGGCTTCGCAGTGGGCGCGGTCGGCTTCGACGGGCTCCTCGCCGCCGGCAACGAGCAGACCCCGATGGCGATGGCGAGCATCACGAAGGTCATCACGGCGCTCACCGTGCTGGCGGAGCATCCGATCGCGGCCGGCGAGCAGGGGCCCGACATCGAGTACACCGACGCCGACGTCGACATCTACTGGGACATGGTCGCCCAGAACGGCTCGGTCGCCCCGGTCGAGGCCGGATCCACGCTCAGCCTCAAGGAGAGCCTCGAGGCCCTGCTCATCCCGTCGGGCAACAACTACGGCATCTCCATTTCGAACTGGGCGTTCGGCTCCGAAGCGGCCCTCGTCGAGAAGGCGAACGCATGGCTCGCGGAGCACGGACTCGAGAACACGCATGTCGTCGACTCGAGCGGCATCTCCGACGACAACGTCGGCACGGCGGCCGACATGGTCGCGCTCGGCGAGATCGCCCTCGAAGACCCCACGATCGCGGCGATCGTCGCCTCCAAGAGCGTCGAGATCCCCGAGCTCGGCACGTTGACCAACTCCAACAAGCTGCTCGGCACGCACGGGGTCGACGGCATGAAGACCGGCACGACGGATGACGCGGCGAACCTGCTGTTCACGGCCGACTACGCCGTGGGGTCCTCCACGGTCACGGTCGTCGGCGTGCTGCTCGGCGGCGAGACCCACGCCGTCATCGACGAGGCGATCGCCGTGATGCTCGACTCCGTGGCGCCGGGGTTCCACGAGGTCTCGCCGCTCGAGGCGAACCAGGTGCTCGCGGAGTACGACACCCCGTGGGGCGAGACGGCCAGGGGCCGCACCGCCGACGGCGCCACGGTCGTCGTGTGGAACGACACGCCCGTCGACGTCGAGGTCCACGCCGACCCCGTCACGCTCGCCAGTCGCGGCGACGAGGTCGGCACCGCGGTCGTGCGCGCGGGCTCGCAGGAGATCACGGTCCCGCTCGTGCTCGATGCGTCGCTGACCGATCCGGGCGCCTGGTGGCGGCTCACGAACCCCGGCGCGCTCGACGCGGAGCAGACTCAGTCGGGCAGCGAGTAGGGCCCGGCGTCGGGTCGCTTGGCCTGCACGTGGTCACCCGACGACTGGTGACGCACACGACGCAGCACCCACGGCACGAGGTATTCCCGCGCCCAGGAGAGGTCTTCGACGCGGGCCTGGCGCCACGTGCTCGACGGCAGCGGCTCGGGCTTCAGCGGTTCGAGGTCGTTCTCGACGTTGAGCGCCTCGAGCACCATGCGGGCGACGGTGTGGTGGCCGAGGGCGTTCAGGTGCAGCCGGTCGGGCGCCCACATGCGCATGTCCTGGATCTCGGTGAACGCCCACTGGTCGGCCACGATGCAGTCGTACTTCTTCGCGACGATGCGCAGGTTCTCGTTGTAGATGGCGACCTTGCCGCGGATGCCGCGGAACACGTTCGAGAACCCGACATCCACGCCCGTGAAGATCACGATGGTGGCGTGGTCGCGGGAGAGCCGCTCGATCGCGTACTCGAACCGCGCCGCGATCTCGTCGGGGTCGGTGCCCGGTCGGATGACGTCGTTGCCGCCGGCCGAGATGGTGATGAGGTCGGGGCGCAGGGCGAGCGCCGGCGCGATCTGCTCGTCGATGATCTGCCGGATCAGCTTGCCGCGCACGGCGAGGTTCGCGTACGCGAAGTCCTCGCTGCCCTGCCCGAGCACCTCCGCCACGCGGTCGGCCCACCCGCGGTGTCCGCCGGGCACGGTGGGCTCCGGGTCCCCGATGCCCTCGGTGAAGGAGTCGCCGATCGCGACGTAGCGTGACCATGGGTGCTGCTGGGTGACCATCCCTCCATTCTGCCAAACGCCGTGATCGGTCGCCGCGGCCGGTCCGCGTCGAACGGATCCGGGCACGTCGGTTCGAGGATGTCGGCAGGCTGGACTACCCTCGAATCCAGTGAGCACTGCGACCCCTTCCGGCAACCAGCCGGGCACCTCGGCCGCCGAACACCTCTCTCCGTCGTTCCCCGAACGTGCCGCGTGGGGCACGGCGAGCAAGCTCCGCGCCTGGCAGGCCGAGGCACTCGAGCAATACCTCGCCGACATGCCCCGCGACTTCCTCGCCGCGGCCACGCCGGGGGCCGGCAAGACGACGTTCGCGCTGCGATTGGCCGCCGAACTGCGAGCCCGCCGCATCATCGACCGCATCACGGTCGTGGCCCCCACCGACCACCTCAAGCGGCAGTGGGCGGATGCCGCGGCTCGCGCCGGCATCCGCCTCGATCCCGGATTCCGCAACGCGCACGGCAGCATCGCCCGCCACTTCCACGGCGTGGCGGTCACGTACGCGCAGGTCGCGATGCGGCCGGCGCTGCACCGCGAGCTCACGGTCTCGGGTCGCACGCTCGTCATCCTCGACGAGGTGCACCACGGCGGCGACGCGCTCTCGTGGGGCGACGCCATCCGCGAGGCGTTCGAACCGGCGACCAAGCGGCTCTCGCTCACAGGCACCCCGTTCCGCTCCGACACCGCCCCGATCCCGTTCGTCCAGTACGAGCAGGACGCGCACGGCGTGCGGCTCTCGCAGACCGACTACGCCTACGGCTACGGCCGAGCGCTGGCCGACGGCGTCGTGCGACCGGTGATGTTCATGGTCTACGCCGGGCACATGCGCTGGAAGACGCGCGCCGGCGACGAGATGGAAGCCCGCCTCGGCGAGGACAACACGAAGGACATCACCTCCGCGGCGTGGCGCACGGCCCTCGAACCGAAGGGCGAGTGGATCCCCGCGGTGCTCGCGGCCGCGGACCGCCGGCTGACCGAGGTGCGGCACGGCATCCCCGATGCGGGCGGACTGGTCATCGCGACCGATCAGACCGTGGCGCGCGAGTACGCGAAGATCCTCGAGGGCATCTGCGGCGAGAAGGTCACCGTCGTGCTCTCCGACGAGAAGGAGGCGAGCGCCCGCATCGAGGAGTTCTCCGAGAACTCCAGCCGGTGGATGGTCGCCGTGCGCATGGTGTCCGAGGGCGTCGACGTCCCGCGGCTCGCGGTGGGCGTCTACGCCACGAGTTCCTCGACGCCGCTGTTCTTCGCCCAGGCGATCGGTCGCTTCGTGCGCGCGCGACGGCGCGGCGAGACGGCATCCGTCTTCCTGCCGAACGTGCCGATCCTCATGGCCCTCGGGTCGCAGATGGAACTCGAGCGCGACCACGCCCTCGACCGGCGCGGCGGCGACGAGGCCGATGACGACGGCCTCGACGACAGCCTCCTCGAATCCGCGAACCGCGAGGAGCGCGCCTCCGAAGAGCTCGAGTTCGGCACCTGGGAGGCCATCGCCTCCGACGCCTCCTTCGACCGCGTGCTCTACGACGGCACCGAGTTCGGCACGCTCGCCGAACCCGGCAGCGACGAGGAGTTCGACTTCATCGGCATCCCCGGCCTGCTCGAGCCCGAGCAGGTGTCCGAGTTGCTCCGGCACCGCCAGTCGCGTCAGGCGCGTCGTGCCGGAGAGCGGCGCAAGCACACCGAGGCCACCGCCGAGCCCAGCGAACCCGTCGCCCTGTATCGCACCCTCAAGGAGCAGCGCACGCTGCTGAACAGCCTCGTCGGGCTCTGGGCACGCCACACGGGCGAGGCGCACTCGATGGTGCACGCCGAACTCCGCCGGGTGTGCGGCGGGCCCGCGGTCGCCCAGGCGACCGTGACCCAGCTCCAGTCCCGCATCGACTACCTGCGAAAGCGGCTCGGCAGTCGCTGACCCGCGATGCCCCCTCGGCGCCGGTGTGCCAGCATGGCCGATATGGATCGCCAGGCCCGCGTGCTCGTCGTCGCGATCGTCGTCTCGTTCATCGCCTTCCTCGACGGCGCGGTCATCAACGTCGCACTGCCGTCCCTCGCCGAAGAGCTCGGCGGGGGACTCGCACTGCAGCAGTGGGCCGTCGACGCCTACCTGCTGACGCTCGGCTCGCTGATCCTGCTCGCAGGGTCGCTGTCCGACTCGTACGGACGCCTCCGGATCATCCGCATCGGGCTCGCCGGCTTCGCCGTGACCTCGGTGCTCTGCGCGATCGCCCCGACCGGGCTGTTCTTCGTCGTCTCACGCGCCTTCCAGGGCGCCGCGGGCGCACTCCTCGTCCCGAGCTCGCTCGCGCTGATCGTCGCCACGTTCGCCCCCGCCGACCAGGGGCGCGCCATCGGGCGCTGGACCGCGTGGACGACCGGGGCGTTCCTGATCGGGCCGCTCTTCGGCGGCCTGCTCGTCGACCTCGTCTCCTGGCGTCTCGTGTTCTGGATCAACCTGCTGCCGATCGCGTTCGCCCTCGTGCTCATGCACCGCCTCGGACGGGACGAACCGAACCCCGACCACGAGCGCATCGACTGGCTCGGCGCCGCACTCGGCATCGTGGGCCTGGCCGGCACGGTCTTCGCGCTCATCGAGCAGGGGCGGTTCGGATGGTCGTCGCCGGTCGTCTTCGTGCCGCTCGTCGTCGGCGTCCTGGCGCTCGTCCTCTTCGTGCTGCAGGAGCGGCGGACCGCCCAGCCGATGCTGCCGCTCACGCTCTTCGCGGCGCGGAACTTCGCGATGGGCAACCTCGCGACCGTCTTCATCTACGCGGCGTTCTCCCTCGGTCCCTTCGCGATGACGATCTTCCTCCAGGAGTTCGGCGGATTCAGCGCGACCATGGCCGGACTCGCGACGCTGCCGCCCACGATCGTGCTCGTCCTGCTCGGCTCCCGGTTCGGCGAGCTCTCGGGCCGGTTCGGGCCGCGGCTGTTCATGACGCTGGGCCCGATCATCGTCGGCGTCGGCTATCTCCTCACGCTCGTCGTCGACGAGGACTTCGTCTACTGGTGGCAGTTCCTGCCGGGGGTCATCGTCATCGGTGTGGGCATGGCGATGACGGTGGCGCCCCTGACGTCCGCCATCCTCGGCGCCGTCGAGCCGTCGAGGGCGGGCATCGGATCGGCCGTCAACAACGCGGTCGCCCGCATCGCGGGCCTCATCGCGATCGCGAGCATCAGCGTCATCGCGGGGTCGCAACTCGACGTCGATGGCTATCGCAGGACGGCGCTCTTCGTCGCGGTCGCACTCGTGATCGGCGGCGCGATCTCGTGGTTCGGCATCCGCAATCCCCGGCTCGCGCCCGAGCGCGCGGCATCCGCCTGACCCGATGCGCGCGGCATCCGGGCGACCCGTCGGACGGCACCGCATCGCCGCGGTCCGTCACGAAGACGGCCGCCCTCCGCTCCGCCTCGTATGATTCGTCAATGAGCGACTCTCACGGAGTCAGGCAACCCGACTCGTTGGAGGCACCCCCATGGCCGAGAAGCCCGAACTGGATCGCGTCGATCGGGCCCTGCTGAGGGCCCTCTCCGGCAACGCCCGTGCGTCGGGAGCGGCACTGGCGGCCGAGGTCGGCGTCGCCGAGTCGACGGTCTCGCTGCGACTGCGACGCCTGCAGGCGCTCGGCACCGTGCGGGGGTACCGCGTCGAGGTCGACCTCGCCTCGCTCGGCGTCTCGCTGCAGGCGCTCATCGCGATCCGGCTCGTGAAGCACGATCGCTCCGAGATCGACGCGTTCCGCTCGCAGGTGCCGCACCTTCCGGGCGTGATCTCGGTGTACCACATGGCCGGCGCCGAGGACTACCTGCTGCACGTCGCCGCGCGCGACGCCGAGGAGCTGCGGGAGTTCGTGCTCGCCCACCTCACCGGACACCCCGCCGTCGCGCACACCGAGACGAACCTCATCTTCGAGCACGTCGACGGCGACGGATGGGACAAGCTCGTCGGCTGAACCGCGGCCCGGCCCGGCCTGTGCCCTGGCGACCGATCAGCCGATCGTCGTCCCGAAGGCGAGGCCCAGCACGTACGTGACGGCGGCGGCGCCCAGCCCGATGGCGAGCTGGCGAAGCGCGCGCCTCATCGGCGGCGCACCCGAGAGCACGCCCACCGTCGCACCGGTCGCGAGCAGCGCGATGCTCACGAGGACGGCCGCGAGGATCGTCGCCGAGAGTCCGCTCATGCCGAAGATCCACGGCAGCACCGGGATGAGCGCGCCCGAGGCGAAGAAGAGGAAGCTCGAGATCGCAGCCGCGAGCCCGGTGCCGATCGCCTCGTCGTCGTCGGCTCCGACGCCCAGCGCATCCGTCGGAGCACCGGAGAGCGCGCCGGCGGCCTGGACACGCGCGACGAGCTTCGCGGCCTGCTCCTGCGCCTCGGCGTCCTCCATTCCACGGGCCCGGTACACGAGCGCGAGCTCGTTCGCATCGATGTCGAGGTCGATGAGGGCTTCCCGCGCCGTCGGGTCGGGAGCGGATGCCTCGAGCAGTTCGCGCTGCGAGCGCACGGAGACGTACTCGCCGGCACCCATCGACAGCGCGCCCGCGAGGAGCCCAGCGATTCCCGTGAAGAGCACGACGGAGGCGGGCACGCCGGTCGCGCCGATGCCGAGCACCAGCGCCAGGTTGGAGACGAGTCCGTCGTTGGCGCCGAAGACCGCGGCGCGGAAGGTGCCGGCGAGGCTCCGGCGGCCGCGGGCCGCGAGGCCGCGCACGACCTCGCCGTGGATGCGCTCGTCGGCGGCCATCGCGGGGGTCGCGTCGGGATCGCTGCCGTACGGCGAGCGCCCCTCGGCCTGCTGGGCGAGGGCGAGCACGAAGATCGAGCCGAATCGGCGGGCGAACCAGCCGAGCATCCGGGTGCGGAGGTCGGCGCGCGGGACGCCCGACTCGTCACCGCCGAGCAGCGTCAGCCAGTGCGCCTCGTGGCGGCCCTCGGCAGCGGCGAGCGCGAGCAGGATCTCGCGCTCCTCGCCGGTGCGCCGTGCGGCGAGCTCGCGGTACACGACGGCCTCGGCGCGCTCGTCGGCCAGGTAACGCCGCCAGCGCGCACGATCTGCGGGGCTGCCCTGCGGCACCGGGGTGTTCGTCTGGGTCATCGGTCCCGCCTCTCGGGAGGACCGTTCGCGGCACGCTCCCGCATCATCACGTCATCGGATCGCTCCTGCGACCCCGACTCACGATATCGACGGAGATCGCGGCATCCGCTCGATTCCGCGCGATTGGCAGCATTTCGGAGCGCCGAAGCACGGTCGGCGATGTGTGAGGGGAGTCAGTCGGCGGGAGCCGTCACGAAGTCGATGAGCTCCTCGACGCGGGCGAGCAGTGCCGGCTCGAGGTCGCCGTAGCCGCGCACCTGCCCGAGGATCCGCTGCCATGCACGGGCGATGTCTGCCTGCTCGGCGTGCGGCCACCCGAACGCCTCGCAGATGCCGTGCTTCCACTCGGTGCCCCGCGGGATCACGGGCCACTCCTCGCGGCCCACCCGGGCCGGCTTCACGGCCTGCCAGACATCGATGTACGGATGCCCCACGACGAGCACGTTCGCACGGTGCGGGCCGCGCATGACGGCGTCGGCGATGCGCTGCTCCTTCGAACCGGGCACGAGGTGGTCGACCAGGATCCCGGCACGGCGACCCGGGCCGGGCTGGAACTCGTCGAGCTGCTCGGCGAGCACGTCGACGCCCTCGAGGTACTCGACGACGACGCCCTCGACGCGGAGGTCGGCACCCCAGACCTTCTCGACGAGTTCGGCGTCGTGCCGCCCCTCGACGAAGATGCGGCTGGGCAGGGCGACCCGCGCCTTCGCCTGGGCGGCGTCGACGGCGAACGACCCCGACGCCGTGCGGATCCGACCCGCGGGCGCCTTCGGCTTCGGCCGCACGAGCTGCACGGCCTCGCCGTCGACGAGGAACCCGTGCCCGAGGGGGAACATGCGGGTCTTCCCGAGCCGGTCCTCGAGCGTCACGTGCTGCGAGTCGACGGCGACCACCGCACCGCAGTAGCCGTCGGACGCGAGCTCGACGACGAGGTCGCGTTCGGCTTCGACGGTCGGGATCACGCGGCGTCCGCGCGCCCGCCAGTCGCCGGCGAGCACATCGTCGCCGTAGCGGTCGGGTCCGTTCGAGGTGTGGGTCGAGGCAGGCACCGGACGAGGCTAACGGAAGTCGCGGGAGCGCACGGGCGCCGACACGGTGAGCCGTTCGAACCGATCGGCGACGAGGTTCACCACGCCCTGGTCGGAGCGTTCGAGGATGCCGCGGATGATCATCGCCGGCGCCTCCCTCGCGATGCGGCGGTACCGCTGCCACACGCCGACCCCGGCGATCACGTTCACCGTTCCGGATTCGTCCTCGAGGTTCATGAAGGTGATGCCGCTCGCCGTCGCCGGGCGCTGCCGATGCGTGACCACCCCTGCCACCTCGATGCGCCGTCCGCTCTCGGCCGTGGCGAGCCGGTCGACGCGCAGCACCCCGCGTGCGTCGAGGCGCTCGCGCATGTGGCGCATCGGATGGTCGTCGGGCGAGATGCCCGTGGCCCACAGGTCGTAGACCACCTGCTCGGCGGGGGAGAGCATCGGCAGCAGCGGCGGCTGGACCACGACGACCGACCCCGCGAGGTACTCCTCGCGGTCCTGCGCCGCCTCGCCGGCGAGCCAGAGCGCCTCGCGTCGCCCGAGGTCGAATCCGGTGAAGGCTCCGGCCGCGGCGAGCGCCTCGAGCTGCTCGGCCGAGAGGCCGGCCCGACGCGACACGTCGGCCATGTCGCGGTACGGCCCGCGGGCGTCGCGCTCGGCGACGATGCGCTCCGCCACGGCGAGCCCGATCGAGGAGACGTCGGCGAGGCCGAGCCGCACCGCGAACGCCCCGTCACGACGATGCTCGGCCGAGCGGTCGGGCGCCGTCCTGACGAACGTCCCGACGGGCGGCTGCACCGCATCCGTGCACGCGGGCATGCCGGTCGGCTCGCGGCATCCGTCGTCTGCGGGCTCGGCACCGGGCTCGGCACCGGAGTCGATCCCGGCGTCGATGCGGGAGCGAGCGGCGGCGTCCGCGCCGGTCCGGGGCGCGAGCGCCTCGAGCCCGGCGTGGGCCCCCGAGCGCAGGATGTCGGGCCGGAGCGTCTCGACCCCGTGCCGGCGCGCATCGGCCGTGAGGGTCTGCGGCGAGTAGAAGCCCATGGGCTGGGCGCGCAGGAGCGCCGCGAGGAACGCGGCGGGATAGTGCAGCTTCAGCCAGGAGCTCGCGTAGACGAGCAGCCCGAAGCTCAGCGCGTGGCTCTCGGCGAAGCCGAAGTTCGCGAACGCCTCGATCTTGGCGTAGATGGAGTCGGCGACCTCGGGCTCGATGCCGTTCTCGGCCATGCCGGCGTAGAGCTTCGCGCGCAGCCGGTCGATCTTCTCGACGCCGCGCTTGGAGCCCATGGCACGGCGCAGCAGGTCGGCGTCGGCGGCGCTGCAGTTGCCGACGGCGACGGCCATCTGCATGAGCTGCTCCTGGAAGAGCGGCACCCCGAGCGTGCGCTCGAGCACGGGCTTCAGCTTCGGATGCAGGTAGCTGACCTTCTCCTCACCGGTGCGGCGGCGGATGTAGGGGTGCACCGCACCGCCCTGCACCGGGCCGGGGCGGATGAGCGCGATCTCGACGACGAGGTCGTAGAAGCAGCGGGGCTGCAGCCGGGGGAGCGTGCCCATCTGCGCGCGGGACTCGACCTGGAACACGCCGATCGAGTCGGCGCGGCAGAGCATGTCGTAGACCGCCGCCTCCTCCTTGGGCAGCGTCGCGAGTTCCCACGTCTCGCCCGTGTGCTCGCGCACGAGGTCGAACGTGTACTGCAGCGCGGCGAGCATGCCGAGGCCGAGCAGGTCGAACTTGACGAGGCCCATCCACGCGCAGTCGTCCTTGTCCCACTGCAGCACGGTGCGGCGCTCCTTGCGGGCGTGCTCGATGGGGCACACCTCGCCGACGGGCCGGTCGGTGAGCACCATGCCGCCCGAGTGGATGCCGAGGTGCCGCGGGAAGGTCAGCAACTGCTCGGCGAGTTCGACGACCGGGGCAGGGATGTCGTGGTCGTCGGTGTTCACCACGGCGCCCCAGCGCTCGACCTGGCGGGTCCAGGCATCCTGCTGCCCGGTCGAGTAGCCGAGCGCCTTGGCCATGTCGCGCACCGCCGCCTTGGGGCGGTAGCTGATGACGTTCGCGACCTGGGCGGCGTTCATGCGCCCGTACTTCTCGTAGACGTACTGGATGATCTCCTCACGCCGGTCGGAGTCGAAGTCCACGTCGATGTCGGGCTCCTCGTCGCGCAGCGCCGAGAGGAAGCGCTCGAACGGCAGGTCGTAGAAGATCGAGTCGACCGCCGTGATGTCCAGCACGAAGCAGACCGCCGAGTTCGCCGCCGAGCCTCGCCCCTGGCACAGGATGCCGCGACTGCGCGCCTCGCGCACGAGGTCGTGCACGATGAGGAAGTATCCCGGGAAGTCCTTCAGCTCGATGACGTCGAGCTCGCGCGCGAGTCGTTCGCGCACCGAGTCGGGCAGCCCCGGATACCGGCGCTCGGCGCCCGCCCACACGAGCTCGCGCAGCCAGCTCATGGGCGTGTGCCCCTCGGGCACCTCCTGTCTCGGCAGCCGCGGGCGAGCGCTGCGCAGGGTGAACCCGAGCTCGGCGGCGAGCGTCGCCGACCGCGCGACGGCGCCCGGGTAGCGCGCGAACCGCTCGGCCATCTCGGCGCCGGATCGCAGGTGCAGCCCGTCGGACGCCGGGAGCCATCCGTCGAGCTCGTCGAGGCTGCGCCTGGCGCGCACCGCGGCGAGCGCCGACGCGAGCCGGTGCTCGCCGGGCGTGGCGTAGTGCACGGCGTTCGTGGCGAGCACCGGGAGCCGGGCGCGCGCGGCGAGCTCGGCGAGCACGTCGTTGTTCTGCTGGTCGAGCGGATGCCCGTGGTCGAAGAGCTCGACGACGACGTGGTCTCGGCCGAAGAGGGCGATCAGCCGGTCGAGTTCGCGCCACGCGGCATCCGGCCCCTCGGTCGCGAGGGCACGTCGAACCATTCCCTTCCTGCATCCGGTGGGGATGATCCATTCATCGCCGGAATGCTCGGCGAGCGCTTCGAGCGAGTACACGGGTCGCCCCTTCTCGCCGCCGGCGAGCTGCCCCTCGGTGATCGCGCTCGCGAGGCGGTGGTAGCCCTCCTGCTGCCTTGCGAGCACGAGCAGGTGCTCGCCCTCGGGGTCGGCCGCGCCCATCTGCGGCGCGGAGAGCCCGAGCGAGAGCTCCGCGCCGAACACGGTCTCGAGCTCGGGGAAGCTCTCGGCCGCCTCGGCGAAGCGCACGACGCCGTAGAAGCCGTCGTGGTCGGTGACCGCGAGGCCCGTGAGCCCCAGTCGGTGCGCCTCCTCGACGAGCTGCTCGGGCGTGGATGCGCCGTCGAGGAAGCTGAACGTCGAGTGCGCGTGCAGCTCGGCGTACGGCACGATCGGCCCGGTCGGCGTCTCGAGCCCCTCGGACGGACGGTACGGATGCCGCTTGCGACTGAACGCCGGCCCGTCGCCGCCGTCGGCGATGAGCTTCGGCGCTCCCGGCCGCTGCCGGTCGGAGAGCTTGCGCTCGAGCTCCGACCACGGGATGCCCGGGTTGTTCCATCCCATCAGCCGCACCCCTCCATCAGTCGTACCTCGCTTCGGCCCACCAGCCGTCGGCATCGCGCACCAGCAGCCACGCGCAGCCGTCGTCGTCGACGATCTGGAAGCGGTGCACGCGCTTGGCGTGCTCGGGGTCCCACCAGCGTTCGACGACCGGCCACGGGCCCGCCCAGGCACGCACGGGGGCTGCGCCGAACCCGTCGGCAGTGCGTGGTGCGGAGGTCGGGGCGACGGACGCGAGCGCCTCGCCGACCGCGAACCGCTCCGGCGGCGCGGAGATCGCCCCACGCGCGTCGATCGCGACCACGGCGCCGCGGGCGTCGAGCAAGGTCACCGGCTGTCGTTCGCGGAACACGCTCGCCGGCGCGAGCGCTGGAAGGCTGCCCGGCCACGGGGCGTCGCCCGCGCGTGCGCCGGCACGGTCGCCGGCCCGATCTCCCGTCCGCTCGGGCGCACGATCGCCCCACGGCACGAGCACCTGCCGGTCGGCGAGCATGCGACCGCCGCCGACGGCCGCCGTCACGACGGCATCGTGGCCGAGCATGCTCTGCACGCGCGTGAGGCCGTGGTGCACGCGCTCGTCGGGCCCTCCGCCCCACAGCCCCTCCTCGTGGTTGCCGGTGGAGTCGATGCGCTCGGGGATCACGCGCAGCCGCACGATCGGGGAGGCGAGCCCGGTGTCGGCGGTGCCCGCGCCCTGCAACTGCCATCGGACGCGATCGATGACGTCGGCTGGGGTGAACCAGCGCGGGTGCAGCCAGCTGCGGCCCGAATGCCCGCCGCGCTCGTCGTCGATCTCGACCCGCAGGCCGGTGCAGACGAGCCGCACGGCGCGCATGCGCCCGATGAACTCCTCGGCGGACACCCGGAACGCGAACGCGAGCTGGTCGATGCGATCGAGCGGGGGCTCGAAGTGCTGCTCGACCTCGAACTCGGGCGGGGGAGTGCGGGCCAGAACACGGGCCTGCTCGCGCCCCGAGGCCCGGTCGTGCGCGAAGGCGCCCGCCGCGCCGAACCTGCGGCGCACATCGGCCTCGGGGAGCACCGCGAGCTCGCCGAGCGTGTGCACGCCGAGCCGGTTCAGCAGCGTCGTGGTGCGCGGATCGGTCACGAGCGAGACGGGCAAGGGGGCGATGAACGCGGCGGATGCCCCGGGCTCGACGATGCGCACCGATGACGACCCGGCCGAACCGCCCGCACCGGCCGCCGTCGCCGCCGCCGCGGGCGAGGCCGCCCGTGCCGCCTGCTCGGCCGCGAACGGGCCGTCGGCGATCCCGATGCGGGCTTCGCCGAGCCCGAGTTCGGCGGTCGTCGCGAGCAGGGCGGATGCCGCGGCCCGCTCGCTCCCGTAGTACCTGGCCGGTCCGCGCGCGCGCATGGCCAGCGTGCCGGGGCGCACCACCTGGACGCCCGGGACGGTCTGCTCGATGCGACGGACGACGGGCTCGAACACGCGCACGTCGAGTTCGGCGTCGTATTCGTGCACGAGGAGACCGGGGGAGCGCAGCTGCGCCTCGCGGAGCTTCAGCCCGCGCACGACGCCCTGACGACGCGCCGCCTCGGAGCATGCGAACACGAGTCCGCCGTCGATGAGCGCGATCGCGACCGCGATGTCGACGTCGAGCTCATGGCGTACCGCGTGCACCGGCCAGTCGGGGCACCAGAGCACGATCGTGCGGCCCGGCTCGGCGGTCATCCGGCCCTCCGCCGGGCTTCGCCGACGAGTCCGATGGCGATCGGATGCGGTGCGACCGCACGGGAAGGGACGGTACGAGAAGAAGGGACCGGGCGCGACGGGACCGCGATCGGCACGGGCGGGGCCGTCACCGGCGCGAACTCCAACGACCGCCCCGGCAGCCGCAGCCTCGACCGCGCATGGCGCACGAACTCGCCGCGGCCGGCCGTGTTCACGACGACCTCACGGTCGACGAGGTGCCCGTGCCCCCGCTCGATGCCGTGCCATTCGCTGGCCTCCAGGCCGATCCGGGCATCGCTGCCCGGCCAGGCGCCCGCCACGAGCAGCGTCGTGCCGCGCTGGCGCAGGCGCGCCTGCAGCCGGTTCGCCTCCGCGGGCGAGACCCGGCCGGCCGGCCGCACGGCGACGACCGGCATGACGTCGGCGAGCGCCGCGGCGACGGCGAGCCATTGGGCGCCGGGGTCGGGCACGAGCGCGAGACGCTCGAGGGCGATGCCGAACCGTGCAGCCGCCTCGACGCCGAACTCGGGCATGCCCACGACCGCGGCCCATCCGCCACCGGCGCTCGGGCCCGCGAGCAGCGCCATGAGCAGCGTCATCGACCCCTCGACCTGCACGACCGTGCCCTCGCGCAGCGTGCCGCCGGGGAGGACGTCGGCGAAGACCGGATGCGTCGGCACGGCCTTCGTCTCGAGGCGTGTGCTCTGCATGCCCCGGATGCGCGCCTGCAGCTCCTCGACGCGCGACGCACGAGGTGCGGGAGCGGCGAGGGGAGCGGTCATGGTCACCCCACCAGTTTCGAACACATGTTCGAATGTGGCAAGTCGTGGAGGCCGAACGTCCGACCCGTCGACGGGACGGCGACGATGACATCCAAGGGGACTCGAGGTCGGCGACGAGCACCTCCGCGAGACGCGGGGCGGCCCGCCTCGAAGGCCGCGGGGGAGTCGCGGAACTCGCAGAAGCAGCCCGCGGATCGGCGAGTGGAACGCATCGCCCGGAAATGCAAGAAGGCCCGGATCGAAACCGATCCGGGCCTTCCCGACACATCGCGTGCGCGAGGGGGGACTTGAACCCCCACGCCCGTTAGGGCACTAGCACCTCAAGCTAGCGCGTCTGCCATTTCCGCCACCCGCGCGTTGTGTCTGCCTTGCAATCTCTCGCTTGGCACGAGATAAGACATTAGCACGGTTCCGAGCATGCGTTTGACCACGACGGCGAATGAGAACCGCCCGCGACGCGACGCGCGCAACGGAGCGCCGATCAGGCGGCGGTTCGCGATTCCGGATGTCGTCACGTCACGGCATCCGTCGCCTTGATCACCCTCGGCGGCTACGGTGAAGGGCATGGCCGAGACATCCGCACCATCGCCCGAGCCCGAACGCCCGACCGACCTCGAGGAGACCGCGGTCATCGCGCGCGACCTGATCCGGTTCGACACCTCGAACTACGGCGAGGGCAAGGCGAAGGGCGAGCGCGAGGCCGCCGAGTACGTCGAGGCGCACCTCAGGTCCCTGGGCCTCGAGCCGCAGATGTTCGAGCCGGAGCCCCGACGCACGAGCGTCGTGGCGCGGGTGCCCGGTCGCAACCCCGACAAGCCCGCACTCGTCCTGCACGGCCACCTCGACGTGGTGCCGGCCGACGCCCGCAACTGGAGCGTCGACCCGTTCGCCGGCGAGATCCGCGACGGCATGCTCTGGGGCCGCGGCGCGGTCGATATGAAGGACATGGACGCCATGATGCTCACGGCGCTGGGCGACATCCTCAGGTCCGGCCGTCTTCCCGAGCGGGAGATCGTCGTCGCGTACTTCGCCGACGAGGAGGCCGGCGGAGGCGTGGGCGCGAGCCGCCTGGTCGACGACCACCCCGAGCTCTTCGCGGGCGCCACCGAGGCGATCAGCGAGGTCGGCGGCTACTCGATCACGGTCGGCGGCACGCGCGCCTACCTCCTGCAGACGGGGGAGAAGTCGCTGCTCTGGGTGCGTCTCGTCGCCCACGGCAGGGCCGCGCACGGGTCCCGGTTGATCCGCGACAACGCGATCACGAAGCTCGCAGGCGCGATCGCCCGCATCGGCTCGACCGAATGGCCGGTGCGCCTGACGGACACGACGCGCGAGCTCCTCGGCGAGGTCGCGAACGTGCTCGGCGTCGACCCCGAGCAGGTCTCGCCCGACGAGCTCGCCCTCGCCACCGGTTCGGCGTCCGGATTCATCACGGCGACGCTCCGCACGACCTCGAACCCGACGGGCCTCGAGGCCGGCTACAAGCACAACGTGATCCCCGACCGGGCCGAGGCCCTCGTCGACATCCGCACCCTGCCCGGCGAGGAGGACGCCGTGCTCGCCGAGATCGCCCGCATCGCCGGCGACGACATCGAGATCCAGATCGTGCACCGCGACGTCGGCCTCGAGTCGCCGACCTCCGGCGCCCTCGTCGACGCCGTGCACCGGGCGATCCACGCGCACGATCCCGGAGCTCCCGTCTTCCCCTACCTGCTCTCGGGCGGCACCGACAACAAGTCGCTCAGCCGCCTCGGCATCAGGGGCTACGGCTTCGCCCCGCTCCGCCTGCCCGAGGGGCTCGACTTCCCGGCGATGTTCCACGGGGTCGATGAACGCGTGCCGCTCGACGCACTAGTCTTCGGTAGACAGGTCCTCCGCGACCTGCTCCTCGACTACTGACGGTCTGAACTCCGGGTAGCCGGAGAGAGAAGGCGGCTACCACGTGATCGAAGCGCTCATCCTCGGTTTCGTCCAGGGACTCACCGAGTTCCTCCCGATCTCCTCGAGCGCTCACCTGCGCATCCTCGGGGAGTTCCTGCCCGGCGCCCAAGACCCCGGAGCGGCGTTCACCGCGATCACCCAGCTCGGCACGGAGACGGCCGTCATCGTGTTCTTCTGGCGCGACATCGTGCGCATCATCTCGCACTGGTTCGGGTCGTTCACCGGGCGGGTGCCCCGCAACGATCCCGACGCGCGCATGGGCTGGCTCATCATCATCGGCTCGATCCCGATCGTCGTGCTCGGCCTGCTCTTCCAGGACGAGATCGAGACGACCTTCCGCTCGCTGTGGATCGTCGCGACCATGCTCGTCGTCTTCGGCCTGATCCTCGGGCTGGCCGACTGGGCGGGCGCCAAGCGCCGCAAGCTCGACGACCTCACCGTCGGCCACGGCATCATCTTCGGGTTCGCGCAGGCGCTCGCGCTGATCCCCGGCGTATCCCGGTCCGGCGGCACGATCACCGCGGGCCTGTTCCTCGGCTACGAGCGCGCGGCAGCTGCAAGGTACGCGTTCCTGCTCGCCATCCCCGCCGTGTTCGGCAGCGGCCTCTACCAGCTCGCCAAGAGCTGGGGCGAGCCGTCGGTCTACAACCTGGTCGAGACCGGGGCGGCGACGCTCGTCGCGTTCGTCGTCGGCCTGCTGGTGATCGCGTTCTTCATGAGCTACATCTCCAAGCGCAGCTTCCTGCCGTTCGTGATCTACCGGGTGCTGCTCGGCGGCACGCTCTTCGTGCTGCTCGGCATGGGCGTCATCCAGCCCTGATCGACCCCGGCGCGCCGGGCGGATGCCGCGGTCAGACGTCGCGCGGACGCTTCGGGTCGTCGTGCGGGCCCTCGCCTCGCGGCGGTTCGGCGCGGCCGTCGGGGCCGTCGCCGCGGCGCCGGAGGTAGCGCTCGAACTCCTGCGCGATCGCCTCGCCGCTCGCCTCTGGCGCGTCGACGGCGTCGCGCGCCTGCTCGAGCTGGGCGATGTAGCCGGCCATGTCCTCGTCGTCGGCGGCGAGCGCGTCGACGCCCGACTCCCATGTCTTGGCCTCGGCCTCGAGGGTCCCGCGGGGGATGCTGAGCCCGGTGAGCTCCTCGAGCTTGCCGAGGAGGGCGAGCACCGCCTTGGGGGAGGGCGCGTTGTGCACGTAGTGCGGAACCGACGCCCAGAGCGAGACGGTCGGGATGCCGGCGCGTTCGGCCTGGTCGGCGATGACGCTGAGGATGCCCACGGGCCCCTCGTAGCTCGAGCGTTCGAGCGAGAGCCGTTCGCGCACCTCGCGGTTCTCGCTCGAGGCGAAGACCGAGAGCGGGCGCGTGTGCGGGGCATCCGCGAGCATCGCACCGAGCAGGATCACGGCTTCGATGTCGGCGGCGAGGGCCTGGTCGACGAGCTCGGCGGCGAAGCCCTTCCAGCTGCGCGCCGGTTCGGCGCCGAGCAGCACGTGCAGCGTGTCCGCTCCCGGCCCCGTGACGCGTTCGTCGTCGTCGGTGTCGTCCTCGATCGCGGCCGGGAGGTCCTCGATGTCGCCGAAGGCGGGGGCACGTCGACCTGCCGGCCCGTACAGCGCGGCGCCCGGCCATTCGATGCGGCGCGAGCCGTCGTCGGCCTGCACCACCGTCGGCCGGGTGAACTGGTAGTCGAAGTAGAGCTCGGGGTCGACCGCGGCGATCTCGACCAGCCCGAGGCGTTCGGAGAGGAGCTTCGCCGCCCCGGTGGCGGCCTCGCCGGCATCGTTCCACCCCTCGAACGCGACCACGAGCAGTCGTCCACCCTCGAATCCGGCCGCATGATCCACGCCTGGTGCCCCACTCTCCGCCCGGCGGAGACCGGGTCAACTCCAGAATAGGCCGTGCCCGTAGACTTGACGGTTGTGACCACACGCCTTCCCGCAGCCGCCCTCTGGGACATGGACGGAACGCTCGTCGACACCGAGCCGTACTGGATGGCCGCCGAGGAGGAGCTCGTCGGGTCGTTCGGCGGCACCTGGACCCATGACGACGCCCTGCAGCTCGTGGGCAGCGGCCTCTGGGAGTCGGCCCGCATCTTCCAGGAGCACGGGGTCGACCTCGACGCCGATGCCATCGTCGCCTGGCTCACCGAGCGCGTGAAGCAGCAGCTGAACGAGTTCGGCGTGCCGTGGCGGCCCGGAGCGCGCGAACTCCTCGAGGCGCTGCGCGAGGCGTCCGTGCCCACGGCGCTCGTCACCATGTCGGTGCGCTCCATGGCCGACGACGTCATCCGGCAGATCCCGTTCCACGCGTTCGACGCGATCGTGACCGGCGACTCCGTGACCAACGCGAAGCCGCACCCCGAGCCCTACCTCGTCGCCGCCGCGGAGCTCGGCGTCGACATCGCCGACTGCGTGGCCTTCGAGGACTCGCCGCCCGGCGTGACGTCGGCCGCGGCCTCGGGCGCGATCACCGTCGGCATCCCCAACATCCTCTCCCTCGACGACACGCCGGCGACGGTGCTCTGGTCGAGCCTCGCAGGGCGCACGGTGGCCGACGTCGCCGAGCTGACCCGATCACGAAAGGCAAGCGCATGAGCGAGCAGAGCCGAGGCGAACGCAGCGGTCCCTTCCTCGTCGGCGATCGCGTGCAGCTGACCGGCCCCAAGGGCCGCATGCACACCATCGCCCTCGAGCCGGGCAAGATGTTCCACACCCACAAGGGCCTGCTGGCGCACGACGACCTCATCGGCAAGCCCGACGGCTCCGTCGTGACCAACCAGGTCGGCGTCGAGTACCTCGCGCTCCGACCGCTGCTGAGCGACTTCGTCATGTCGATGCCGCGCGGTGCGGCGATCGTCTACCCGAAGGACGCCGCGCAGATCCTCGCGCAGGCCGACATCTTCCCCGGCGCGACCGTGGTCGAGGCCGGCGTCGGCTCGGGGGCGCTGTCCCTCTGGCTGCTGCGCGGCATCGGGCCGTCCGGTCGGCTGATGTCGTTCGAGCGCCGCGAGGACTTCGCGAGCGTCGCCCGCGACAACGTGGCGACCTTCCACGGCACCGACCCCGAGAACTGGTCGATCACGCTCGGCGACCTCGCCGAGGTCCTGCCCGACGTCGCGCCCGCGGCATCCGTCGATCGCGTCGTCCTCGACATGCTCGCGCCGTGGGAGTGCCTCGACGCCGTCGGCGCCGCACTGAAGCCCGGCGGGGTGCTGCTCTGCTACATCGCGACGGTCACGCAGCTCTCGCGCGTCGCCGAGGCGATCCGCGCGACGGGGGAGTACACCGAACCGCAGTCGTCCGAGACGATGGTGCGCGGCTGGCACGTGCAGGGCCTGGCCGTGCGGCCCGATCACCGCATGATCGCCCACACCGGATTCCTGCTCACCGCCCGACGCCTCGCGCCCGACACGATCCTGCCCGAGCTCAAGCGCCGCCCCTCCAAGACGGAGTTCAGCGACGAGGACGTCGAGGCCTGGACCCCCGGCGCGCTCGGCGAGCGCCAGGTCAGCGACAAGGCGCTCCGTCGGCGGGTCAGGGCGGCGGATGCCGCGGCCACGCGCTCGCGCGACGGCGAGCACGGCGCCGACGACGGGGGCCTCCACAGCCCGACCGAACCCTCGGGTGAAGCCGAGTAGGCTTCTTCCGACCCAAACGCGACCCCTGAAGAATCGAGGATCAGTGCGCTCGTCCCTCGCGCTCATCGCCACGGCCGGCCTCGTCGCCGTCGCCCTCACCGGCTGCGCCACGGCGCCCGCTCCCGAGGCGACGCCCGGTGACTCGTCCGAGGCGGTCACCGTCTCCGGCAAGTTCGGCGAGGCGCCGAAGCTCTCGTTCCCGACGCCGCTCGACCCTGCCGAGTCGCAGTGCACCGAGATCGTCGAGGGCACGGGTCCGCTCCTCACCGAGGGTCAGTTGGCACTCGTCGGGTTCTCGGTCTACAACGGCGCCACGGGCGAGGAGATCGCCACGCAGGGCTACGACGATGCGGGTCCGGTTCCGATCGCGGCGAACAACCAGCCGATGGTCGGCTTCACGAAGGCGCTCACCTGCGCCCGTGAAGGATCGCGTGTCGCGGTCGTCATCCCGCCGAAGGACGGCTTCGGCCCCAACGGCAACCCGTCCCTGCAGGTCGAGCCGACCGACAGCCTCGTGCTGGTCATGGACGTCACGCGCGCCTTCCCGACGCGCGCCGACGGCGCTCCCCGGCTCACGCGCGACGGCTTCCCGGCCGTCGTCCTCGCACCCGACGGCCGCCCCGGCATCACGGTGCCGAAGCAGGACCCGCCCAAGAGCCTCCAGCAGGAGACCCTCCTCGAGGGCTCGGGTCAGGTCGTCGAAGACGGCGACACGGTCGTCGTCCACTACACCGGCGTGCTGTGGGACGAGGGCACCGCCTTCGACTCGAGCTGGGAGAACGGCGCACCGGCGACCTTCACGGTCGGCACGGACGCGCAGGTCATCCCCGGATTCTCGGACGCGATCGTCGGCCAGAAGGTCGGTTCGCAGGTCGGCGTGATCATCCCGCCGTCCGAGGGCTACGGAGATCAGGGCAACGAGAAGGTGCCCGCGAACTCCACGCTCTTCTTCGTGATCGACATCCTGGGCGTGATCTGATCCGGCTCCCTCGCGCGGCCGGGCGACCGGCCGCGCGAGCGTGGGTAAGATCGCTCCTGTGACCGGATCCCGAGCGAAGCCAGACGTGAAGATCCCGGTCGAGGACCGACTGTTCTCACTGGTGCTCGCGCTGCTCGCGACCGAGACCGGGCTCCTCAAGGCCGAGATCCTCTCGACCGTGCGCGGCTACGCCGAGCGCTACGACCGGCACGGCGGCAACGCGAACCTGGAGCGGCAGTTCGAGCGCGACAAGGACGAGATCCGCGAGCTCGGCATCCCGCTCGAGACCGTGGAGTCGCCCGATCGTCCCGGCGACAACCAGGCGCTGCGCTACCGCATCCCCAAGGGCCAGTACGACCTGCCCGACGAGGTGCGGTTCACGCCCGACGAGCTCGCACTCCTGGGCCTCGCGGGCGAGGTCTGGCGCGGCGTCTCCCTGTCCGAGGACTCCCGGAGGGCCCTCACCAAGATCCGCGGGCTCGGCATCGAGCCGCGCGAACCCGTGATCGGCTACGCACCCCGGCTCCGGGTGCGCGACGCGGCGTTCGAGCCGCTGCGCGTGGCCCTCGACCGCCGTCAGCAGGTCCGGTTCCAGTACCTCAAGCCGGGGGAGGTCGCGCCTCGCCTGCGTCGCGTGAATCCCTACGCGGTCGTCCTGCATGAGGGCCGCTGGCACCTGCACGGCCTCGACGTCGACGCCGAGGGGCTCCGTACGTTCCTGCTGTCGCGCATCGTCGGACCGGTCGAGATCCTCGTGAACCAGAGCTTCGAGGCGCCGCCCGAGGGCATACAGGACCGCATCCTCGCCGAGCTCGACGAGCTCCGCCTGAGCAATGCCGCCGACCTCGCCGTCACGGCCGGCAGCGACGCCGAGGTCCGCCTCGGCAAGCGCGCCGTGCGCGGCGACGAGGACGCCGGCGTCATCCGGCTGCACTTCACCGACGTCGACGCGTTCGCCGACGAGCTCGCCGCGTTCGGACCCGAGGTCCGCGTGCTCGCTCCCGCGTCGCTCCGCTCCGCCGTGCGCGACCGCCTCCGCATCGTCGCCGACGCGCACACCGCCCCGGCCCCGGAGGTCGCGCCGTGAGCCCACGACGACAGGCGCTGCGTGCGCCCGACAAGCTCGTCTTCCTGCTCTCGCTCGTGCCGTACCTCATCGAGCAGCAGGTGGTCGGCGTCGACGAGGCGGCCGTCCACTTCGGCGTCCCCGAGGAGCAGATCCGCGAGGCGGTGCGACTGATCGCCATGTCGGGCCTGCCCGGCGACACGGGCACCTACCAGTCGAACGACCTGTTCGACATCGACTGGGACGCGTTCGAGGAGGGCGACGAGATCGTGATCGTGCACCACGTCGCGATCGACGAGGCCCCGCGCCTGGCCGCGCGCGAGGCGGCCGCCCTCATCGCGGGCCTGCAGTACCTCGCCGCGCTCCCCGAGAACGCCGACAGCAGCGCGCTCGCCTCGCTCATGGCGAAGCTGCGTGCGGGCGCGTCAGCGATGCCCTCAGGCCTCGCGGTGGCCGAGCCCGCCGCGGATGCCTCGCTCGCACGCATCCGCGAGGCGATCACGGGCGGCCGGCAGCTCGAATTCGACTACCTGAACGCGCTCGGACAGGGCGGACGCCGCCGCGCCGACCCGCTGCGCATCCTGTCGCAAGACGCCGACTGGTACCTGCAGGCGTATTGCCACACCCGAGAAGACGTTCGCAACTTCCGGGTCGACCGCATGAGCGCTCTCGTCGTCACCGACGAGCCCGTGGTCGACCACGCCGGCCTCGAGGTGCCCGAGACGCTCTTCCAGGGCTCATCGTCCGACCTCGACGTGGTCGTCGACGTCGCCGCCGAGGCGCTGCCGCTCCTGGCCGACTACCTCGCGGATTCCTCGTCGCAGCAGGTCGGCGACCGACTGCGCGTGACGCTCCGGCTCGCCCACGTCCACGGACTCAAGCGACTGGTCGCCGGCCTCCCCGGACTCGTGACCGTCATCGCGCCGGCCGATGCCCGATCGGCCGTCGCCGAGTGGGCATCGGCCGGACTCCGCGGCTACGAGGAGTCATCCGTCCCCGAGGCGTGAGGCACCGACCCCGCGAGCGAGTAGACTCGCACCCACATCCCCGTCAGAATTGGACGCCGCATGTTCGCAAACCTCACCGGATGGCACTTCCTGATCATCCTGGTCATCATCCTGCTGCTCTTCGGCGCGCCCAAGCTTCCGGCGCTCGCGCGGAGCCTCGGGCAGTCGATGAAGATCCTCAAGTCCGAGGTACGCGACCCGGACGCAGAGACGAAGGCCGGCGCCGCCGGGGATTCCGGCGACGACGCCGCGAGCAACCCCGCAGGCACCGCGGCCGAGGGCACCAAGAAGCCCGATTCCTCGTCGGGCGCCTGACCCCATGTCCGCGACGACGGCTCGCGGAGAGAAGAACCGCGAGCGGCGGATGTCGCTCGGCGCTCATCTGATCGAACTCCGCAAGCGTCTCTTCATCGCGGCGATCGCGATCGTGGTCGGCGGCATCGCCGGCTGGGTCCTCACCGACCTGTTCATCTGGGACGCGATCCAGGAGCCGGTGATGAAGGTCGCCGAGGCGCAGGCCGACGCCTATGCCGCGGCGCACCCCGGCGAGGAGATCGACCCTCCGACGAGCATCATCTTCCCGACGATCTCCAGCGCGTTCGACCTGCGCCTGCAGTTGGCGTTCACGATCGGCCTGGTCATCTCGAGCCCGGTCTGGCTGTACCAGATCTTCGCGTTCCTGGTCCCCGGACTCAACACGCGGGAGCGGCGGTTCACGCTGGGGTTCTTCGCGTCGGCGATCCCGCTGTTCCTCGCCGGCTGCGCGGCGGGGTGGTTCGTCCTGCCGAACATCGTGAAGCTCATGACGAGCTTCGTTCCCGAGGGCGGCGAATCCCTGCTGACGGCCAAGGAATACCTGGACTTCGTGCAGAAGCTCGTGATCGCGATCGGCATCGCGTTCGTGCTGCCGGTGTTCATCGTGCTCCTGAACTTCGCCGGCGTCATCAGCGCGGCATCGATCATCAAGTCGTGGCGGATCGCGATCCTCGTGATCGTGCTCTTCACGGCCATCGCCACCCCGTCGGCCGACATCGTCTCGATGTTCATGCTCGCGATTCCCATGATCGGGCTGTACTTCCTCGCGTGGTTCATCGCGCACCTGCACGATCGTCGTGTCGCACGCCGAAACAGCGAGGAGTTCGGCGCGGCTGTCTAGGCTGAAGGGGTGATGAGCCTCTCGCCGGCCGAACGGTACGCCATGTCGCGCGAGCAGCGCCGACGCCCCAGACTGCAGGACTTCGCTGCGGCGCAGCGGTTCGACCTGGATCCCTTCCAGCGTGCCGCGTGCGGCGCCCTCGACGAGGGGCGCAGCGTCCTCGTCGCCGCGCCGACGGGCGCGGGCAAGACCGTGGTCGCCGAGTTCGCCGTGTACCTGGCCATGCAGGACCCGGATGCGAAGGTGTTCTACACCACGCCGATCAAGGCGCTCTCGAACCAGAAGTACCAGGAGTTCGTCGAGGCCTGGGGCTCCGAGAACGTCGGCCTGCTGACGGGCGACACGAACGTCAACTCGGGGGCGCGCATCGTGGTGATGACCACCGAGGTGCTGCGAAACATGCTCTACGCCGAGTCGCCGACGCTCGATCGACTCGCGTACGTGGTCATGGACGAAGTGCACTACCTCGCCGACCGGTTCCGCGGCGCCGTGTGGGAGGAGGTCATCATCCACCTGCCCGAAGCGGTGCGCCTGGTGTCCCTGAGCGCGACGGTCTCCAACGCCGAGGAGTTCGGCGACTGGCTGCAGGCCGTGCGCGGCGACACCGACGTGATCGTCTCCGAGGACCGCCCGGTGCCCCTCGAGCAGCACGTCCTGGTCAAGGCGAAGCTCGTCGACCTGTTCGACTCCTCGGGCCAGGCCGCGACCAATCGCGTCAATCCCGAGCTCATGCAGCTCGCGCGGGCGGGCGGGCGCTCGATCTCCTCGCGATCGGCGCGAGGCCGGCGCGGCGGTGATCGGGGCCGCTACCACCAGGGCGGCGGGCAGGGCACCGGACGCATCGACCGGCCCGAGGTCGTCGACCTCCTGCACGGCAAGCACCTGCTCCCGGCGATCTTCTTCATCTTCTCGAGGGTCGGCTGCGATCAGGCCGTCCGCCAGGTGCTCCGTTCCGGCATCCGCCTGACCGAGACCGCCGAACGCGACGAGATCCGGAGCATCGTCGAATCCCGCGTGCAGATGCTGCGCGACGAGGACCTGGCGGTGCTCGGCTACTGGGACTGGCTCGAAGGGCTGCAGCGCGGTGTCGCCGCCCATCACGCGGGAATGCTGCCCGCGTTCAAGGAGGTCGTCGAGGACCTCTTCCAACGCAAGCTCGTCAAGGTCGTCTTCGCGACGGAGACCCTTGCCCTCGGCGTCAACATGCCGGCGCGATCGGTCGTGCTCGAGAAGCTCGAGAAGTTCAACGGCGAGGCGCGCGTGCCGATCACGCCGGGGGAGTACACCCAGCTCACCGGTCGCGCCGGTCGCCGCGGCATCGACGTCGAGGGCCACTCGGTGATCCAGTGGGTCGACGGACTCGACCCCGAGTCGGTCGCGGCACTCGCCTCGCGCCGCAGCTACCCCATGAACTCGAGCTTCAAGCCCACCTACAACATGGCCGTGAACCTGGTCGACCAGTTCGGTCGCGAGCGCACGAGACAGGTCCTCGAGCTCTCGTTCGCCCAGTTCCAGGCCGACCGAGCCGTCGTCGACCTCGCTCGGACGCTCCGCAAGCAGGAGGAGTCGATGGCGGGCTTCGAGCAGGCGATGACCTGCCACCTCGGGGACTTCGCCGAGTACGCGGCCATCCGCCGCCGCATCGGCGACCTCGAGCGCCAGTCCTCGAAGGGCAACGCGACGCACGGGCAGCGCGAGCGGATGCAGCGCGACCTCGTCGCCGCGCGCAAGCAGATGCGCGCCCATCCGTGCCACGGATGCGCCGAACGCGAGCAGCATGCCCGCTGGGCCGAGCGCTGGTGGCGCCTGCACCGCGAGAACGAGCAGTTGTCGCGGCAGATCCGCAGCCGCACCGGCGCGATCGCGCAGCGCTTCGACCGCGTGGCCGAGGTGCTCGAGATCCTCGGCTATTTCGAGCGCTCGGCCGACGGGTCCCTCGTCTCCACCTCGGCCGGTCGCATCCTGAAGCGCATCTACGGCGAACGCGACCTGCTCGTCGCCGAATGCCTGCGCCAGGGGCATTGGAACGGCCTCGACGTGCCGTCCGTGGCCGCGATGGCCGTCTCGCTCGTCTACGAGCCGAGGCGCGACGATCGCGGCGAACAGTTCCGGCTGCCTCGCGGACGCTTCCGCGAGGCCTTCGAGCGCACCACGGACGTGTGGGCGAACCTCGACGACCTCGAGCGCGACCACCGGCTCACCGGGAGCGAGGTGCCGTCGCCGGCACTCGCCACGGCGATGCACGCCTGGGCGAGCGGCGCGGGCCTGGGTGCCGTGCTGAGCGACACCGACCTCGCGGCCGGCGACTTCGTGCGGGTGGCCAAGCAGGTGGTCGACCTGCTCGACCAGATCTCGATCGTGGCCGATGCCGAGCTCGGCACGACCGCCCGGGCTGCGATCGACCAGGTCCGCCGCGGCGTGGTCGCGTACGACGCGGCCGGGTGACGGCGTCGCGCCTGCGGGCCGGGGCCTGGTCGAGCCCGGGCGTCGCTTAGGCTGATCGGGTGCCCCTCCCGAGACCCGTGCTGCCCCTCTGGGCGGCCGTCATCGCGGCGGTCGCCGGCGGACTGGTCTACGACCTCGGGTTCCCCGGTGCCTCCGTCTGGCCGCTCGCGTTCGTCGGCATCGCCTTCGCCCTGGTGAGCCTCATCGGGCGCTCGGCGTGGGGCGCGGCCCTCGTCGGCCTCGCGTTCGGTCTCGCCTTCTACCTGCAGCAGGTGTCGTGGACGGCGCTCTACCTCGGGCCGATCCCGTGGTTGGCCCTCTCGATCCTCGAGTCGCTCTTCGTCGCCGGCGGCGGCGTGCTCATCGCGCTCGCCTATCGGTGGGTGCCGCGCGCGAGCGATGCGACCTGGGTGCGCGTGATCGTGCTGCCCGCCCTCGTCGCGGGCCTCTGGTGCCTGCGTGAGGCGGTCGTGGGCACCTTCCCCTACGGCGGGTTCCCCTGGGGGCGCGCGGCGCTCAGCCAGTCGGAGAGCCCGTTCGCCGACGTGGTCTCCTGGGCCGGCAGCACCGGGCTCGGGTTCGTGATGGTCTTCATCGTCGCGAGCGCCATCGAGTGGGTCCGGCTCGGCTCGCGCCGCGGCATCCGCTCGGCCATCCCGGTCGTCGTCGTGGCATCCGTGGCGATGCTCGTCCCCGCGTGGCAGACGGCGGATGCCGGCACGCTGCGCGTGGCCAGCGTGCAGGGCAACGGACCCGCCGGCTACTTCGACGAGCGCGAGCAGGGCGACGTCCTGCTCGCTCAGCTGGATGCGACCCAGGCCGTGATCGACGAACCCGGCGTCGACGTGCTGCTCTGGCCCGAGGGCGGATCCGACATCGATCCGACGCGGTCCGACCGGGTCGCCGACATCTTCGACCGGCTGAGCGAGCGCATGGACGCCCCCGTGCTGCTGAACACGGTCACGGTGAACGGCGACGAGTACTTCAACACGTCCATGCTGTGGCGCGACGGCGAGGGCGCCGTCGACACGTACGACAAGCGGCATCCGGTGCCGTTCGGCGAGTACATCCCCGACCGCGACTTCTACTATGCGATCGCACCCGACCTCATCGGCCTCGTGGAGCGCGGCTACACGCCCGGCACGAACGCACCGGTGTTCGACCTCGGCGATGCCGTGACCGGCCTGGCGATCTGCTTCGACGTGATCTACGACGACCTCATCTGGGAGGCGGTCGACGACGGCGCCCAGGTGTTCATGTTCCAGACGAACAACGCCGACTTCAACGGCACCGATGAGAACGAGCAGCAGCTCGCGATCGCCCGGCTCCGCGCCATCGAGACCGGCCGGTCGGCGGTCAACATCTCGACGGTCGGCACGAGCCAGGTCATCGACCCGTCCGGACGCACGATCGACTCGCTCCCGGCGTACGAGCCGGGCGCCATGGTGACGGATGTCGCGCTGCGCGACGGGTCGACCCCGGCGGTCACGATGGGCGTCTGGCTGCCGTCGATCATCGTCTGGGGAGCGGCGCTCGGACTGATCGCGGCCGGCGTCCTCGCGAGGCGGCGCGACCGCACCACCGCCCCCTGACACCACGAACGCCGCCTCCGTTCGGAGGCGGCGTCAACGGGCGGAACGGCTCAGGCGCTCTGCTTCTGTCCGCGACGGGCGCGGAGGAAGGCGAGGCGCTCTTCGAGCAGCTCCTCGAGCTCGGCGCGCGTGCGGCGCTCGAGCAGCATGTCCCAGTGGGTGCGGGCGACCTTCTCGCCCGAACGGTCGATCTCGACCGGCTTCGAGTCCACGAGCAGTGTTGCGGGCGCGCCGCAGTTGCGGCACTCCCACTCCTCGGGGGTCTCTGCGTCGGCGGAGAAGATCATGACCGTCTCGTGGTTGCAGGTCGCACAGCGGTACCTGAATTCAGCGCGCTCGGCGAAGATCACTCCGTCTTCGCTCTGCAGGCTCTGAGCGCCGATGCGCATGCCTCGTAGGCTCCGGTCTGCCATGGCGAGCTCCTCTCGATCGTCTCTAGGTATAAACGATCAAGCTGGGCATTCCCCTTCCGCAGGCTGGGTGATTGCCGGGGAATTCTCAGTTTTGGCCGCGGAGGAGCGCGACGGCGAGGTCGGCGCGGTCGCTGACCAGGCCGTCGACGCCCATCGCGAGCAGGCGCGCCATGTCGTCGGGATCGTTCACGGTCCACACGTGCACCTCCGCGCCGGCACGGTGCACGACATCGACGAACCGACGGCCGACGATGCGAAGCGGGCCGAAGCGTTCGGGCACCTGCACGGCCACGGCGCCTCGGAGACCGCGTCGCGCGAGCCCGGGGGAGCCGAGCCAGGACGCGAGCAGCACCCGGACCACGCCGGCCTGCCCGGTCGAGGTCACGGCGCCCGGCACGAGCTCCGCGAGCCGCCGGCGCCTCGCATCCGAGAAGCTCGTCAACAGCACGCGATCGGATGCCGCTGCCGAGCGGATCACGTCGGCGGCAGGTCCGACGGCGTCGGCCGACTTCACGTCGATGTTGAACCGCGCCGCGGGAAAGGCGTCGAGCGCCTCCGCGAGCGTGCAGAAGGTCTGGCCCTGCCCGAGTTCGATCCGGCGGAGTTCGTCGATCGTGAGGTCGGCGACGGCGGCGTCGCGACCGGCGATGCGCTCGATCGTGTCGTCATGGGCGATGACCACGACGCCGTCGCGCGTCAGCCGCACATCCGTCTCGAGATAGCCTGCGCCGGCGGAACGCGCGCGTTCGAACGCGAGCAGCGTGTTCTCGGGAGCATCGATCGCGAGGCCGCGGTGCGCGAGGATCCGCGGCCTCGGGGGATCGAGGTAGGCCGTCACCGCTCGCGCTCAGTCACGGCGGGGCGAGGGCGTCTCCGACGTCCCGGGAGCATCGGCGCCACCGCCGGTCGCACCGGCGGTCGGCAGCCGGAAGGCGGTGCCGATGCCCTTCAGCGCCTCGGTGAGCTCGCTCGGCACGATCCACAGCTTCGACGCAGGACCCTGCGCGATCTCGGGGAGCGTCTGCAGGTATTGGTACGCGAGCAGCTTCGGGTCGGGGTTTCCGTCGTGGATGGCCTTGAACACCGTGGTGATCGCCTCGGCCTCGCCCTGGGCTCGGAGCACCGCGGCCTTCGCGTCGCCCTCGGCCTGGAGGATGGCGGCCTGCCGCTGTCCCTCGGCGGTGAGGATCGCGGACTGCTTCGTGCCCTCGGCGGTCAGGATGAGCGCACGGCGGTCGCGCTCGGCGCGCATCTGCTTCTCCATCGAGTCCTGGATGGAGTGGGGCGGGTCGATCGCCTTGAGCTCGACGCGGGAGACGCGGATGCCCCACTTGCCGGTGGCCTCGTCGAGCACGACGCGCAACTGGCCGTTGATGTTGTCACGGCTCGTGAGGGCCTCTTCGAGGTTCAGTCCGCCGACGACGTTGCGAAGGGTGGTGGTCGTGAGCTGCTCGACGGCGCCGAGGTAGTTGGCGATCTCGTAGGTCGCGGCGCGGGCGTCGGTCACCTGGAAGTAGACGACCGTGTCGATCGACACCACGAGGTTGTCCTCGGTGATCACCGGCTGCGGCGGGAACGACACGACCGTCTCGCGCATGTCGACGAGCGGGCGCAGCCGGTCGATGAACGGCACCAGGACGTTCAACCCGGGGGAGAGGGTCTTGTGGTAGCGGCCGAGGCGTTCGACCACGCCCGCATACGCCTGGGGGATGATCCGGATCGACCGTGCAAGCACGACGATCACGAAGATGACGATCGCGACGACGACGACCGTCGTGATCACCGTTCCGACATTCACTGGGGAGTGCTCCTCTCGACCGGTACGACGACGGCGGTCGCACCGTCGATGCCCGTGACGAGCACACGCTCGCCGACCGCGACATCGGCCTGTTCTGTGATGGGGGAGAGGCGCGCCGTCCACACCTCGCCGTTCTGGAGGCGGACCTGGCCGGTCGCACCGGTCACGGTGTGCACGACCCGGCCGTCGGCGCCGATGAGCGCGTCGATGTTGCTGCGCGCGGGATCGGCGCCACGCCGGAGAGCCCGGAGGAGGGATGGCCGGAGGGTCAGGATCAGAGCGACCGCGACGAGCGCGGCGACGACGAACTGAGCCCACCACGGAATGCCGAAGAGCCCCGAGAGGAGGCCGGCGACGCTGCCGAGCGCGAGCATGAGGAAGGTCATCTCGAGCGTGAACACCTCGATGGTGGCGAACACGAGGATGAGCACGAGCCATGCGATCCACGCGTACTGGGTGAGCACATCCAATTCGTTCTCCTTCGCACGGGCCCCTCTACCGAAACTAGCAGGGCGACGGATGCCACGGGGGGTTGATATCCTCGGTGCGGCGCATCGCCGGGACCGACCGGTCCGACCCGAACCACCTCGAGGAGACTCGCACGTGACCAATCCACTCGACCCTGGATCGCTGACCGGAAAGGTGGCCGTCGTCACGGGTTCCTCGCGCGGCATCGGCGCCGACACGGCCCGCTACCTCGCCGAGGCCGGTGCCGCGGTGGTCGTCAACTACCGCAGCAAGGCGCCCCGCGCCGACAAGGTCGTCGCGGCCATCGAGGCCGCCGGCGGCCGCGCGATCGCGGTCGGCGCAGACCTCACCGACGCGGCATCCGTCACCTCGATGTTCGAGCAGGCGGTCGCGGCCTTCGGGCCCGTCGACGTACTCGTCCTGAATGCCTCCGGCGGCATGGAGACCGGCATGGGCGAGGACTACGCGATGCGGCTGAACCGCGATGCGCAGGTGAACGTCGTCGACAACGCCCTGCCGCACCTCGCCGAGGGTGCCCGCATCGTCTTCGTGACGAGCCACCAGGCCCACTTCATCCGCACGACGCCGACCATGCCCGAGTACGAGCCGGTCGCCCTCTCGAAGCGCGCCGGAGAGGACGCCCTCCGGGCGAAGCTGCCCGAGCTGGATGCCGCGGGCGTCGAGTTCGTCACCGTCTCCGGAGACATGATCGAGGGCACCATCACGGCGACCCTGCTCGAGCGGGCGAACCCCGGCGCGATCGAGGCGCGCAAGGTCGACGCGGGCCGCCTCTACAACGTGTCGGAATTCGCCGCCGAGGTCGCCGCCGCCGCGGTCGACCCGATCCCCGCCGACCACACGCGCTACGTCGGAGACGTCTCGGGCTTCGCACCCGAGAGCTGAGCGCTCCGCCGCCGGCGAAGACGCTGCGGGCCGGTCGGGGAGATCCCGACCGGCCCGCAGGCGTTTCCGCGCTCGGTCAGGAGGTCTTGGCGCCCTTGCCGAACGTGAAGGCGCGGACGATCTGCACGATGCCGAGGACGATCAGGCTGATGCCCGTGATCACCATGAGGATGACGAAGCCCCAGATCGGCGAGAAGAGCAGCACGATGCCCGCGAGCAGGCTCAGGATGCCGAAGAAGATCGCCCAGCCGCGCGACGCCGCGTCGCCCGACTGCACGAGCGAGACGACGCCCTCGATGATCCAGACGATGCCCACGACGATGCCGAGCACGGCCGCGAGGAGACTCGCCGCCGCCTGGATGTTCGCGAACGCCACGATGCTCGCGATCACGAACAGCACGCCGAGGATGAGGTCGAGCGCCCTGGCGCCGCCGGAGATGCCCTTGGAGAAGATCCCGAGACCGACGTACGCCAGCCCGGCGATCAGGAAGTAGATCGCGAGCAGCACGGTGAGCACGTCGGCGGCGGTCTTCGGCCAGAACGTGATGAAGATGCCGATGATGAGCGCGATCGCGCCCGAGATGCCGAGCGTCGTGCGCACCGTGTTGATGGCCGACTTCGACATGTTCTCGGAGTTCAGCGTGAAGGCCGCGAACACGGTGGGTTGCTCTGTCGAAGACATAGGGGGTCCTTTCGGTGGGCGACGAGTTCGTGCGCTCACAGGTTATTCCCAGATCAGGGCGGATGTCGCGGATCTCGCCGCGAGTCATCCGAACCGACGATCCGGCCGCGCGCCCGACTCCGGGAGCTCCGACCGTCGAGGAGTCGTCCGTGCCAGAATCGAACGGTGACCGGCGACTCCGCACACGACCAGCGCCTGCGCGACCTCGCATTGCTGCGACGCGTGCACGACCGCATCGATCGCGAGTACGCGAAGCCGCTCAACGTCGAGGAACTCGCGCGCGGCATCAACATGTCTGCCGGGCACTTCAGCCGTCAGTTCAAGCTCGCGTACGGCGAGTCCGTGTACAGCTACCTCATGACCCGGCGCATCGAGCGGGCGATGGCCCTGCTGCGCCGAGGCGACCTGAGCGTCACCGAGGTCTGCTTCGCGGTCGGCTGCTCGTCGCTCGGCACGTTCAGCACGCGGTTCACCGAGCTCGTCGGGGTACCGCCGAGCGTGTACCGGCAGCAGCCGGACGGCATCTTCGAAGCGGTGCCCTCGGTGCTCGCGAAGCGCGTCGCGAGACCGGTCAGGAATCGAGAAGCGCAGCCCGCCCGCCGCAAGTAGCGTGGCGACATGGACATCACGATTCAGTACACCTTCCTTCCGCACACCGATGCCGAGGAATCCCTGAAGTTCTACCGGGACACGCTGGGCTTCGAGGTGCGCAACGACGTCGGCTACGAGCAGATGCGGTGGATCACCGTCGGCCCGGCCGGCCAGGCCGAGACGTCGATCGTGCTCACGCCGCCGACGCCCGACCCCGGCACGACCTACGAGGAGCGGCGCACGGTCGCCGAGATGATGGCGAAGGGCACGTATGCGAGCATCGTGCTGTCGACCTCCGACGTTGACAGCACGTTCGACCAGGTCGCCGCGAGCGGCGCGGAGGTGGCCCAGGAGCCGATCGACCAGCCCTACGGCGTCCGCGATTGCGCATTCCGCGACCCGGCCGGGAACATGGTGCGCATCCAGCAGCCGATCTGACGAACCGACGCCGCAGCATCCGCTCGCGACACATCACACGACGAGACCGAGGAGCATCATGACCGAGAAGACCACCAAGCCCGCACCCTCGCACCAGGCGTTCAGCGCCGAGGAGAAGGCCGCGATGAAGGCCGCTGCGGCCGAGGCGAAGCGGGCCGCGCGCAAGGCGTCGGCCGAGGAGAAGGCCGCAGAGGCCCTGGCCGACTGCATCGCCAGCATCGAGGCCATGGACGGCGACGACCGCGTCGCCGCCGAGGCGATCCACGCGATCGTGCTCGAGCACGCCCCTCAGCTGGAGCCGCGCACCTGGTACGGAATGCCGGCCTATGCGAAGGACGGCAAGGCCGTCGTCTTCTTCCAGCCCGCGGGCAAGTTCAAGGCGCGCTACGCGTCGCTCGGCTTCAACGACAACGCGACCCTCGACGAGGGCACCATGTGGCCGACCTCGTACGCCGTGACGAAGCTCACGCCCGCCGACCTGGCCTTCATCGCCGATCTGGTCACGCGCGCGGCCGGCTGAGACCGACCGCGCGCGCAGTCGGCGATCACGCCACGCGGGCCTTCGGCGAGGTCCTGGCGGTCTCGGCCGGATCGGTCACGGCGACCGGGGCGAGCGCGGCATCGATCGCTGCGAGCACGTCGGCGTCGAGGGTGACGCCCGACGCCTTGACCGAATCCTCGAGCTGCTCGGGCCGCGAGGCGCCGACCAGCGCGGCTGCCACGTTCGGGTTCTGCAGGACCCAGGCGATCGCGAGCTGGGGCATGGTGAGCCCTGCCTCGGCCGCGATCGGCCTGAGCTTCTGCACGGCTTCGAGGACGTCGTCCTCGAGCAGGCGCTTGATGAAGCCGGCGCCGCTCTTCTCATCGGTCGCGCGGGATCCCGCCGGCACCGGCTGCCCCGGCAGGTACTTCCCGCTCAGCACGCCCTGCGCCATCGGCGACCAGACGATCTGCGAGATGCCGAGCTCCTCCGACGTCGGAACGACCTCGCCCTCGATGACGCGCCAGAGCGCCGAGTACTGCGGCTGATTCGAGACGAGCTGGAACCTGAGCTCCTTCGCGAGCGCGTGGCCTTCGCGAAGCTGCTCGGCCGTCCACTCCGAGACGCCGATGTAGAGGGCCTTGCCCTGCCGCACGATGTCGGCGAACGCCTGCATGGTCTCCTCGAGCGGCGTCTCGTGGTCGTAGCGGTGCGCCTGGTAGAGGTCGACGTAGTCGACGCCGAGCCGGCGCAGCGACCCGTTGATGCCGTCGAGGATGTGCTTGCGCGAGAGGCCGGTGTCGTTCGGCCCGTGCGGGGTCGGACCGACTGGCCAATACACCTTCGTGAAGATCTCGAGCGATTCCCGGCGCTGGTGCTTCAGCGCCTCGCCGAGCACCACCTCGGCGGCGGTGTTGGCGTAGACGTCGGCGGTGTCGAAGCTCGTGATGCCGAGATCCAACGCCTTGTGTACGGTGGCGATCGCGGCATCGTTCTCGACCTGCGAGGCGTGCGTGATCCAGTTGCCGTAGGTGATCTCCGAGACTTTGAAGCCGCTGTTTCCGAGGTAGCGATAGTTGACCATCCACCAACGCTAGTGCCGTCACGTCCGCCGGTGCCGGCCGCTCGACGACCGCGGGTGGAACGACCGTTCCCCGTGCGAGCGGCCGTGGGGGAACGTGGGGGCGGGGGAGTGGCCGGGGGAGGGACCTCGACCTAGGCGTCGGCGAGTTGCAGGAGGCGCGTCGTGACCTTCCAGGTGCGAACGGTCATCCGCTGGAAGACGGGCGTGCCCATGAAGCGCTGGATTCGCGTCTTCGTCGCCCGCGCCGCGACACGGGAGAAGTAGAGCGCACCGGGGCCGGCCGAGGCGGAGTCCACGCCGTCGCGCAGCTCCGGCATCTCCGCCATGGCCTCGTCGGCGGTGAGCGGATGCTTCAGGAAGAACACCTCGCTGCGGAGCGCGTCCGAGCCGTGATCCGGTGGCGCCGCGGCGACGGTCGCCGCGAGCTCGTCGCGCGATCGCACGACGGTGAGGATCGATACCCCAAATCGCTGCTCGAGCATGCGCTCGACCGACGTCTCGAGCTCGGTCCCGCTCGCGGCATCCGTCGTGAAGAGCACGTTCCCGCTCTGCATGTACGTGCTCACGTCGGCGTACCCGGCGCCGACGAAGGTGTCCGCCAACGCCGACATGGCAACCGGGTTTCGGCCGCCGACGTTGATCCCGCGCAGCAGTGCGATGTGGGTCGCCATGCGGCCCATGATGGCACGGAGCCGGACGCGCCCTGCTCGAGGTGCTCGCGCAGGCCCGAGGCACTCCGCGGAGCACCTGTCGGCGGGTCAGTCGTTCGCGTCGGACCCACCACGGGCCTCCGCCGGCTTCTCGCGGCCTCCCGGGGTCGGCCGCGGCAACCACGCCCACACGGCCAACGCCGCGCCGAGCACGATCACGACCGTGCCGAACGGCACGTGCAGCGCGACCAACGAGCGGAAGCCGGCGAACGCCTGCAGCGACATCAACCCGAGCAGCCCGAGGGTCGCCGCGATCGGCCAACGCGCGCCGCGGCCGAGAACACGAGCCGCGACGGCGGCACCGATGGCGACCATGAGAACGATGCCCGAGACTGTCGCCATCTCGCGGTGCATCGCGAATGCCGAGTGCATCCCCTCCATGAACAGACCGGCCAGGACCGCCTGGCCGAACAGGAGGAGCGCCGTCGCAGTCAGGGAGAACCGGAGGAGCCAGAGCGGCCAGCGGCGATCGTCACGGACCGGAACATCGAGAGAGGACATGCGGGCAGCCTATCCATTAGATTTATTTGGATCAATTGCATTTGGATCTAAATGGGGGAGAATCAGAACATGAGCGACGACAGGGCATCAGCGTCCATCGAGGTGGGGCTCCTGCTGAACCAGGTGCACGCACTCGCGACGCAACGACTCAACACCGCATTGCGCCCGATGGAGCTGACGAGCAGGCACGTCGCGGTCATGTTCCTGATTCGCGACGGCGTCCAGACCCAGCGCGATCTCGTTGTGCGCCTGAACACCGACAAGACCGGCATGGTGCGGATGATCGACGATCTCGAGCGACTGGGGCACGTGTCGCGTACACCGTCGGATCGCGACCGCAGGGTCACCATCCTGGACTTGACGTCCCACGGCGCGCAGGCGTTGCGATCAGCGCAGCACCACACGCAGGCGGTCGCCGACGAACTGTTCCACGCCGTCGGCGACGACGACCTCGAGTCGCTGAGATCGATCCTGACGCGCACCCTGAGTGAGCGTCCGACGGAATAGCCAGATCGAGCAGAAATCGGCATGACCGGGACTTCTCGCAGAGATCCCGATGCGCCGATAATGCACATTATGTCGGGTCGAAGGATTGCGGCTCCACTCTCGCATCTGCAATCACCGGTGACGATGCGGTCAGGGCCCTGCAGTGACATCCCGCGCTTCGGGGCCCTGACCCAATGGCTCGCCGGCGAAGATCTCCTCGATCTGCAGGTCGAAGAGTCTCGCGATGCGGAACGCGACCGGCAGGCTCGGGTCGAATTTCTCCTTCTCGATGGCGTTGATCGTCTGCCGGGAGACGTTCAGGCGCTCGGCGAGGTCGGCCTGCGTCCAATCCCGTTCGGCTCGAAGGTCCCTGAGGCGGTTCTTCACCGGTACCTCAGGGTCCCGACGGCAACGGCGATGATGTAGACGGCGGCCATGAGCGCCGTGAAGACGGCGATGTCGGGGTCGAACGCGATCAGTCCGACGTTGCTCGCGGCCGCGGCGGCGAATCCGGCGACGAGCCCCACTCCGAGGGCGACGGCGATCGCGTCGAGCATGATCTTCCGCTGCAGGTCATCCACTCCCCTGAGGTAGCGCGCGTGGGCGATGATCCATCCGACCCCGACGACGAGGTTGACGGCGATCGCGATCCATCCGATGACCGGGTCGTGGTCCCACAGGTGGATGGGACCGAACCTGGCCAACGCGAGGGTCGCCACCCACGCGAAGGTCCAGGCGGCCAACCGCCCGACATCGCTGAGCGCACGCTGGTCGACGGTCGGTTGTGCGCGCACGGGGTCGCTCCTCAAGTGTCAAGTGGACTTGACACACTAGATCGAGCGAGCCCGCGTGTCAAGTGAACTTGACACGCCCGGCACCGAGCACCGGCAGCCGACCGTGTCGCAGCCGCTATCCGTCGGTGACCGGCGTGAAGTCCCTCGCGACGTCGATCAACATGCGCGCGCCGTACCCTGTGGCTCCCTTCGAGCGCCAGGCGTCATCCGCATCGCTCTGCATCGTGCCGGCGATGTCCAGGTGCGCCCAGGGCGTCTCCCCCACGAACTCCGCGAGGAACAATGCCGCCGTCGCCGCGCCGGCATACGGCCCGCCGAGATTCGAGAGGTCCGCGACATCCGAATCGAGCTGCTTGCGGTACTTCCGCTCGAGCGGGAGCTGCCAAGCGGGCTCGTCGGTCGCGTCCGCAGCGGCGCGCACCCGGTCGACGAGCGGCTGGCTCGTGCCGAACAGCGCTGCGGTCGCCGGGCCGAGCGCCATGAGGGCCGCACCCGTGAGCGTCGCGATGTCGATGATCGCATCGACGCCGGCCTCGGTCGCCAGCACGAGGCCGTCCATCATGGCGAGCCGTCCCTCGGCATCGGTGTTCTTCACCTCGACGGTCGTCCCTCCCCGGGCCGTGAGCACGTCGCCCAGCTTGTACGCCGCGCCCGAGGGCATGTTGTCGGTGCACATGAGCCAGCCCGACACGCTCGCCGTCGCGCCGAGGTCCCGCAGCGCGGTGAATGCGGCGAGCACGGATGCCGCCCCGCCCATGTCCATCTTCATGAGCAGGTGCATCGGGTCGGACGGCTTCAGGCTGATGCCGCCCGAGTCGTACATGATGCCCTTGCCGACGAGCCCCAGGTGTCCACTCGACTCCCCCTGCGGCGCGTAGCCGAGCACGATCATGCGCGGTTCCTCCGCGCTCCCGGCATTGACGCCGAGCAGGCCGCCGCAGCCCATGTCGATGAGTTCCTGTTTGTCGTACGACTCGACGTCGAATCCGAACCGCTCCCCCAGCTCGGCGGCCACGTCGGCGAGGTCCGTCGCCGTCAGATGGCTGGGCGGCGTGTTCGCGAGGTCGCGCGCGATCGCCGTCGCCCGCGCCGTCACGCGTCCCTCGGCGACCCCGGCGGATGCCGCAGCACGGTCGGCACCGTCGAGGTGGAGTTCGACGCGCGCGAGCGGCGTCTCCCTCGCGATGGCCTTCAGCGGGTCGTAGCGGTATCTGGCCAGCAGCACGCCTTCGGAAAGCGCTTTCGCGGCTGCGGCGGCATCCACGGAACCGACGGATGTCACGCGCAGCCCGATCCTCGCCGCCTTCGGCACGGCACGGACGAACGCCGCGGCCGCGTCGCGCAGCACGGCATCGGTCAGCTCGTCGGCCGAGCCGGCGCCGACGACCACGAGCAGGGTCGGCTCGGCTCCGGCGAGCACGAGCGTCGAACCGGGCTTCGCCTCGAACCCGGCACGGGCGAGAGCCTCCCGATCCATGGCGATGCCGGCGGGCGACTCGCCCGTCGTGTGCACGAGCACGCCGATCGCATCGAGTGCGCCGGCGCCGAGCTCGTCGACGACCGCCACCTGGACCGCATCCGCCACGTGAAGCGACGGGACCGCGGAGAAGTCCGCTGGAACGAGCTTGTTCGGGCTGCGGGTCATCGTGCCACCTCCAGTTCGTCCTCGACCTCGTCGATCGGGTCGTCGTCATCGGGTTCGAGCTTCTCGGGAAGGTCGCCCTTGCGCATGCCCGGCATCCGGAGCGCGGGGACGATGGCAAGCAAGGCGAGCAGGGCCAGGCCGAGCAGCGAGACCTTCAGGGCGTGCAGCCGGGCATCCTCGTTGATGGCCACGGCGGCCTCGACCTCGGCATCCGTCGCGGAGGTCTCCGACAGCGCCGCCTCGAGCTGATCGTTGGTCATGAAGTCGGCCTCGTTGATGTTCACCTCGCTGATGAGCTCCGACCCGATCTCTGGGTGGTCCAGGGCCGACACCGCAAGGGTCGACGAGAGGATGCCGACCGCGAATGCCGTGGCGACCGCGATGCCGACCGAGCCCGAGAGGTTGTGGACGAGGCCGCGCCAGGCGCCGACGTCACCGGCGAGCTGCTTCGGTGCGGACGACAGCAGGGTGTTGAACACGAGTGCGACGATGGCGCCCTGGCCGAGTCCCAGCAGGATCAGGCCCACGACGACGAACGCCTGACCCCACTCCCCTCGCACGGTGAATGCGAGCAGCGCGAGTGCGACCGCGACCACCGCGAATCCGGATGCCGCGAGGATGCGGGGCGTGAACCGGCCGTAGAGGTACGCGATGAACGTGGAGGCGAGGAAGATCGACAGTGTGTACGGGATGATCGAGAACGACGTCTCGATGCCGCTGAGCCCCTGCACGACCTGCATGTAGAGCGGGATCAGGAAGTTCGCGGCGGTGCCCACGAAGAGCATGATCGCCATGCATGCGGTCACCGCCCGCTCGGACCCCGTCGCGAGCACCCGCAGGTCGAAGATCCGTGGTCGGCGTTCGGCCCCGCGGCGCCGCAGCCACAGGAAGAACACCTGCCCGACGACGAGCCCGAGGACGATCAGCAGGGGCGCCGGCGAGACGCCGAGGATGTCGAAGGGCGCCTGCGACGTGGCATTCCACACGCCCCAGGTGTTCAGGCCCGAGAATCCGAAGCTCAGCAGCACGATCGCGACGGCCGCGAGGGTCGCACCGACCCAGTCGATCGTGAGCCCCGGTTGGTTCGGGACCTTCTTCAGCCCGAAGCTCAACACCAGGTTCACGGCACCGAGGGCGACCATGAGCGCGAACGACCAGCGCCAGCCGATCGTCGTCGCGAACGAGCCGGCGATGAGCAACGCCAGGACTCCCGCCGCGGGGATCGCGGCCGCGAGGAGTCCGATCGCCTTCGCCTGCTGGTCGCCGTGGTAGCTGGTTGCGATGAACACGGTGAGAGCCGGTGCGATGAGCGCGATGACGGCACCCGACGACGCCTGCGCGATGAACAGCATCGCGGGACTCTGCGAGAGGGCCACACCGGCCATCGCGAGGGCGTGGATCGCCACGGCGATCTGGAACACGCCGCGCGTGCCGAATCGGGCGCCGATCTTCGCACCGAGCAGGATGAACGCCGCCATGGCGAAGGTGCCCGCGGTGATCGCCGTCCCGACCGAGGATGCCGCCGTGTCGAGGTCGCTCGTGATGCCGGCCATCGACACCGTGAGCGCGTTCACCGCGAAGGAGGCCTGGATCTGGGTGAGCACCACGACGATCAGGGGCAGCCACGGCGCCCTCGCCGCCGGTGCGACCGCACCCGTCCCGCTCGTTCCGGTCCCGACCGACCGCACATCCGACGCCATCGAACACCCCATCCCCGGGTTCGCGGGCGGGTCCGGATGGGAACCGCCGCTCATGAGCGACAGTAGCGTCAGGCGCGGCCGAAGGGATACTCCGACCCTTCCCGAACCGCGGATGCCGCCCACTATGGTTGGCCGCATGGATCCGGTGGTCATCACCCTGGCCATTCTGGCGATCGCCATCGTGGCCTTCCTCTCGAATCGCGTGCCGCTCGGCGTCGTCGCGGTCGGCGTCTCGGTGGCGCTGTGGATCACGGGCGTGCTCGACCTCGGCCAGGCGCTCGCCGGATTCGGGGATCCGACGGTCATCTTCATCACGACCCTCTTCGTGGTCGGCGAGTCGCTCGACGCGACGGGCGTGACCGCGTGGGCCGGTCAGGTCGTCATCGGTCGCGCCGGAACGAGGCGCACCCCCCTGCTCGTCGTGGTGTGCGTCCTCGTCGCCGTCATCACCGCCCTGATCAGCGTGAACGGGGCCGTGGCGGCGTTGATCCCGGTCGTCGTGGTCGTCGCGACGCGAGCCGGCATCCCGCCATCGCAGATGCTCATGCCGCTCGCGTTCTCGGCGCACGCCGGCTCGATGCTCGCGCTCACCGGCACGCCCGTGAACATCATCGTGAGCGAGGTCGCGACGGATGCCGGCGCCCGGCCGTTCGGCTTCTTCGAGTTCGGGCTGGTCGGCCTGCCGCTGCTCGGCGGCACCCTGCTCATCATCGCCCTCTTCGGCCGCTGGCTGCTCCCGTCGCGCACGCCCGCGTCGCTGCCGCGCGACATCGCCGCACACGCGGACACGCTGCGGCGCCAGTACGCGATCCCCGATGGCACGGAGCTCATCGGCGTTCGCAACGGCGTCGCGGAGGTCGTGGTCGCACCGCGATCCGAGCTCGTCGGCCGGCACCTGTTCGCCGGCATGACCACCCCGAGCGGCGACCTCGTCGTCGTCGCCGTGCAACGGGGAGGGCAGGAGCTGCATGGCCTCGAGACGACGCTCCGACCCGGCGACACGCTCCTGCTCTCCGGCCGATGGGAGGACCTCGAGCGCAACACGACCGGCCCCGAGGTACTGGTCGTCGACCCGCCGTCCGCCGTTCGGCGATCCGTGCCGCTCGGCGTCGGCGCGAAGCGCGCCATCGGCGTGCTCGTCGCGATGGTCGTGCTGCTCGCCACGGGTATCGTTCCGCCGGCGATCGCCGGACTGCTCGCGGCATCCGCGCTCGTGGTCGTCCGCGTGGTGTCGCCCGCTCAGGCGTACCGCAGCATCTCGTGGACGACGGTCGTGCTCGTCGCCGGCATGATCCCGTTGTCGACCGCGTTCGTGGAGACCGGCACCGCCGACCTCATCGCGGGCGCGCTGCTAGACGTCGTCGGCGGCGGGTCGCCGCACCTCGCGCTCCTGGCCGTGTGCGCGCTCACCGTGGTGCTCGGCCAGTTGATCTCCAACACCGCGACCGTGCTGATCGTCGCCCCGATCGCGGCGGTGGTCGCCGACGACCTCGGCGTCTCGGTGCTGCCGTTCATGATGGCGCTCGCCGTCGCGGGAGCGGCCGCGTTCCTCACCCCCGTCGCGACGCCGGCGAACACCATGGTGCTCGAACCGGGCGGATACCGCTTCGGCGACTACTGGAAGCTCGGCCTTCCCCTCCTGCTGCTCTTCCTCGCGGTTGCGGTGCTCTACGTGCCGGTGATCTGGCCGTTCTGAGCCGGCACCACGACGTTGAGGTTCGTCGCGCATCGATCCCTTCGCGCATCGCCGCGCCGTCGATCAATGCACCGAGCGCATCGATCCAAGAGGTGCATCGCCGTCCCGCGCATCGTCGCGGGCCATCCGGCGGCGTTGGCGCATAGGTCCGGCCGGCCCCGGCCTCACTGTCGCCGCGCGCTACGTGCCCCTGGTCTGGCCTCGCTGATCGGCGCGCTCGGGCGCCGTCATGCCGAACTCGTTCAACGGCACGTCGATGGGGCGCTCGGGAAGGCGCTCGTCCGTCGGGCACTCGAGCATCGAATTCGGCGTCGAGTGGTCGATCACGTGCTCGCCCATCGCGTGTCCGCAGAGCGGGCAGAGGCGATCCGCGATCGGCGTGGCGTCCTCGGGATGGTCGTCGACGGACGTCGCGCCGCCGAACGCGGGCGACAGCGCCCGATCGACCCTCTCGAAGAATCGCGTGTATGCGTTTCCGGTCTTGCCCTCTGGCGGGCTCGCCACCGTGCGTGCCATGGGCGGATGCTACGCCTCGGCCGCCGCCGCCGCCAGCATCCGCCGTCGTTCTAGGCTGGTCGCATGTCAGCGGATGCAACGACCCGACCCGTCACCATCATCACCGGCGCAAGCCGCGGCATCGGCGCCGAGATCGCGCGGCGCCTCGCCCTGGTCGGCCATGATCTCGTGCTGACCTACCGTGATCGCCTGGCCGATGCCGAATCGGTCAAGGCCGACTGCGAGGCATCCGGAGCGCGCGTCCTGCTGCTCCAGATCGACATGGCCGACCTGGCGGCCGCCGCAAGCGTCGTGCCGGCCGCCGTCGCCGAGTTCGGCACCGTCTCCGGCCTCGTGAACAACGCCGGCATCACCGGCCGCATCGGCCCGTTCCTCGACGCCCCGCTCGAGGAGACCGAGCTCGGCTTCCGCGTCAACGTCCTCGCGCCGA